>JAKAWN010000432.1 GCA_021827245.1 Acidobacteriota bacterium | reverse complement strand
ATGGAGCTGATGGCGGTTTTTCTTGTCGAGCGAAATTTGCGTTTGCTCGAGCAGGCGGTGACGGTAACGATCCACCCGCCGCTGGCGCAATAGGAGCAGCAGCATGCCGACGACGATCGCGCCGAGCGTCAGGTCACCCTGGATTTGCCCCGTCCGCGTGCCGCGCCCACCAAGCATCGCCAGCGCTCCCAGTAGCGACAGGGAAATGATTCCCGTGGCCTCCAGGCGCAACGCCCAGCGGTGACTCAAAGCGCCGCGCCGTTCCACCGGCGCCGGCTTGAGCCGATGCGCTTCCATCCCCGTCCATCCGAACCAGAGGAACGACGCGATGAGGGGAACGTCCCAGAGCGAGCAGGGATGATAGACGCCGCGCGCGAGCGCCCAACGGATCGCGAGCCATCCTGCGGCGTGAAGAGTTGCCGCGCCGAGCAGATGGCCGTAGAGCTGGCGCCAGCCGCCGCGCGTGGTGCGCCACAAATGGAACAGCAGGGGCGCGAGCAGGAAATTGACCGCAGCCGCAAGCCCGGCGTAGCGCAATGCGTAGCCCGGCGAACGCGCGGAAAAATCGGATGGCGCGAGAACGAAGTAGCCGTAGAGGTAGAGCCACAGACCGAAGAGCAGCAACAGATCCACATAACCGTTGCGCAGAGCATTGGCTACGCATCGCCGGTGCGGACGCAGCGAAAGCGCCGCCAGCATCGGCGCGAAACTGAGGAAAAACAGCAGATCGGCGACGCCCTGCGGAGCGATTCGTCCTCCCCGGAGCAGCGGAATGGCCCAAAGGAGTTCCGCTGCGGACCACAAGGCGCACCCGGCCGCCCATAAGACCCAAAAAGTGTTTTGACGCCGAAAGTGCGAGCCGGAACTCGAGAGCAGGCCGAGATTGGCGACGAGCGGCGCAAGACACAGCACCACCACTCCAAAGGCGGAACGCGCACGGCCCGGCGCCACGAACATCGCCACGGCCGCGTACGTCGCCAGAAGAAAACAGGCGAGCAGAAACGGTCTGGACAGCCAGCGAACCCCAGACATCAGCGGATAAGGAATTCTAGTGCGAGGAGCGGGGAAAAAGCCGTAGTACTTCCGGACCATTCGGCGAGGATGTGCGGAAACAGCACCGTCCCGCGCGAAGACGGGGCGGTGCGCGAGGGGTGTCGGTTCCGCGAAAAGTCTGGCGGAGGAGGAGGGATTCGAACTTGAGGCGCCTTGAGGGCGTCCGAGCCCTCAGCCGAAATCCCGGCGCAGCCGGGACCCCGAGCGGAATGGCGGAGGAGGAGGGATTCGAACCCCCGAGACCCTCGCGGGCCTAACGGTTTTCAAGACCGCCGGTTTCAACCACTCACCCACTCCTCCGAAATTAACTGCTTGAGCCAGTGTAACTTACTACCCGTCTTTGTGACAGTCTGCCCCGCGAATGGTGCATCCTCGGGCCCACTGTCACAAAATTGTCACAAGCCCTGCTCAGTTTGTCGACGGCAGCCTGCTTGGATGCGAGGTTCGTGTGCGTGTAACGCATTGTCACTGTAACAGTCGAGTGCCCGAGTAGCTCTTTCACGGTCACGATGTCCGCACCCCGGTCCAGCAAGCGAGAAGCGAAGGTGTGGCGCAGCGTGTGCCACGTCACGCCCGAGATTCCTGCCTTCTTGCAGGCCAGGGCGAATCCAGATTTGAGATCGACAAACGGTTTTCCGGTCTCAGGGTTGTAGAAAACGAACTCGTTTTTCTTTGCCAAATGCCAAGCCTGCAAAACCTTGAGCGCTTCCGAATTGATCGGAACGTCTCGGGTCTTGCCGGTCTTGTGAGCAAAGACGTTCAAAACATGGTTTTCCCAATCCACCTGAGACCAACGTAGCCAGAAGACTTCCCCAATTCGCAAGCCCGTGTTCAGGTCAAACCGAACCAAATCCTGAATGTATGGGGCTGCATTCTGAAGCAGTTTCTCTTCCTCTTCCGGGCTCAAGACCCGCACGCCGGTGTTGAATTCCCGAAAGAATTTCACCTTGCGAACGGGATTTGAGTCCAAAAAGAGATCCCATGTGATCGCGAGATTGAACATCCGCTTGAGCAAGGCTAGCTCCCGATTCACGGTCGAGCCCGAAACTGACGCACGCCGATGGAGCTTGTACCCCTCAATCTCGGCAGGCGTGATTTCCCCGAGCTCTCGCTCGCTCCCAAAGAATTCTCTGAGATGCTCAAGCATTTGCTGATCTCGCAACCAGGATCGCTTGTTAATCTTCGCATGCTCCATATAGCGTGCGCCAAACGCTTCGAAGGTGATTTTCACGGGTCGTTTGTAAACGCCCCGCAAAATCTCGGCTTTCCTCAACGTGAGAAGAGCTTCGGCATCGCGCCTGTTGGAACTGTGCGAAGATTCCTGGACCCGTCTTCGGTTTTGATCGCAGAAATCAATCCACCAGACTTGACCTCTTTGGTAGAGACCCACTTGCGGCTTCCTTTCCTCCCTTTGCCAGCCGCGCCCTTATTTTACTCGGGGCGCCCCCTATTTTGCTGAGAATCCAGCCGAACCGGACTTGACCCGACTCGTTTCGATAAACCTATTAAGGTCGTGGAGATCAAAGCGGAGTGCTCTACCCATCTTCACGAAAGGAATCCGGCGTTGCCAGACCCACCCATAGAGGGTGGAGACGGAGACAGCCATATAACGGGCGGCTTCTTGCACGTTGAGGAGTCGCGCCTCCGTAGCCGGCACTGAACCGTTTTCGACCCTGGCTTCGCTCTGCATCACTCCTGCCTCAGGAGCGGATTTCCAAAATTCCTAGGGCTTCTCGCCGCTTTATGACATCCGTCGCAATTCGGTTGTCCATGTTCTCCGCTTGCCGATCTGATTTTGGGCGCCTCCGCGCCTGATAAGGAGTCGAATCTTAGCTCTCCCCCGCGGACTTTCAAGTTTTGGGAATCGGGTTCCACGCGCCACTACGCCCAGAACAGATTGAGCAAGGTGGGTTCTTGGGCAGTTTCAGAACTCCTTGGCTGATCGCAGGCTTGATGGCTGCTAATGCCTGTCCGCACCGCAGGCTACCTGTGCCTGACCATTCGCTCGACGAAAGTGCCACGTGTAGGCAGGAGGCAGGAGTCACTGTGCGTTGGTCATCTTCGGGAGGAAATCGATCGGTAGACGGAGGAAGGTCACATGTCGAATGTCGGAGTCAACAAGGTAATCCTCATCGGGAACGCCGGGCGGGATGCGACCGTGCGAACCACATCGTCGGGAAAGTCCGTGGCCAATTTCTCGCTCGCCATCAATGAGCCTTTTCGCGACAAGAACAACGGAAACCGGCAGAGGGTCGAGTGGGTGCGCTGTGTCGCATGGAACAAGGTGGCCGAGATCGCCGGTAAATTGATCACGAAAGGGAAGCATGTGTTCATCGAAGGGCGCTTGCAGACGCGGCAATTTGAAGACCGTGAGGGCACGACAAGGACCGCTACCGAGGTCGTCGTGACATCTCTGCGCGTTCTCGGAGGGACGGCGAATGGGAACCCCAACGGCAGCGAGCAGCGCACAATGGCGAGCAGCACGCAGCATGCCGCGGATGATGAGATTCCGTTCTGAGTGTGGCTGGTCAATGCTGCTGCCAATCAATCCGGGAGCTCAGCGGATCCGGAGGTTTCCCCGAGGCCCGCCCTCAGCTCTTTCAGCCACACCTGGGGATTCGTGCCATGGATCAGGCGGGTCTGAAAGGCTAGCTTCTCGGCGATGTTATTGCGGTTGTGGCGGATGTCGTCTTTCGTGACGTGGCTGTAGAGGACCAAGAAATCGGTCATGCTGGCCGGCTTCGAGAAGACGTACGTCGCGTGGCCGAGCTGAGGGGTCTCCACGACCACCGCCTGTTCGAGATCAAAAATGTATTCTGAGCGGAACACGTAGAGGCGGCGGGCGCGGTTCGAGAGCTGCCGATAGTAGAAAGCGTTGTAATCCGGGCGCCACGTGATCAAGGCCACGTCGAAATCGTGGGGAATGCCAAAGGCCGCGCAGAGCTTTTGCAGATCGGCTCGCTCAAGCGGGGCAGATTCGATTCGTTGGCGAAGTCGATCGAGGGCTTGGGCGCATTGGCCGAAGCGGTGGTGGGTTCTGCGGGCCTCGGCAATCTGCTCCTCAATGTTCGCGGGGAGCTGGACATCGATACGGCTGGGAACCGCCGCCTCCCATTCCACAAGATGCCATTCGCCAGCGCGGTGTTGATATTTGCCGGTCTGAACGAACGTCGCCTTCACGCCGATTTTCGTGGCCAACAGATGCGCCCACTGGTTCCAGGTCGAATCCCACGACAGTGGCAACAGGGCTTGGTCGAAAAGGATCTCAAACTTGCGCCGGGAATCGCGGTAGGCTGCGCGATCAGCGTAAAACGTGACCTTTCGCAACGGCATCGGGAAGCTCTTCACTCTTCGGTCAGGCAGGAACGCCAAGATGCGAGAGGCGTAAAAAGTCCTGCCGTCGCTGGCACGGCCTCCAGCCACGAGCAGGGAGCCAAAGCCGCCATAGGGGAAAAGTGCTGGAGCCGCCGAATCGGTCAAGAGAGAGTCGTAGCAAGAGCGCAGCTCGGGGCGGGCGAGGATGTTGAAGGCGCGCTCCAGACTGGCAAGATCGCTGGCGGGCGCTCGCGAGGCGCGGAGTTCGAGGCCGCGGAGTTTGAAGGCAAGCCGCAAGTCGGCCGGCGAGGCTTTGGAATCGACTCGAAAAAGCTCGTAGAAAGAGGGCTGTCGGTCCCAGGCCTTGCGGCGGTTGCCAACATAGAAATAATCCCGCAGTGTCTCACAACGCAAATGGATCGCCGAGATCCCTAGCCGTCCTCCGGCTACCTCTGCCGAGACGAAGAGATTGTTGCGCTTGTCCTTCTGGGGCTGCGTGGCGTACCCGACCGGTGCCTGGAAGATATCGCGCCTTCTCGATTCCGGATTCGGGTTGCGGACGTAAATTTCCGTGCGTGCGTTTGCCGCTTCGAGGGCGAGTGGAAAGCTAAATTCGTCTCCCGGCCGAATGAAAGACGCGAGAAAATTTGAGGCCAGGATAGACGTGCCGTCAGTGAAAATGGACTCTGACCTGTCGCCCTTTGGATGAATCCGTAGGACTACACGCTGACAAATATCCGATGTTGGACCAGCGTCTTGTTGGACCGCGAGCGCCATGACGGTTGGGAATCTAGCACCGGTCGGACAGATAGCCAAATAAGCGGGCTCTTTCTGCAACATCTTCTCCGTTAAGCAATAGGAATCCTGTTTTCTGGGCCGTTTCGGTCACCTTGTGCTGCCGCTGTCTTCTCTTCCCTGAGATTTCCTGTCTGAAACAACGCATGCGAAAGGAGAACGAAATTGCGCTTAGCTGGACGCTCTAAGCTGGGTTTCTACCCGCTTCCGGTTGCAGAGGCGGAGCGAATCCGCCGTTTCCTGAGATTCCCTGACCAACAGTCTCCGGCGCTCGATCCCTGCATTGGCGATGGGGTCGCCTTCGCCAAGATCACCTCCGATGCACAGGTGCTTCGCTTCGGAATCGAATTGGACACCTACCGGGCGGAAAAAGCTCGATCCTTCGAAACTGACTTAATCCAAGGAAACTGCTTTGACGTGCAATGCCCCGTCGACTCCTTCTCTCTGATTTACCTGAACCCTCCCTACGATTTCGAACTCGGCGAGCAGAACTCGCGGCGCATGGAGCGGCTTTTCCTGGAACATGTCTATCGAGATCGGAA
>JAKAWN010000431.1 GCA_021827245.1 Acidobacteriota bacterium | reverse complement strand
CCCTCTCCAGCGCGCCCAACCTCACGCACGCTTGAAGGGAAACCTACAGCATCACGGACCGGATGTCCAGAACAAGTTACAAGCGCTTGCAGCTCATACCCTTGCAGGCCAGAACGAATTCACCCTGGATCTGGCCCTGCCTTTACAGCCGCCACCCCGCATCAAGGCTTTGCAGGAGCCCCCGCCGCCGAGGCTGGAAATGTAATGCCGACCTTGGCGATCGCTTCGCTAAAAACAAAGCACTTACCCTCGCTCCACCCCCTCAACTGCGAAAGTTCGCCGAGACCCGGCGGAAGGATCGAGGAAGAGGCCTGTGGAGAGGCAGTGTGTCGACCTCGAGTCAGGGTGGAGAAACAAGACCTGGTGAGGCTTGGAGCCTCACCCGGTTCGGAAGGTCAAGAGTTGCATGCGAGTGTGACGGGTACCCTATAGCGCCGCCAAAGCGACCAAGCCAAGCCCTGCGCTCAGCAATGAGGCTGTGCGCGGCTCGGGAACAGTAACTTCGCCGGTTGAGTTTGAAAAGGTCAGTGGGGTTATGCTCGTAACATCACTCAGGTCGGAGCCCCCCGTGAAGTCAATAAAGAACGAGAGAGTGCCACTCCCGAAGCTATTCGCATCGCTGCCACCAAGACCGGTCAGGGTGCCCCCAAGGGAGTAGTGGATGCCGTCTGATGTCGTCAGACCGGTGAAGTTCACAGATCCTGTTAAAAAGGGGCTCGTGCAAGAGCTCGTCGACGAGGAGTAGCAGTAATTCAAGCTCCCGCTCTGCGTAAGATCATATACCTCTGACCCCCCCGTCTCGCTATCAAATGCGAGCGTCCCTGATTCAGAGCCACTCCCGGTGAGGAAGGAGTCGCCGCTGGTACCACCCAAAACTGAACCTTCGCCGGTTGATGTCCAACTCATGCTGCTGAACGTCATGGAAGCAATGTTGCCGCTGCCCGACGGCGTAATGGTAATCGTGCCCGTTACCGGGGCGTTCAAGTTTATTGTGTCTCCCAGCAGCACACCAGGCACGACCAAAGCAAGAAAAGCAGCCAAAATTATCAGTTTTCGCATCGCACTCCCCTTCCCTTCAGAGATTCTTCCGCCTTACGCCGTACTTCCAAGGCATCCGTCGTGCCAAAGCAAGCTTAGAAAATTACGCCTATTTTTCAACGAGTTACAGACCATGATTTTAATCTTGCCCCTCAAACAGTGAATCCCGTTGCACATTTGCTGAAATTGCCTAACTTCCTGTTTCCTAAACCCATTAGACCGCCATCGGGCTGTGCACTTCACTGCCACTTGTCTCGCCTCTCGGGAACCTTCCAATCGGTCCGCGTTTCAAGCACGCGACCGTCTGCCCCTATCGTCTCAAACAGGGTCAGATATATAGGACGGGGCCGCTGCCACAGGCTTCGCTTCCAGGCCGGCGTTGCGGATTTTGTACAGCAGGGCGCGATAGCTGATCTTGAGCGTTCGCGCGGCTGCTTTGCGGTTCCAGTGGTGTGTTTGGAGAGCTTTCAGGATGATTTTTCGCTCGAGATCCTGGACAGCACGGTGAGTCAGTTCCTTGAGCGCCACCGGCTGGTTCCCGGTCGGCAAGTCGAAGGAGGCGCTGCTTGAGGCCTGGACGGCGAGATCCGTGGCGATTGCATCCTCAGAACCAAAGATGACATATCGCTTGATGACATTTTCAAGCTGCCGGATGTTTCCCGGCCAGGCATATTGTTGCATGAATTGCAGGAGACGGTGCGAAGGCTGTGAGACCATCCGCTTGAAGGAATCGCTAAAGGTCTTGAGAAAATATTCGACCAAATCAGGAACGTCCTCGCGACGTTCTCGCAGTGGAGGCAGCTCAAGGTTGACCACATTGATCCGATAAAACAGGTCGGCCCGGAAGCGTCCGGTCTCGATTTCTTCCTGCAAATCCCGATTCGTGGCGCAAACGATCCGCGCTTCGACTCGAGTGTCTTCCTTGCCGCCGATCCTGCAGAACTGCCCGTCTTGAAGCACCTGCAGCAGCTTGGCCTGCAAGCCCATATCCAGTTCGCCGATCTCGTCCATGAACAGCGTTCCGCGGTTCGCCATCTCGACCCGGCCGGGCTTCGACCCATAGGCGCCCGTGAAGGCGCCTTTCTCGTAGCCGAAGAGCTCGCTTTCCATGAGCGTTGCGGGGATGGCGGGACAACTTACTTTTACAAAAGGCCCATCGCTCCACGGCGAGGTGTGGTGCAACGTCCTTGCAGTGATTTCTTTTCCCGTTCCACTTTCCCCCTGGATCAGAACCGGAACATTCGTTCCCGCCAGCCTCTCCATCTTTTCGCGAACTGCTTGCATCGGCTGCGATCGCCCAAAGATGACATCAAAAGGAGGCAGCGCGTCCATCTGCGACCATTGAGGCGCAGACAATAATCCCTCTGTGTCCATCAAGTCCCCTCTCACTTATCTGTCTTGTGCTCACCCCTCGCGTGAGCAAATTTGTCTCCAAACTGCGCTCTCTTGCTTCAAATTTGCAAACTCTTGCATAGGGCAACAACGAACCTGTGATTTCAATGACATTTATTACTTGACGTCGAGGATTAGGCACCCTTGCGGGATAGCGTGGCCTTGGTCGGCTAAAGATGCCTTGGGGTAATTCTGAGAAAACATTTTCACATATGGGAAGTCCCTTTCCCACAAACGGAAACTGCTGCGCTCGAAAACTTGTAGCCTGGCGGAGGAATTCTTGTCAAGACTTTGGAGATCAGCGAGGAGTTGAGTGCTGCGGCCTATCAAACGGAGGCCGTCTTTCAAGACCGTACTTCCTGATCTTGTAGAGCAATGCCTTGTAGCTGATATTGAGCGCGCGCGCCGCTTTTTTTCGATTCCAGATCACCTGCTCTAAGGTTCGGCCTATCGCCTCCATTTCAGCTTCGCTTTTCAGGTCTCGGACCAGCGATTTCAAGTCGTTGGTCTGAGAGGATGGCGAAGGAAGGGGCGATTCCGAAGTCGTTTTCTGTTTGTCCTCTCCGAGATCCTTCAGGATCTGCGCTTCGTCCCCGATAATCAGATATCGCTTGACGAAATTTTCCAGCTCCCGGACGTTGCCTGGCCAGTCGTAGGCGATGGCGGCGTCAAGGAGAGCCGGCGAGAGCGCGAGCGGCTCACGCCCGTATTCGGCGGCAGCCCGGAACATGAAATACCTCAGCAGAAGAGGTACTCCTTCCCGCTGCTCCCTCAGCGGAGGGATCTGGATGGTAAAGGCATTCAGGCGGTAATAGAGATCCTCGCGAAGTTTTCCCGCGGCCAGCGCCCGGGGAACATCCACGTTGGTTGCGGCGATGACTCGCACGTCAACCCGTATGACGGACCGGCTTCCCAGCCTGGAAAATTCCTTGTCCTGCAAAACGTGGAGAAGTTTTGCCTGAAGACTGGGCGGCAATTCCCCGATTTCATCGAGAAGAATTGTCCCTTTGTCGCACTGCTCAAACTTGCCGGGCTTCGCTTTCACTGCCCCCGTGAAAGCGCCGGCTTCATATCCGAACAGTTCGCTCTCCAGAAGGTCGGCTGGGAGAGCGGCGCAGTTCACCTTCAAGAATGGCTGGGCTGAACGGGAAGACAGCTTGTGAATGAGATTGGCGACCACTCCTTTTCCCGTTCCGCTTTCGCCCAGCAGGAGGACGGGGACGTCAACACCCGCGAGCACGTCCACCTGCGCGCGGACTCGCCGCATGGCTTCGCTGGGCGCGACAAACTCCGCCTCGCCGTCAAGCTCTTCCGCAGAAACATCCCGTACCCTCTCGCCATTCGCGCCGGCCTGGCCGGACAGGTGGCGACGGATGGCGGCATCAAGCTCACTACGGTCAAAGGGTTTGACGATGTAATCGAGAGCGCCGAGCTGGACGGCTTGAACAATGGTTTTGGGGTCAGCCATGCAGGAAAGCATAATGACTTTCGACTTCGGCTGAAGCTGGCGCAGCTTCGCCAAGGTCTCGAGTCCATCCATTTCGGGCATTATGGTATCGAGCAAGATGAGGTCAGGATGAGCCGGCCCATCCAGTCGCTGCAGGGCTTCCTGGCCAGAGGAGGCCGTTTCCACGCGGTAGGAATCCATTTCCAGGACCCTGCGCATATAACCCAGCATGTGGGGCTCATCATCGACAACAAGGATTTTCGGCTGCGCCTTCATAGCCGGTCCATTTCCTGACATTCCGCCTCCCGTTCTTCGCGCCGCATAGGAATCAGGAAACTAATTCGAGTCCCGGCTCCCGGCTCGCATTCGATCCAGATTCTGCCGCCGTGCATTTGAGTCAGCCGCTTGGCGATCGAAAGTCCCAATCCGGTCCCGTTGGGATTGCCTTTCTGGTTAGAGATTCTAAAAAACTCGGTAAAAACCTCGGTGTAAAACTCAGCGGGAATGCCTGGGCCTGTGTCGGCGACCACAATCTTCACTGCCGGGACCGAACCGGCGCCGGCTGATTCGACGCCGGCGCTCTCGGCGTCCCCGGCAGCCAGAGTATCCAGCCGGGCGCCATACGTGGCCACCCAAATTGTTCCGCCCGAGGGCGTAAACTTCAACGCATTGTCTAATAGATTCGAAACGATCTGCTGGACCTTGTCATGGTCGAACCAAAAAGGATCCATGTCCGCGGCGGGATTGAAATAGAGAGCTACGCCTTTGGCCTGGACCTGCTGCCGCCAGTAGCAGCAAACGTCCGCAAGGCACTGGTTCAGGTCGCCGCGCTCAAGGTACAACCTGGCCTTCGCGGTTTCCAGAGCGGCGTGGGAAAGAAATTCTCCCACGAATTTCTTCAGTCGCGTGCAGTTGGCCAACGCATCGGCCAACACTTGCTTTTGCTCCGCGTTCAACGGACCAAGATCCCCCTCCAGGAGGATTTCAATGTAACCACAGATAATCGCCACCGGAGTCTTCAGCTCATGGGCGACCGTCGTCAAATATGACTTGCCGGCTGAAAAAGCGGGCGGGCTACCTTCCGGAGAACTCACGGACTGCGGAAGTTGAACGGATTTCTCTTGGCTCTCGTTTCCCATTGAAAGGCCCGTGTTTCGATAAAGGCAGAGTGATGATTCCTACGCGGATCGCCAATCGCAATGCCCTAGCGTCTGACGCGCCTTCTAGGCCCAGACGTACGAAAGCATCATTCCTCGCCTGCGTGCGTTTGATGAAGGGACAATGCTCGTGGTTGCGCATGCCTGGCTCGGCATGCGGGTCCCCTCACTTGTTCTTTGCTAAGTTCCAGCCTACCCCATGAAATGCGCCTGTCAAGACCGATGAGAGATAATGCCTCTTTGGTACATGCTTTGCCCAAATCCCGCAATCCGTTGGTCCTTTTGTGCAGACCAGCTTTCTTGGGTTTAGCTTCACATCTGATGAGTCCATAGGAATTCCCGCGAAAGTACGTTTCTCAGCCAGCACTTTGCGCTATTCCAAAAGAAGTTTCAACCCGAGGAACGTACGCCCGGTATCGTCGAATTTCGTTGCCATTGTCGCCCTCATGGCATCCCGACACCTGTTCCGGCTCACGCGGCCGGGTTAGCCAGATGCTTTAACACGTCAGGGCCCACCCAATATTAAGTTCGTGTGAAAATATTTCTCGTTTGGCTGCAAATGGGGATTCCGCGGCATGGTGATGGCGATTCCGAAATCATCGTGATGGCCGTTCCGGAATTATCGTAATAACGATTCCGGGGTCATGGTGATGGCGATTCCGGGGATCGTAA
>JAKAWN010000430.1 GCA_021827245.1 Acidobacteriota bacterium | reverse complement strand
AAGCTGGGCCGGTTGTCCCGATGTCAGTATGGGCCTCGCTGTTGCCACATGGAGACGCAGCGCATCAAAACGGCAATTGGCGCACCGCTGGCGGCGCACTTCGCGCACTACGGCGGCGCCGCCGAAGAAGCCGGCGTGGCCGAGCCGTGCCAGAGCCAGATTCCCCTGCTTCTCCTGCCGCGAGTGGAGCTCCGTGAGTTTTGCATCCCCGTGGGTCGTCGCCGTGCCTGCGGACGGCTCATCACCGACGGGTGCCACCCCCGTCAGACTTTCGACGCGGCTGGCGAGGGGGCTTCGCAGTAGGGGCCGCGGTCGCTCGATCTGTCCCTCAATCCGGCCCTCGATCTGGCCGTGGCGCCGAACAAGCAGTTTGGCCTGCGACACAGCAAGATGCCGGCAGCCTTCTGTGAGAATCATGGTGAGAGACTTACCCCCATGCCAATTCCCGGAGGGCGATGGCACAACCCGTTGTCTACGTCCCTCTGCTGCCCTGGACTGAAAGCTGCTCACTGGCGTGCCGAGCAGGTCACTCGCCCCAGGGTAGGCACGCGCAAGGTGCGGAGCGGCAACCGCACCCTGGCCGAAGCCCGCCTGCAAAGCATTCTCCTCATCTCTCCCCAAAGCTACCTCCAAACAACACCGCGAGATGTCCTCCACTTGCTGGGCCGCCTGCTTTGCTGGCTACGGACAATCGCCTCGGTTCTCACTCCCGATCGATCGCACGATGTGAATACAATTTATGTATTGCAACCGTCCGCCACAGTATCAAGTGCGACTGTGCCTTGTCAAGGCGAGCTTCTCTCTGGCAGAAATTCTCTTTAAAGGAGGGGGCTTTGCCGGAAGCCATAGCAAGAAATAGCGCCATCCGGCTTGGAAACGAGCCGTAGGCCGCGATGGTGTGGAGGTGGGCGAAGAAGGCTCTGTGCGCGCCGATGGCTTGGTAGGTCGGTTGCCAGAGGGTTTCCCGGCAGTCCAGGACGGTGTGGAAGGCAAAGGCCAGCGGGTTGAGCGCGGCAAACGTGGCCGCCAGATACTGTTGGCCGTACCCGAAGTTGTGGGCCAGGTTGTAGACCATTTTCCCTGATGATGGGTGTACGGAAGCGGGCGTTCAGTGGCGTTTTCATTGAGGAAAACGCCCACAGGAGTCGTTCCCCTTGCTTACACCTTCAGGGAAAATGGTCTAGCCTTTGCTATTCAGCACATGGAAGCCTTCGTTTTCGATCTTCCACCGAGCGCGGGCGCAGGCGACAAGCTCGACGCGGCAAGACGCAATTGTGCCCCGGAGCCACCAGCGTGGCCCCGAGCAGAGCGTGGTCATACTCGGTCTTGCCGCTGGAGCGCTCCCGCTTCAGACAGCGCGGGCGGGAGATCTTCTGCGACACGAAATATTTGGTCCCACCCAGAGCCACCCGCAGGCGGTCGCCGAGCCGCAGAAAATCACGCCAGCCATCCGGTGCGGCCGTGTCGGCGTTCCTCACGCTCTGCGCATCAACAATGCCAAAGCCGGTCTGCGTGTTGCGCCCAAGCTCCATGCGGACCTCGCCAACAGATTCTTAAGGCTTGCCCCAGGCCGCTCACTCCGTCCTGACGGCGCGCGCTCCACCTGGCAAAATACGAATACACCGTGACCCAATGGGGGAATCCTTCGGGAAGCATACGCCATTGTCAGCCGCTCCTGAGCACATAGAGTATGGCGTTGAAGACTTCCTACAGATCTAACCGGCGCGGTTTGGTGCGAATGCGCACCGCTTCCGGAATGGAAAGAATCCGCTCAAACAGTCCCGCCCTATGTCGCTTGTGTCACTTGGATACGGCTTTCGTGGCTTCATGCTCTACCATTACCGCACCCAGAATCGGCAGCGCACCCTATCTCAGCTATAAGTGATATCCCGTGTAAGTGATATCCCGTGCCACGATCGCAAACCGGCTCTTGGATTTGCTGCTGCCTGTCCACAATCATTGACACGTTCCGCGGACCAGCTATAATCCGACTATCCGATCGAGGCACGGGCGGTCTAATGCGCCATCAGACCGGCCGTGGAACTTCCAGTCTGCTGGAAAGCGCGGAAAGCGATCAAGCCGCTTCGCGCCCTTCCCACAGATCTTTGAAGTCGATGAAGCCATTTTTCACCTTTCCGCCGCCTCGACTCCGACGAGCAATTGTTCCACTTAACACCAGAACAACCTGTCCAAACCAACGCAGCTACCTCCATGGCAGCAAGCAAGTATCATTATTTTCCGCATTTCATTCCAGCGCAACCCACTTTGTCTCCGACACCGCTGGCAAACATTTCGACAACAATGTGTTCTTGACAGAACCCATCAAACTCCCGCGCAGAACCCTTCAAGATCGCCGAAAGTCCGGGGAAGGCGATCTCGCTGCATGGAGGAGATTATGCAACAACCTCATAACAGACCCATTGTCACGCAGCAAATGGAGCAGGATCTTCCGTCACAGGTCAGTCAGGACTTCAGCTTGCGAAGGATAGCGTATCTTCTGCCAGTCTACACACCGCCGCCAGTTGCCAACTTTAACCCTACTGAAGACTGGAAGCAGGATTACACCATGTATCTGCTCCAACCCCTGAACGCCAGGAAAGTGGGACGGTTTTCGCTCGAAAGGTCTTCCAAGGGCTCCAAACAATTCATATTGAAAGTCCTGACGCAGCGAGTCGGCAACTCCGGCTATTCCCAGTTTCAACACGCAGAATTGAATTGCCGCACAGATTTGCTAGCTACGCCTGAATCCTGGGTCTTTGATACGAAGATGGCGCTCACGCCAAACGGCAAACCTTACCTCTTGAGCGGTCGCCGCCACAGTGCCCGCGTAAGCAACGGGATACTGGCCATCCGTGACAACTTTCGAACCAGCGCATTTCCCATTCCGGGCCGCTACTCCAACGAATGGACCCTCCTTGAAGCAGTGCAGCGGTTGCCCGGCCAGATGATGCAACCCATCGACTACACGCTCATCGACGAATTTGACACCCCATGGCCAAATCACAGGCTGGCCTATCGCACGCAGGCTCACCTGCACATGCAGGGTGGAAGCGAGATGCTCACGGCCTACTATGACCTTGGCCGCGCTGTCGTGCCCACGGTCTACTGGGTCGACAAACATGGCAGGCTAATCTTCGTTTGCACCGGCCTGCAGATATACGCCTTGACTGCAACCAATGGAAAGAGCGGTCAATTGCCCCATCAATATCCAACTCTCAGAGAGGACGCCTGAGCGCAGCCCTTCAAGGAGTTTGTTTCGTGGCAAACAAGTCTATGCATCCGGATCATCCCGGCGTACCGAATCCGAACGCTGAGCCTGATTCCGAATTTGAATCTGGCTCCCAGTCTGAATTTACCCGGCGGAATTTTCTTAAGGGCGGCGTCGCTCTCGGCGGCATCTCCGTCATGGGCAATCCGCCCCTGGCTGCGGCGATCAATCAGGCAGAAGGATCCACAACAGACGGGAAGAAACCCAACATTCTCATCATCATCTCCGATCAGTTGAACATCGATGCCCTCAGCTGCTATTCCAGCTACTTCAAGGATAGAGCCTATGGTGGACACTGGGCAAAAACACCGCACCTCGATCGCCTGGCACAGGAAGGCTTTTCCTTCATCGAGTCACACGCAGGCGATCCGGTATGCTCACCATCGCGCTCCTGCATGTTTACGGGACGCATGGCAGTCGAAACCGGGGTAATCACGATAAATATCGGCATTGACAAAACTGTACCCAACATGGGCCAGTGGTTCGAGCGGCACTCCGACTACAACCGCGTCTACTGCGGCAAATGGCACATCGGCGGACGCTGGAATTATCCCGATGTTAGTGGACCGCGCAAAATCCCAGGCTTTGAAACCATCCCCGTAGGGGGCTCTGGCATGGGCATCTATACTGACCCGCAGGTATCGAACAGCGCAGCTTCCTATATCGCCAATTACCGGGAAGACAAACCATACCTGCTGGTAGCAAGTCTAATGAATCCCCATGATATCTGTTACTGGATGATGAAGAACGATGGCAATGAGACTACTCCGGAAGACGATGTCTTCGAGCTTGGCTCCAAGTTGCCAGTTCTTCCACCTAACTACAACTACAGCTTCAAGTATCCTCCCGGTCTGGAACCGTATAAGGCTTTCCACAGCCATACCCAATGGCAAAATTATGGATACGACTACTACCGCATGGTCGAAGACATCGACGAACACGTCGGACGAATCATGAACGCAGTGCGCAAGCGCAACGACGACACCGTGGTCGTCTTCGTCTCAGACCATGGCGAGGCCCTCGGACGCCACAGGCTCACAAGCAAATGGCATCCCTACGAGCCTTCCGTCAAGGTGCCTTTTCTACTTTGGAGTCCCAAACGGATTAAAGCAAATGTCCTGGACACTGAACACCTCGTCAGCAACGTGGACATGATGCCCACACTCTGCGATTACGCGGGCATTGCTCCGCCCCCTCACTGTCGCGGATACAGCGTCCGCCAGATCGTCGACCAAGGAAGCGCGCCCACGGCCGAATGGCGCGACAATGTTTACGCCGGCTGGCAGTTCACGGGGCGCCTCATCCGCACAAGGAAATACAAATACGTCATGAAGTACAGATACTCCGGCGATCTCAACGAACCTTTCGTCCGCAAGTCTGATGGAGCCCATACACAATTCGTTCAAGGCCACGGCGAGGACTACGCCGAGTTTCCCGAACAACTGCTCTTTGATATCGCAAACGACCCCTGGGAGCTCAACAACCTCATTGGTCAACCAGGCTCGGAGGATATCGTAGCCGAGCACCGAGGCATCCTCAGAGACTGGGAAGCAAAACTCATCGTCGGCCGGCACTACGACCGAAACTGAACTTGAGGTTTGATCCCAACGCTTTCAGGAGTTTGGTTCAAGGCAGACAAGCTAATATATCCAGATCATTCCCATGCTCCTAAATTAGAGTCGGGCCTGGAGTCTAGCTCGAAGCCTGAAGTCTAAAGGCCAGGTTTTCTCAATGGCGGCACCGCCCACCAGCCGCTCAGGCTCCGCTGATAACAGTGACCTGCCGGCCCTCGCGTCGTGCGGATCAACCAGAGACTCCGGCCCGGGCCAGGGAACTTCCCTCTCCATTCCGTTCAGAAACAGCTCCTGCCGGCTCTTACGACCCTACTTCTCCAGGACCTGCTGACTCGCAAAGCTCTGGTACTTCATGGACGATCACCTCATACCTGTCGGATTCATCACTCTGAGCACCGACGCAGAGCTTGTGCGGACGATCCTTAATTTATTCTTTCAAACCGGACAGCATCTACGATAATCGCGCCATCGGCTGCATTCGTCTCCTCAACATAGCGGGGATCTTCCGCTGTTCCAAGAAGATGCCATTCGCCTGCTCCTTGGGTGAAGTCTACACGCACCGTCTGCTTCTTTTCATCTGCAGCCACTTCGCCAAGCGCCGGCGAACCGGAGACGATCGTAAAAGGGGCGTTCGTCGCCAGTTTGCCAATCGCGGGATGTCCATAATATACATAGACCCTGTAAAAGCCGAGCATGGGATCATCGTTGCGCCAAACAGCCGTTCTGGAACCGCTTCCTTGTTCCGTCCAGAAGGCACCGCCATCGTAATTGCCGCTTTGAACCAATGTGTCAGAGTGCCAGCCGGCTCCGGTTAGCAACAGCCGTCCTCCAGTGTTCTGGTCATCTACCGTTACCACTTGCTCAGGCGCAGTGTAGATCCTCCAGCGCCTCAGGACA
>JAKAWN010000429.1 GCA_021827245.1 Acidobacteriota bacterium | reverse complement strand
AAAATGGTGCATGTAGACGAAGAGCTTCCACGGTCCTGTGATCTGCTCTGATTCCAGGATGTAAGTGTCAAATCGCGAGATAGTGTTAGCACCGTTGGTGATGCACATCAGGTATCTCTTCAATGGCGCGTCATAAGTCATCGTGACGCAGCCACAGTTGTTGTTCCAGTCCACCAGAGGCTTGCTCATGGAATAGTCATGCGTCCAGATCGGATTTCCAAATACGTCCAACCCGCCGAAATACTCGTACTTCGACCGGTCATTCATGTTCTGAATGCTGGGCCGAACGCGCACCATATAAATCTGGTCGCCGGTGATCCAACTGAGGTTAGCTGGTCGGGGCTCAGGATCGGGATTAGTCGCTCCCTGTCCAACCAGATACGCCCGGCCATCAGGGGAATACTCCATGTTTTTCCCGAAATCCACAAAATGTGGTGAGCCGATCCTGACGTCGCCGCCGGGCTTTCTCGGTTCGGGAAAGAGGGGATGAAGGGGGGTGTGGGGGGTGTCGTGCCACGTTCGGCCGGAATCGGTGGAATAGCGAAATCCTACGAAGGGGCCCAGGATGTCCCAGTTGAGCCCTTTGCCGGGGTTTCCATCGGAGTCCATCAGACAATACGTTCCGTAATACCATACGCCGTCGTAGACAAGGCTGCCACAAGGATATCGTCCTCCATAGGGAGCGGGGTCGCCCGGGTAAACACCCGGGTCGACGATGCGGAGCTTTAAGGGGTTGTCCCCTAGGATGGTGGCATAGCCGGTGGTGGCGTCCGGTCCAGCCGAGCTTGAACGTACCCCATTCACCGTCCCATCTGTCCACGGCGAGTAGAGATGGCCATTTGATGCCCAGGTTGGATACCACGTGTCCGCATGTGCATATCGAATGTGTTTCCCGGTGAAACAGACACCTGTGATCTGCGTGGATTTCTGAAAGGGACAGCCGGCTGGCGGCTCGGATGGCCAAACCTTACATGATGGAAGCTGTTCTCCCGCGCTACTTTCCTTATCCGTTGTTCTACAGCTAGTTGCCGAAATCATGAAAAAAACGACCAGCGCCACCGACGCAGATTTGTATGATTTTCGGAACAAGTGCGAGTTTGGCATGCGACCAACTCCTTTCTTTTCTGGGGAGGCATTGGACAGAGGTGGAGCCTCGTTGTCCATTCTTAAGAGGACCACTGCCGTCTGTTTCGTTCCAATCGCGAATCGTCAAGCCGTGGATGCCGGTTATTCATCTACCCCGCACTGGATCTACAGACATCTTCTGGGAGTCAGGTCTGCCAGAAATCTGGAACTCCTGGCTTCCTCCTGCAACGTCGAAGGTCCTCCGGGCCCCCATGAAATAGACAATCAGCCGGAAAGCGCCGTCTGACTTGACGCTGATTCGCATTTGATTGGGCTTGCCAACTTCGGGGCTGGCTATCAAGGTGACAATATGCCCGCCGAAGCGGTAACGTTTACAACCACAGCGTGCACCGGGTTCAAGTTGCCATATTAATTCATTGTGAGGAGCATCTGGTCTGAGGCCGATTGCATATTCAAGAAGATAGCCAATAGGCCCAATCCCACTCCACCCAACAAAATTTGACTTCGCCGGCCTTCCAGGCTGAACAGCATCCGGCGCGTAATTTTCCCAGATCGTACCCGTCTTCTGGAAAACCTTGGCAACAAGGTTTAGGTGGTTGAGCGCAATCTTGCGCGCTAAATTGTCATAACCATAGTTTTCTAGTCCTTCGATGACCATCGTGTCGGTTGGCGCCCACACTGAGCCCCGCCAGTAACCACCTTCCGGGTCATAACCGGGCTGGTCAGCCGCTACGGTTGGAACCATATTGAGTCTGCCAAAAGTGTTGGGATTCTGTAACTGGGCCGCGAGCGCGGCAGCCTGCTGCCGTGAGGCCACCTTCGCCAAAAGCGTCCAGTAGGCCGCAATCGTCATGATAGGAGCGCGCTTACCATCAAGTTGTAGGTCAAAGTAGAACTTCTTTTTCTTGTCCCACATGCGCCGGTTAATGAGCGCGGCTAGCTTATTGGCGTCTCTGGAATAAGTTTTGGCTTCTTGGTCCTTGCCAAGATCTTTTGCAATCTGTGAGAGTTGACGTGCAAAGAGGACCATTTGCGAGGAGATATCCACGCCGGTCCCGCCACTTTTCAGGTACTTGTTTCTCGGAGAGTTATCCATACTTGCCCAGTCCGTGATGTACAGGCCCTTCCCTTGCCGCAGATATTTGTGCAGAGACTCGTAATAATGAACCAGAGGTTCCCACGCTTCCTGCAAACGATGGCGGTCGCCGGTGATTTGGTAGTGTTCCAACTCCGCCCAGGCGAGAATAGGATTGTTCAAAGCATCCAGGGTCAAGACAGGATTTGGGGTGGGAAGTTTTCGGCCCTTATAAATAACGGGAACGTTTCGGGTAATCTCCAGGGTATCCATTTTATCAGGCCACCCCCACCATCCCCAGCGGCTGAAGAGAGGCTTGTCTTTGCGGTTGATCCAGGGGTTGAAATCAACCCCGGTTGCCCGCACGATCTCTCGGCTGATCTCTCCATCCTTATGCTGCTTCGCGTAAAAGTTGTCAAGGGTTGAGATGCCCGGAACTAAAGGATAAGCATAATTACAAAACATGCTCATGAAGCAACTATCCCAGAGAAAAATATCCTGATTAAATGCAGCATCGATAAAGTTGGAAACGAAACCTGTCCCCTGTGCAGGCTGGTGAAAGTTCTTGAATGCCAACTCCCACGCTTTCCAATAAGTCTTCACCCAGAGCGGGTTGTGATCGTAAACAGGAGAGGGCAACTGACTGCGAAGCTCGCTAAAACGAGGCAGAGGCTTTGCCGTGTACTTTTTTTTAGCGAAGTACATACCAAGTTCTGCTGGCTCGCGCGCGTTGGTTCGCAGAGGAAAGCACAATCCGACAAACAGGAGAAGAAAGGTCAACCAAATCCAATTCGCACATCGCATGATGCACCTCACATAATTTATTCGCGGCCAGAAGAGTTCAGAAGACTCGCAAGCGCGAAGCCAAGTCCTTGAGATGAATTTACTGTTTTCCTGAGCAACCCACTAAGGTCGATTCTTTGTTGCCCAAGTAAGTGTGCACGCGCCCGGCTTCCGCTCCGGGAGAGTTTTGAGCATCCCTGACGACGCCGAGTTCACTGGCGGCTCCGCAGAGGCTTTTCATTGTAATCTCGATGAAGGTCTTGCGGAGGATGGGTTCCATCCTTAAATAACGTGCGCGTATAGCTCCCTTAGGGTAATCGTCACAAGTTATCATGCCAGTCTGGCCTTCAATTGCCGCGTCTGGCTCTCAGCCCCTTTGCCTATCATCGATCAACCGCGCAGGGATCTGATTTGACGTAGTTATCAATGCCTTGCGCGCGGCAAGTTGTTAGGCATCCTAACATGTCGCGCCTGTCAACCTCTGTGATCGATATCACACGGAGAGGCCCGCGATTGACGCAGCCGCACCAACCACGAAGCAAGCTGCTGATGCGTCTCGCCGCCTGGCATCAGCCGAGTCGTCTCCGCAATTGCCTCTCCGAGTTTCCCGTTTCTGGCTTCGACAAGGACATCGTCCTGAAACAGTTCGCAGGCAAACCGACCTACTTCTAGCCCTTCGTCGATCTTTGCCTGTGCATTCTCATCAGGTTTGCCGACGAGCTCCGTCTGGGCCAGCCAGTTGTGGTCTGGAGGCAGCAAGACACGGCAGCAATCCGGTCCATCTGCCATCTCATTGACTGCTGTGTAGTGCTATTCGCCATGACACTTACGAACGAACCCATGGCGCACTGCCAATCGGCGTTCGCCCCGACCGGAGGTAAAACGAACAGAGCGGGCGGAAGGCTGCAAACTCCTGCGCGCATCAGTATCGGACTTCCGCTCCTCCGAGAGCGCTGCCTCGTGTGTGTGGACCGTAGCATCACAGGTGCAATTTAGAGTGTTCACCAACCCGAACCAGTGATATCCCTCACAGGTCAGATTTGATGGCACCTTTTGTAGTAACGTCAGCACCCCGACGGTCGGGACAGGGCCGGGTCGGGGTGCCGGAGACGGGGGCTGTTTCTGACTGTGACGTTAGATCGAAGCCTTGCGCAGCCGCAAGGCGTTTGTCACCACCGAAACTGAACTGAGGCTCATGGCTGCCGCGGCAATCATCGGGCTCAGGAGTAGGCCAACGAATGGGTAGAGCACGCCTGCGGCAATCGGCACTCCGATGCTGTTATAAACGAAGGCGAAGAACAGGTTCTGCTTAATGTTGCGCATCGTTGCCCGGCTCAGCATGCGTGCCCGAACGATGCCCCGCAGGTCTCCTTTTACGAGCGTGACACCGGCGCTTTCCATGGCCACGTCCGTACCCGTGCCCATGGCGATGCCGACCTGTGCCTGGGCCAGTGCCGGAGCGTCATTGATACCGTCGCCTGCCATGGCCACAAACCGTCCCTCGCCCTGGAGCTGTTTCACCACGTTGGCCTTGTCCTCCGGCAAAACCTCAGCGATCACACGGTCAATATTGAGCTTCCTGGCTACAGCCTCCGCCGTGGTGCGGCTGTCGCCCGTCAGCATGACAACCTGCATGCCGTCCTCGTGCAACTGCCGGATGGCTTCAGGCGTGGATTCCTTCACCGGATCGGCAACACCGATCAGCCCGGCCACCTTTTCATTCACAACAACGAACATCACCGTTTGCCCTTCAGATCGCATCGCTTCGGCCTTTTCCAGAAGGGCGCCTGGTTCGGCTTTCAACTCATCAAGCAACTTGCGATTGCCAAGTGCCACGAGGCTGCCGTCAACACGGCCTTTGACCCCTCGTCCGGTCAGGGAATCAAAATCCTCGACGGGAACCAGTTGGACGCCTTCACTTTCTGCGCCTTTGACGATGGCCGCGGCCAGCGGATGTTCGCTCCCGCGTTCCAGGCTAGCAGCCGTCCTCAGCAGGCTGGCGCGGTCAAAGCCGTTTGCCGTTTCCACGGCTACCAGTTTCGGTTTGCCCTCGGTCAGTGTTCCGGTCTTGTCCACCACCAGCGTATCCACCTTCCGCATGTGCTCAATGGCCTCCGCGTTCTTGAAGAGCACGCCCACCGTGGCTCCCTTGCCCGTCGAGACCATGATGGACACTGGCGTTGCCAGGCCCAGCGCGCACGGGCAGGCAATAATCAGCACCGCCACGGCGTTGATAATGGCGTGGGCCATGCGCGGCGAGGGCCCCCAGACGCTCCAGCCAATGAAAGTCAGCACCGCTATACCAACAATAATCGGCACAAAATACCCGGCCACCACATCCGCCAGCTTCTGGATGGGTGCGCGGCTGCGCTGGGCCTCGCTCACCATCTGAACAATTTGTGCGAGCACGGTTTCGCTGCCGACTCGCTCGGCTCTCATGACAAGTGAGCCCGTGCTGTTCACCGTTGCCCCGGTCACCCTGTCACCGGACTGTTTTTCCACTGGCATGGGTTCGCCGGTGATCATGGATTCGTCCACGCTGCTGCGGCCTTCCAGCACGACGCCATCAACCGGAACCTTTTCTCCCGGGCGCACACGCAGCCGGTCGCCGGGATTGACCTGGTCCAGGGGTATGTCTTCCTCAGATCCGTCTTCTCGAATCAAACGGGCCGTCTTGGGCGCAAGTCCCAGCAAGCCGCGAATGGCCGCTCCCGTCTGCCCGCGAGCGCGAAGCTCCAGCACCTGTCCTAGAAGCACTAGCGCCGTGATCACCGCCGCTGCTTCGAAATAAACGTCGACTCCTCCAGC
>JAKAWN010000428.1 GCA_021827245.1 Acidobacteriota bacterium | reverse complement strand
GATCTTGATCGAAAAACCGTTCGGCCACGATCTGGAAAGCGCGCGAGAGCTGACCAAGACCGTTAACTCAACGTTCAGGGAAGAGCAGGTCTATCGCATCGATCATTACCTCGGCAAGGAAACTGTCCAGAATCTCCTGGTGTTTCGTTTTGCTAACGGCATCTTTGAGCCCATCTGGAATCGGCGCTACATCGATCACGTTGAAATCACCGTTGCGGAGGATCTGGGAGTCGAGGGCCGAGGGGGCTATTATGAAGAAGCCGGATTGTTGCGGGACATGATTCAGAACCATGTGATGTCCGTGCTGAGCCTGGTGGCGATGGAACCGCCGGCGTCATTCGAGGCTGTGGAAGTTCGCGACGAGAAGGCAAAGGTGATGCGTGCCATCCGCCCCATCGATCTGAGCCGGCTGGACGATTTTGTGGTGCACGGCCAATACAACGAGGGTTGGATCAAGGGCGAGAAAGTTCCCGCCTACCGCGAGGAGCCCAACGTCTCTCCGAAATCGACGACCGAAACCTTTGCCGCTCTAAAACTGTTTATCGACAACTGGCGATGGGCTGACGTGCCTTTTTACGTGCGCTCCGGCAAACGGCTGGCCAAGCGGGTCTCGGAAATTGTGGTCCAGTTCCGGCGTGTTCCGCACATGGTTTTCGGACGAAAGGCGCAGAATCCCATCGAGCAGAACGTGCTGGCCATGCGGATTCAGCCGAATGAAGGTATCTCGATCAACTTCAACGCCAAATTTCCGGCGCCGATGATGGAAATCCGTCCGGTCAAGATGGAGTTTCGGTACGCGGAATCCTTTGGAGGCGAGCCTCCCAGCGCCTACGAGACGCTGTTGCTCGATTGCATGCTGGGGGATCAGACCCTTTTTAACCGCGAGGACGCAGTGGAACTTGCCTGGCAGCTCTTGACGCCACTCCTGGAGCGGTGGCGGGAGGATGGAGAAAAAGGACTCCAGCGATATGAGGCTGGCACTTGGGGACCGGAGGCTGCGGACAGACTGATTGGGCAAGACGCACGCCGATGGCACCGCCTTTAGTTGCCACTGTCGTGGCTTTCGTCCCGGCGATTTTTCGGCCAACCGGGAACCCATGAGGAGGAGGCATCGTTGCCTGTACATAAGAAGTTCAAATCTCTCACGGCGGGTGAACGCCAACCGGCCGACATCGCGCGCCTGGAAAGCGAGTTGTCAGATCTCTGGCGGGCGGCTGCGGAAGACTCTGAGACAGACCACCCCGTGATGCGGGCATCGGTATTGACTCTTCTCGCGTATGTGGAAAGTGAAGAAGTGGGCCGCGAGACTTTTGATCTGGTCAGCCATGTCATTGCCCAGAACCCCTGTCGGGCAATTCTCATGGTGGCTGAACCGAAGGAGCAGCCGGGGGGATTGTCGGCATGGATCTCCGCCCAATGCCATCTTCCGCCTTCGGGAGCCAGGCAGGTATGTTGCGAGCAGGTTTACGTTCGTGCCAGGGGCGATGCGGTGATGGGACTGGATAACGTGGTAATCCCGCTGATCATCCCTGAGCTTCCGGTTTATCTTTGGTGGAGAGCAGGCCGTTTTGCTCCTCCTCCATTCCTGGATCAAGTCCTTCGGGTGACAAACCGAGTGCTGGTGGACTCGCGGCGGTTCGAGGAACCCGAGACGGACCTGGCAACCCTGGCGCGACAGGTGGAGCGGTTCCGCAAAGTGGACGAATTCGCGTTCAGCGATCTTAATTGGGCCCGTATCACGCCCTGCCGCGAACTGATTGCTCAGAGTTTTGATTCCAAGGAGGCCCGTTTCTGCTTGCAGGACCTGGCGGAGGTGTCGCTGGAGTGGCAGGAGGAAGCAGAGGGCGATGGCAACCGGACTGCACGGGCGCTGCTGCTCACAGCCTGGCTGGCCAGCCGCCTGGGCTGGCAGCCGGCATCGCGCATCGTACCCAGCACCAAGCCAAACCGGGTGCTTGAGTTCAGGCGAGGGGACAAGCCAGTTCGGGTCGAGTGGGCCGTTCACAGAGGGAACGGCAAGGCATCAACGTCTCTCAAGGTGAAACTGAAAACGGGCACTACACCTTCGGCACAGTTTACGGTGACTGAGGCAACGCAAGAAGGGATTGTGCGCACACGGGCGGAGCTGCCAGGGCATTCGCCGATCGAGCGAGCAAGCCGGCTTGTCACTATGAGCGAAGTCGAGTTGGTCAACGAAGAGCTGAAGTTCCCCGAGCGCGATAGAATTTACGAAGAGGCTTTGAATCTGATTGCCGGCATGGTTGAGTTGTAGGTTTTAAGAGGTGCTGCGGCTCACGGCACGGCTGGCATGCAGAATGAGCGAAATGAGTATTCGAACATTTCCGGATTTGGAAGAAGTCAGCCGCGCGTTGGCCATGCGCTTTACTGAGCTTGCGCAGGAGCGCACACAGCAAGGGAAAACATTCTCCGCCGCTCTCTCCGGCGGTACTACTCCCCGTACCTTTATGGGAATTCTGGCAAGTCCCGAATTTTCTCAACGGATCTCATGGGAGAACGTTCACCTTTTCCAGGTTGATGAGCGCTGTGTCCCGCCGGATGATATCCAAAGCAATTATCGAATGATTTCCGGCGCTCTGCTTGGGCCAGTGCCCGGCGCAGCCTACAACTTCCATCGCATGAAAGCCGAGCGGGAAGATCGCGACGTGGCGTGCGCGGAATACGCAGCAGAGATCAAGGAAACCCTGGCGCGGGCTGAGGGGAAACTCCCCCGGTTCGACCTGGTCCTCCTGGGGCTGGGACCGGATGGGCACACCGCATCGCTGTTTCCCGGTTCGACAGCCCTCGCCGAAAGCCGCAAATGGGTATGTCCCAACTATGTGGAGAAGCTTCGAGCGCACCGCCTGACGCTGACTTATCCGGTTCTCAATGCGGCGCGTGAGATTGTGTTCCTGGTTTCAGGAACAGGCAAGGCGGAGATTTTGCGTCAGGTGCTTGAGGGGCCGCGCAATCCGAAACAGTACCCGGCTCAGGGAATTGACCCGCCCGAAGGCAGCGTCATCTGGTATCTTGATAAGTCGGCTGCGCAGCTTCTCCGTGCCGGCCATGGTCACAGGAAAAGTTATTGATCAAGATTGCTCCCTCGATCCTCTCTGCGGATTTCACCCGCCTGGGCGAACAGGTTCTGGAGGTGGAAGCCGCTGGGGTGGACCGCATCCAGATCGACGTGATGGATGGCCGTTTCGTTCCAAACATTACCTTTGGAACGCAAGCCGTCGCATGTCTTCGTCCGCTCACCCGCCTGATGCTCGAAACTCATCTGATGGTTACCCCGCCGGAGGACTTCATCGAATCATTTGCAGAGGCGGGTGCCGACACCATCATCATCCATCAGGAAGCGACTCCACATTTGCACCGAGCCGTTCAGCATATCCACTCTCTGGGTAAGAAGGCCGGGGTGGCCATCAATCCTTCCACTCCTGCCTGCCTGCTCTCAGAACTTATCGGAAATCTCAATCTGGTCCTGGTAATGACCGTCAACCCAGGATTCGGCGGCCAGGAATTTATTCGGGAAACCCTGCCCAAGATCCGGCAGATCCGAGAGCAAATTGAAGAAAAAGGGCTCGAGTGCGAAGTGGAGGTGGATGGGGGAATCAATCATGAAACGGCGCCGCTGGTTGTCGAGGCCGGAGCGAATGTTCTGGTTGCCGGATCGTCTGTTTTTGGCTGCGAAGACGGAGTGGCCGCGGCGATCGAGTCGTTGCTTTCCAGCATCTCTCGGTGATGCTTGCAGCTCCTTTTACTTTTGCTCTTGAGTCCCTGCTTTTGACTTTGCCTTTCAGCGTCGAATATAGTCAGTCACTGGCACTGCCGTCACGGGTGTCAATTTTCAATCGCCTTCCTGGAGATTTAAGACATCATCATGAGAATAGCGGTGTTTGGACTTGGTTATGTCGGATGCGTCACTGGAGCGTGTCTTGCCCGGATGGGCCACATAGTTCATGGTGTTGATATTTCTGCTACGAAAGTGCGTATGTTGAATTCCGGCCACTCTCCTGTGCTCGAGAAAGGCCTGGAGGGCCTTGTCGCACAAGTGGTGGACGAAGGGAAACTACGAGCAACGCTCGATCCGGCTGAGGCGCTTGAACGGGCTGGCATCTCGCTCGTAACGGTCGGCACTCCTTCGCGCCGGGACGGTAGCGTTAACCTGGATCATGTTGGCGCAGCTCTCGAAGGTATCGGCCGTTCCTTAAGGAAAAGGAAGAAATTCCACGTCGTCGCGGTCAGGAGCACCATACCGCCCGGGACCACCGAGAAACTGGTCATTCCTACTGTAGCGAGAGCGAGCCGAAAGAAGGCGGGGCGTGACTTCGGCGTGTGCTTCCATCCCGAATTCCTGCGCGAAGGCTCTTCCATCCACGACTTTTTTCACCCCCCTCTGACGGTCCTCGGTACTGGTGATCCCCGTACCGCCCGCCGGTTGACGATGCTCTGGAAACCGATCAAGGCGCCCCTTTTTGTCACCTCATTCAAAGCGGCGGAAATCCTGAAATACGCTGACAATTCTTATCACGCTTTAAAAGTTGCTTTTGCCAACGAGATAGGCTCGTTATGCAAGCAGTTCGATGTGGATGGGCGGGAGCTAATGCGGATATTCGTCCAGGATACAAAGCTCAATATTTCACCACTCTACCTGAGGCCAGGTTTCGCTTTTGGCGGTCCCTGCTTGCCAAAGGACGTCAGGGCTCTTGAGTGGCTCGCTCGCGAGAGCGGTCTGCATTTTCCTTTGATTGCGAACATCCTCCCCAGCAATTCCCGTCATTTGGAGAGGGCTGTAAATCTGGTTCTTTCGGCAAAGAGGAAAAGGATTGGGGTGCTTGGTCTGGTTTTCAAATCCGACACGGACGACCTCCGTGAGAGCCCTGTTTGCGCTCTGGTTAAGAAATTGATCACAGCCGGAAAACAAGTAAGGGTGTACGATCCTCGAGTGCAGGTGGACCGCTTACTGGGAGCTAACCAGTCGTTCATCCGAAAGGAGCTTCCGGAACTTCCGCGACTGATGACAGAGTCGCATGAAGAACTTGTCCGGGTCAGCGACGTCGTTGTCCTGGCCGGCAATCATCCGGAATTCCGTACTGCCCTTGGGCTTCTTAAGAAAGGCACCGTCCTGGTTGACTTGCTCGGTCTTGAACGAAGCCTGGAAGCAATTGGCAGGCGCTCTCGAGGGATCGCATGGTGACGCGCTCTTGCCAAGCCACCGTCTCAAAATCTTCTTCTCTTCTTCGCGAGGTACTGCATCCAGCGGAACATCAACTTTGAGCTTGTGGGATTCATCTGGCGACACCTCGAGCGAATTTTGGCGACAGGATTGCCTTGTCCTATGGCTCGTGTCTTCATGGACAAGAAGCGAAGGCATGGCGATATCCCAGCTCCCTGCCAACCTGCCACGGTAAATTTGTTCTGAGGGATTGTGGGGAAATATCTGGGGGGTTGAGGGGCGGGTTGTAGGGCTGAGGCATCTGGACGCTTTCAAGGGGCTGCGTTCTTGAGCATGAGAGGGCTTCATGGGGCTGGCGTGGCGCAAGGGGTTAAAGGTCATTCGGTAAGCCAGCCTGAGGGCGACGGGGTCAGCGGCAGGCGTTTTCGGTCATGCGCAGGTAGTCGAAGACCAGGCGCACGTGGCGCGTGAGCTGGCGCATTTTCTGCGCGACGCTCGGCGCCCGGCGGGATTTGATCACGCCGATGGCGAAGCGGCGCAGGCGGGTGATATTTTCCGGGCCGTAGCCGGTGCGAAT
>JAKAWN010000427.1 GCA_021827245.1 Acidobacteriota bacterium | reverse complement strand
GAAGCGCTGGTGCTGGCTGGAGCCGGACTGCGACGCCTGGGGCTGGCGTCGCGCATCACAAATTGGTTCAAAGAAGACGAACTGTGCCCGGCGGTTGGACAGGGAGCTCTTGCCATTGAAGTTTGCCCCACGAACACAAGCATTCAAGAGGCGGTTACACCGCTCGACCATCAATCCACTCACCAGGCCGTCCGGGCGGAAAGGGCCATGCTGCGAGCGCTCGGTGGTGGTTGCCTGCTTCCCATCGCCGCTTACGCTTGTCAGGATTCCGGGAAACTTTGTCTGGCCGGGGTAGTTGCCGATCCTTCCGGCGCGCGAGTGCTCCGTGCGAAAGCCTCAGGCGAGCCAGAAGATCCTGAAAGCCTGGGGAAGCAGGTAGCCGAAGCACTCTTTGGCCAGGGCGCAAGCGAACTGCTCAGCGATGCGGGCCTGGAAGTCGAGTGATTGTCACCGAGGTCCCCTTATAACAAGAGCCTTCGGAAGCTTCGCAGGTTGATATGAGCGGAAAAGTTTATCTTGTCGGCGCAGGCCCAGGTGACGCCGGCCTGCTGACTCTCAAAGGCAAAGCAGCACTCGAGCGCGCGGACGCGGTTGTCTACGACTTTCTCGCGAATGAAGACCTGTTGCGATACACGCGGCCGGATTGCGAAAGGATCTGTGTGGGTAAGCGGCCGGGTGAAAAGACGAGTTCGCAGGAAGAAATCAACGAACTGCTCATCAACCGCGCCGCGAAAGGAAAGATTGTGGTCCGGCTGAAAGGCGGGGATCCATTCATCTTTGGACGCGGAGGAGAAGAGGCTCAGGCGCTGGTAAGGGCGGGCATTCCTTTCGAGGTTGTACCTGGAATCTCGTCGGGATATGCGGCGCCAGCATACGCGGGCATTCCCTTAACCCATCGTGATTTGGCATCAAGCGTGACCTTCCTGACCGGCCACGAAGATCCTTCCAAGTCTTCAACCAGCATTGATTGGCCCAGGCTCGCTACCGGGGCGGGCACCCTGGTCCTTTTCATGGGGGTGCACAATTTGCCGGAAATCAGTGCTGCTCTGACAATCCAGGGCCGCGACCCAAGCACCCCGGTTGCCGTGATCCGCTGGGGAACTCGTGCGGAACAGCAGACTGTGACCGGAACTCTGGCCGACATTGCCGCCAAAGCCGAAAACATCGACCCGCCCGCCGTGATCGTGGTCGGCGAAGTTGTCGGGCTGCGCGAGGAACTGAATTGGTTTGAGCGGCTGCCTCTTTTCGGGAAGCGCATTGTGACTACGCGAACCCGGGAGCAGTCCACGGCCATGAGAGAAGCGCTCGAAGCATTGGGCGCGGAGGCGGTCGAGGTTCCTGCCATTGAGATTCGTGATCCGCAATCCTGGCAACCGCTGGATGAGGCCATCGGCCGGTTGGAAGAATTCGATTACCTCGTATTTACCTCGGCCAACGGCGTGACGAAATTCCTGCATCGGCTCCCGGACTCCGACCGTGACGTGCGCGATCTGAAAGGATTGCGGATCGGTGCGATCGGGCCGGGAACGGCGGCTGAACTGGCAAAGACGGGGATTCGGGCTGATTTTGTGCCCCGCGAATACAGGGCGGAAGGGCTGATTGAGTTCTTCCAGGACGTTGATATTCGCGGGAAGGCTTTCCTTATTCCCAGGGCAAAAGTTGCCAGGGACATTCTGCCCGCCGCCCTTGAAAAGATGGGCGCGCGTGTGGAAGTTGTCGAGAGCTACGAAACGGTCCAGCCCCAGTTTGCGCCAGGCGAACTCGATCGGATTCTTACGCCCCCGCCGGACGCGGTTACCTTCACCAGCTCATCCACTGTAACCAACTTTCTGCGGTTGCTCGAAAACCATCATTTTCGAAAAGTGCTGGAAGGGATGGCCATCGCCTCAATCGGACCCGTTACTTCCGATACGATTCGCAAGCATGGCTTGCACGTTGCCGTTGAAGCGCAGGAATCGACAATCCCCGGACTGGTTCAAGCCTTGCTGGACTACTTTGGCGGCTCTGCAGGAGCATGACATATCGCGCACCTGGCGGAGGCAGGCACAGGTTCGCGAAATGACCGGCACGATGACTCGATGGCGAGATACTCAGAGGTTCAAGAGTTCACGAAGCTTGCGGGTTTGCGCCCGGCTCACAGGAATTTCTGTTTCCCGGCGATCCTGCATTTTGAGCTGATAAGAGCTCTTAAACCAGGGCACAACTTCTTTGATGCAGTTGATGTTCACGAGATAGGAACGATGGACCCGCCAGAAAATGTTGGGGTCAAGGTTGCTTTGTAATTCTTCCACCGTCCGGAAATTCGACTGGCCCTCGAGGTCCCTGGTGACGATGCTGATCACACCATCCTCGATGGTCGCATAGATAATGTCAGAGGAATCCACGAGCACAAGGCGGCTTCCGCTCTTAACGACAAGCTTGCTGGACTGTGATGCAGGCCGATCTCCGATCATGTGCACCAGCCGGTCAAGCTTCTGAAAAGCTGCCTCAGACGCCTCCACCATCCCCTGTACCCGCTGTAAAGCTTTTTCAAGCCGGTTCCGCTCAATAGGTTTCAGCAGGTAGTCGACCGCGTTGACCTCAAAGGCTCGCACGGCATAGTGGTCGTATGCCGTCACAAAAACAAAATAGGGCAGGGGTGTTCGCCGGTCCAGCAGCTTCTTGATCACGCCAAAGCCATCGAGGCCAGGCATCTGAACGTCCAGAAATACGAGATCAGGGTCCAGTTCGCGAACCAGGCTTACGGCTTCGACGCCGTTTTTCCCTTGCCCGACAATATCGACATCCGGAAAGCTCTTGAGCAAGTAAGCCAGCTCATCCCTTGCGGGTTGCTCATCATCCACAATGAGAGCCGAGATCTTCATCCTTCACCTTCCAATGCCAAGTTTAATCCAGATCTAAACACTGCCGTTATGACAATCAGTATACCAGTCTGTCGAAGCCCGTGACATGCGCTGGCGGTGATCTGAGCGTGCCACAAATGCCCCAGCCCGGTGGTTACTTTACAAGCCTTTTAAAAAGCAAACTTCAAAACTGTGCTAAGCTCGGATTTTGCGTTTGAACAGGGCCGTGACACATTAAAAACCATCGAGGACGCATAGAATGCCGGCAATGATATCTGTACTGACGAAACTTGACCTAGCGGATCTGCAGTTATTGACAACATCCTTTTCATTACCAGATCCGCGCGTCAGGGCCCCGATAAATCGGGGCCCTGACACCTTTGTTGACTGCCCATGCGCATGAATTTAAGACGCTCTGTATAGCACGGGAGGATGCCAGTTTCCATATGAAGCAAGAGGTACGCGTGCTCAGCAGCAGGAAGTTGTACGACGGCCGGGTGGTTCATCTCAAAGTGGACGAGGTAGTCGAACCGGGAGGCGTTAAGGCAACTCGTGAAGTGGTAGAGCACGGAGGCTCGGTTGTCGTGATCCCCTACCTTCCTGACGGGCGTATCATTCTTGTTCGCCAATTCCGCTATGCTGCCCGGAAGCACTTGTGGGAACTGGTGGCGGGGTCGATGGAAGCCGGTGAAAGCGTCATTCGGGCAGCCCGTCGCGAGCTGCTGGAAGAGACCGGGTACAAGGCAGGTTCTGTGAAGAGGCTCTTGTCCTTCTATTCCAGCCCGGGATTCCTGACCGAGCAGATGCATCTGGTCGAAGCACGCGATCTGACTTTATCGAAGGCTGAACCGGAAGCTGATGAGCGCATCCAGGTGAAAGAATTCTCGAAGAGCCAGATCGACAACCTTCTACGGGAGAAGAAAATAGCCGATGGCAAGACCCTTGCGGGCCTGCTGTGGGCTCGTTGGTACACAAAGGCCGGAAAGGCCCGGAACAATCACTAGCACAAGTTGCCACTCTCGTCTTATGAGTCAATATTCTCTTGACAAGCGGATTTCGAATTATATACTTAGTCGCCAGGGAGTTTGCACGGTGCTCGCATCGGGAAAGTGTTCTTGAATGGAGGGCCAGGAATCGGGGAGGATTCCTGGCCTTTTATTTTTAGGTTCGTCCGATGGGTCATCAATCCTCAAAGCTCAGTGACTAAGGAGGAAGGAAGTGGCAAGACTTCAGGGTAAGGTTAAGTGGTTTAATAACAGCAAGGGGTACGGCTTCATCGGCCAAGATGGAGGCGCCGACGTTTTCGTACATTATTCAGCAATCCAGGGCGACGGATTCAAGTCACTCCAAGAGGGCGACACAGTCGAGTTCGAAATTGTTCAGGGGCAGAAGGGTCCGCAAGCCGACAAGGTTACTAAGCTGACGTGAGCGAATTGCTTCCTCCCCGGAAGTCCGGATTGTCGCTTTGGCAAAAGTTTTGCTCGTCTTGTTGATATGTTGATTTTGAACGGCAGCTTTTGGAAGAGAGGCGTGTGGGGCTTCTTAAGAAATGGTGAAGACTCGTTACAATTCCATGTTTCCCGGGGCGGGGAACGAATCTCGGTAGAGGAGTAATAACCAATCGGCAACGCATGCGGAACGGACAACTGCTAAAGTCCACCAAGGGCGCTGCTCATTGATTTCTATGGTCATTGTGAGGAAACCAATGCGACGTTTTATTACCGTTTTAGGGGCACTCTTCCTCGCCGCACCTTTATGCGCTGCGCCAGGAAGGGTTGCTCTGGCCCACAGGATCAGGGTTACTCACCGTCCCGCAGTCAACTCGGAAAGTTCAGCGGCCTTGACTATCCCGGCGGAGACATTGGTTAAAGCCCGTCTCATTTCGGGAATGCATACGCTTGTCAGCCATGTTAACGATCCGGTTTCGGCGCAGATGACCGAACCGGTATATATCAACGGCCATTTGGCCTTGCCTGCAGGCACTCTGTTCGACGGTCATATCACCTCTATTCGTCCACCACGATTCATGAGGCGCAATGGCCAAATCTGTTTCCACTTTGACCATGTTACTTTGCCCGACGGGGAAGAAGTTCCCGTATCAGCGGTTATTACCCGCCTGGAAAAGAACAAGGGCTTAAGAGGAAAGCTTGACTCCGAGGGATACATCGAAGGACACCGGCGGGCTTCCTGGAAAAGCTTTCTGGCGGGCGCGATAGGGATTGGCGGTCTAACCGCCGCCAAGGTCGTTATTGCAAGCTCGGCAGCTCTAACTGTGGCAGCTCCGGCAAGTGCTGCGGCTTTCGTCGGTTACGAGTTGTTCTTAAGACGCGGGAGCAATGTCAACGTACCTCCGATGACGCGCTGCCGCATTCGGCTGATCAGTTCATTGACGATTCCATTGCTCGGGTAAGGCAAGAGATTTGCGAAGGCGTTCCATGGCCGCCGATCATTGGGCGGGTGCTGCCGTGCCACCTCCGCTGATGTCAGTGTAATCAGCTACCAAGGCAATGCCGATCTGGCTGCCGGATTGTGTCAACTCCATATTCTGGAACGGATTAGGCTGGTTGGCATTCTGGTTTTGCCAGGCAATCTGCTGAGCAAGCTTTAATCCTTCCAGAACCTGCCTGAGGCTACCGGCTGTTTCCGCAGATTTACAGAAGAGTCTGAGATTCAGCCGGACGTTGCTACCGGTTTGAATGTTGTAGCCAAGAATATCCACGCCCTGAAATACTTTTGTCCAGTCCAACTCGACGTCGTTCTGCTCTGGCATCCAGCCCTTAAACCACGAAGACACAGCTGAAGCAATCGCGACTCCCCATATGGGCGCTCCTGTCTGTTCCTGTTGCACAACCTTGGCGAAATCGGCATTTGAGCCGAGCCCGGGTCCGCCGCTATTCAGGTTCTGCATGATCTGGCTCAGCATGCCAAGAGTCCCAAAAGCGCCCTCAGTGGGGCTCAGAACTACGACACATTGCGTAGCCAGGCCCGCACCGAGGCAATAGCCCGTTTTGCC
>JAKAWN010000426.1:4447-5866 GCA_021827245.1 Acidobacteriota bacterium | reverse complement strand
AACGGGGATAACCTGATCAAGTGGCTAATATGTTACGGGATGTCCCTGCTGTTTTACGGGCTGCTCTCTTACCTCGGCGTGCCTAACGTTATGATTGCGGGCCCGGTGCAGAAGCCTGAGCCGTTGATGTTCGGGGCTGCACAGGCTCATTCCTCCGGGGGCCATGCCGGATCTTATCTGTCAGACTCCTCCCATCATGCACAGAACGACGAAGGTACGGGCAAGCGCCAATCCGCCAACCTGCTTGTGATTGTGACGGACGAAAACGGACTGGCTGTTCCCTTCGCCCGCGTTACCCTGGCACTGCCCAGCAGTCAGTTTCGCGTCGAAGGAGAAACCAATTACGCCGGCCGTTACCTTTTCACAAGCTTGTCGCCGGGGCTCTACCAGCTTCTTGTCGAGAAGGAAGGGTTCTATGCAGTTCGTTCCGATAACGTTGCAGTAGGCACACTCCAGAGCACGGAAGTCACCTTAAATCGTGTCCGCGAGGTTTATCAAAAGGTGAATGTCGTGGCATCGCCTGCCGCAATTAATCCACAGGAAACATCATCAAGCCGCAGGTTAAGCGACAATGAAATTATGAACCTTCCGTTCAGTGTCCCCCAGGATATCCGCTACGCCTTGCCTTTGATTCCGGGGGTCTTGCAGGACGCGACCGGACAAATCCATGTGAACGGGTCTTCGACAAGGCAGATCCTCGACGAACTGGACGGATTCAATATTACCGACCCGGCCAGCGGCTACTTCGACGCTCGCGTGCCAGTGGATGCGCTTCGGTCGGTGACGGTTTACGGCAGCCGGTATCCGGCACAATTCGGAAAGGCTTCGGGAGCCCTGCTCGATTTGGAGACCGGGATGGGGGACGACCGGTACCACTTTTCCGGGACGGATCTGCTTCCCTCGTTCTCAACCCACAAGGGATTCCACATTGATGGCTGGACACCCCGTGGAAGTGTTTCCGGCCCGATCAAGCGAGGGAAGGCGTGGTTCCTACTCGCACCGGAAGCTGAATACGATCTGACACTCATCAATGAGCTTCCGCCGGGAGCCGATGAAAGTAGCCGGTGGCGATTCGGCGACCTTGCAAAAACGCAGGTTAACCTGACACCCTCGAATATCCTTACAACCGACTTCCTTGTCAACGAATTTCGCAGTAACCACAACGGCCTTTCTCCATTTAATCCTGTGGAGACAACCACCAACCTTAACGAGTCCATCTACCACGTTTCGGCCATCGACCAATCCACGCTTCACAACGGGATGCTCATGGAGTACGGAGTTGGTTTCAGCCGTTTCCATGCAGCGGAACTGCCGCTGGGAGACGCGACCTACGTGATGACTCCGGAAGGCACCAGCGGGAATTACTACGAACGCGCAGAGGCACGCTCGGAACGATTGCAGTTCATAATAAATTTGATT
>JAKAWN010000426.1:0-4437 GCA_021827245.1 Acidobacteriota bacterium | reverse complement strand
GGGACACATGAATTTAAGTTTGGTGTCGACCTTGACCGTATTGTTGATGTCGAATCATTTAACCGGCATGGAATCTCCATCCTTCGACAGGACGGAACGCTTTCCCGCACGGTGAGTTTCCCGGGCAACCCCTCGCTTGAGCAGACAAATTTCGAAACGGGCGTGTACGGAGAAGACCATTGGTCCATTTCACATCGTCTTGTCCTTGACCCCGGGCTCAGGCTGGACTGGGACCAGATTGTCGGTGGCACTCGCATTTCACCCCGTCTCGCAGCCAGTTTTACTCCAACGGCGGAGGACAACACAAAGATCGTAGCCGGCATCGGCGTTTATTACGACGAATCCAATCTCGATCTTTTCGCCCAGCCGCGGGCAGGCACACGTATTGATAGTTTCTATAATCAGGCAGGGACAAGTCTCATTCGCCCGCCGGTCGAAAGTGTCTTTCAAGTCGACGAGCAACATTTAAACCCGCCCTGGTTTCTAAACTGGAGCGTCGGAATTGAGCGCAAGCTCCCGGCCTCAGTCTTTTTGCGCACGGAGTTTATCGAAAAGCGTGGGCACGATGGCTGGACTTACGTAAACCCGTGCGCCGGGCCAAGTGGTTGCTTTGCTGGAAGGTTCTTCCTGGAGAGCGCGCGGCGGGACCGCTACGACGCCGTAGTACTTTCGCTTCGCCGCCGGTTCAAAGGCGGGCACGTCATCTACGCTTCTTACACCCGGTCGGCGGCCAGATCCAATGCGGTCCTGGATTTCAGTGTTGATAACCCCTACTTCAGCCCGCAGGCGGGCGGTCCGCTTCCGTGGGACACTCCAAATCGAGTTGTCGCCTGGGGGATCCTGCCCTTGGTGAAGCAATTCGACCTCGCTTATACCCTCGATTGGCGTGACGGATTTCCTTTCAGCGTCGTCGACCAGAACCAGGAGCTTGTCGGCCCGCCCGATCGGCTTCGCTTTCCCGCGTACTTTTCACTTAACATGGCGCTGGAAAAGAGGGTGTCCCTGTTCGGATTTCGATGGGAAGTGCGCGGCGGATTCGATGACATCACTGATCGCCAAAATCCTTATGCTGTCGATAACAACATCGATTCACCAACTTTCCTGACGTATGGAAGCATTGGCGGGCGCTCGTTGACGGGCCAGGTCCGGCTGCTGGGAAGGAAATAGCCCTCCGAGAAACGCCGGTTGAATGCTCGTTCTCAGGTCAGCCTAATCCCGCCATATTCCACAAGAACTTTGTGAGTCTTGACTGCAACGCGGTAAAGAGCAATGATGGCTCACTCTGCTCATGGGATATCTGCTTGGAATCGACGGAGGCGGCACTCACACCACGGCATGGCTTGCCGATGATCGCCTTTCAATCCTCTCGCGTGTTCAGGTTGGCCCCTCCAACCCGATCAAGGTTGGGATGGCCTCCGCCCAGCGCGAACTTGCCCGAGCCTACCGCTTGGCACTGCGGGAATCGCGCGTCCAGCCTGCCATGCTTGATGCGGTTTGCGCGGGACTGGCCGGCGGTGACAGCGCTCCGGTTCGCAAGCGCATGCTCGCTTGGATGCGCAAGTCGATTCCCGCGCGCGCCCACCTGCTGACAACGGACGCAGCCGTAACCCTGGCCGCAGCCCTCGATGACTCCGAGGGCATCATTGTCATTGCCGGAACGGGATCAATTGCCTATGGCCACGACCGGTACGGGCGCGTCCTTCGCGCGGGTGGTTGGGGCAGTCTATTTGATGACGAAGGGTCGGGTTACGACGTGGGGCGAAAGGCCGTTGCGTGCGCGCTCCGCGCTTTCGACGGCCGGGGCAGGCCGACGAGGCTGGCTGGCTCGATCTGCCGCGAGCTTGGACTCGGCAGGATTAATGAGATTGTGGCGAAGCCGCTTGCCGCCCGGAACATTGCAGCGCTCTTTCCCCTGGTACAAGCCGAGGCGCGCGCGGGAGACGCGGTCGCTCGAAGCCTGTGTCGGGAAGCAGGCGGTCATCTTGCCGACCTGGCATCAGCCCTCATCGCTCAATTCGGGTGGAAGCACAGCTCCATCCGCGTCATATGTTCCGGCGGCGTTTTTCAGTCAAGCCCGATGATTCGCCGGTTCTTTACTCAGCGTGTGCGCGACCATGCGCCGGGAGCGCGCGTTTCCCTCTTGCGTCGCGAGCCTGTGGAGGGCGCACTGCTCCTTGCCAGGCAACTATACACAGCGAGATAAGTAGATTCCCATCCAACGCGTCAGGGCCCCGATTCATCGGGGCCGTTGGAAGACCGGTATTCCATCTGCCTTCAGCCGCTGAGGACCGCAGGGGCCGGAGCCATGGATGCTGCTCAGGCAAGCCTTGCTACATGGCAGCAGCCATGCCCTGACGGCCTGTCAAACCGCCCATGCGCAAACACTCAGGTCGTTGTGTATAGCACAATCACCAGGTGCCAAACGCAACGAAAAACAAAAAAAGCCCGGGGGCTTCACCTTCTGAAAAGCCTTATGTTCTCGAACTTGCGATAATGGCACATCGTATTTTCAGTGAGTTAGCATTACACATGGCGGCTTTGCCGCACTCGCACTCAGCATAACAGCCCGCCCGTTGTTGAATCTCGAGGCATCAACAATGGCTATAGGCGAACTCATCCTACAGGAGTAACATAGGGTTTAAGGTAGTTTACTGCAATGGACACGCTGACCGGCCAGTTCCGCGAGCAGGAGTACGTCCTCGAGCGAAAGGACCTGCAGAAGCTGTTTGATTTTCTGCGCAATGACGGCTACCGAATCATAGGCCCCAGCGCTCGGGACGGGGCCATTGTCTATGATGACTTGAGTTCCGCGGACGACCTTCCGGCCGGCTGGACCGATGAACAGAAGGGTGGCGCCTACCGGCTGAAGAAACGTAACGACAATGCGCTCTTCGGCTACAACGTTGGGCCGCACTCCTGGAAGAAATTTCTCTTTCCCCCCCGATCCCGCCTGTGGCAAGCCGACCGTGGAGCAGAGGCAGCACAGATCAGCGAGGAACCTGCCGAGACACAGAAGATGGCTTTTATTGGCGTCCGCTCCTGCGAGCTGCACGCCATTGCGGTCCAGGACCGCGTTTTTATTCAGCCCAGTAATGTCAACCCTTCCTACCAGGCACGTCGCGAGCAGACGTTTATCGTCGTCGTCAATTGCGGACAGGCAGGAGAAACCTGTTTCTGTGTTTCCATGAACACAGGCCCTAAGGCCGCCGCCGGCTTCGACCTGGCTCTGACCGAAATCATGGAAGGCGACCGGCACTATTTTGTGGTAGAGGCCGGAACAGAAGCGGGTCGGAAAGTCCTGGAGCAACTTCCACACAGTGCCGCCAGCCCGGTAGAAATGGTCGCGGCCGAAAACGTCGTGACGACTGCGGCCGGCCAAATGGGCCGCCAGATGGACACAGCCGACATCAAGGAGTTGTTGTATCGCAACTACAGGAACCCGCGCTGGGATGACGTCGCAAGCCGCTGTCTGACCTGCGCCAACTGCACAATGGTCTGCCCCACCTGCTTCTGTTCGACTGTCGAGGATGTCACGAGTCTGAAAGGCGACCACGCCGAGCGCTGGCAGCGATGGGATTCCTGCTTTACGATGGATCTTTCTTATATCCACGGCGGCAGCGTACGCGCCAGCACAAAAGCTCGCTATCGCCAGTGGATGACTCACAAACTCGCAACCTGGATCGATCAGTTCGGCACTTCAGGCTGCGTTGGCTGCGGCCGCTGCATCACGTGGTGCCCTGTGGCCATTGACATTACTGAGGAAGTTCGCGCGATTCGAGAGTCAGAGGTTCATGCAACAGAATCGCGGGAGGGTCATCATGGAGACACTTAGACCTATCTTGGCGGAGCATCCCTTTTTCAAAGGCCTTGAGGAACATCATCTGGATTTGATTGTCGGGTGCGCATCCAATGTGCGCTTTAACGCGGGTGATTTCATCTTCCGCCAGGGAGAAGAAGCCAACCAGTTTTACCTCATCCGCCAGGGGATGGTTGCCCTTGAGATGTTTGTGACCGGGCGCGGGGCGGTCAAAGTCCAGACACTGGGCGAGGGCGACGTTCTCGGCTGGTCGTGGCTGGTCCCTCCCTATCGCTGGATGTTTGACGCACATGCTATGGAACTGACCCGGGCGATTGCTCTCGATGGCAAATGCCTTAGGAACAAGTCGGAGCAGGACCACGATCTTGGTTATCACATCCTGAAGCGCTTTGCGACGATGGTCCAGGAAAATCTAGATGCGGCAAGGCTGCAAATATTGAACATTTATGAAGTCCACGCTTGAACAGACAGCAGCAGCAATTCCTAACCCGATGACGCCGGCCTTCTGTCGCGTTCTCAGAACGCGGCAGGAAACTCGCGACACGTTCACCGTTGAACTGGAACCGCCGGCGGGCGCGCAGGCATCCCCATTCGCTCCCCGCCAGTTCAACATGCTGTAT
>JAKAWN010000425.1 GCA_021827245.1 Acidobacteriota bacterium | reverse complement strand
GCATAGTCTTTCCCTCCAGCAACAGTCCAGATTTCGCCCCGCGTCACTTCCCGCCCCAATCAGAGATAGCATCGATGAACTCTTGGTCCTCTCTCGCATGGGCGCTGCGGGCAACAGCCAGTGACTGTCTGTGAGCCTCTGCGATAAAAGTGGGAGAGCGCATGTCCGGCACCCAGATTTGGATGGGCCGTAACCCTTGCTCGCGCAAGCGCTTGCGATGAGCCCTGACCTTGTCGCGAGACGACTGGGATCGGGATCGAGTTCGAGGTCCCATACAACCTCCTTTCATGGTTACATGTAACCTAACACAACTTCTCTCTAATATCCACCCCACCCCTCACGAACCCGGAAGGTTGAAGTGCGGCCAGGAAATGCCGGTCTCCTCTCTCATGGGATTGACTGTTCTCCGAAAGCCTCCCTCTCAGGCTGACCGACGCGTTGGAATGCGATGGCCGAGGGCGCGGCGAATCATTTCTTTGGTGCAGCCCGCCCAGCAGATGTACTTCCACGGCTCTTCTATCGAGATGGCGAGGTTGTCGCCTCTTCGGTCCCGACCGGCTTCGGCGCAGGACGGGCATCGGGTTACGTAGTTCCGGCCCACCTTCCGAACTTGCCCCACGTGATCGAGGATTCGGAATTCGCGACCAGATGCATGAGTGAATGGCACGGCCGCGTTTGCCAAAGCTCGTTTCCTGTCGAATTCCGGGGGCATGTTTTTGCCGGCAATGAAGCTGCGGAACTGTTCCTCGGTCACCTTTCGGAGTCGGCTCAGGTACGCCATCTGCTTTTCGAGATCGTAGTCCGCCCCGTAGAACCAATAGCGCCGGTTGGCGCCACGATGGATTCCCAGCGGTCCGCGGATGGCGTTTCCGAACTCTCCCTGGCGCAGCTCGTCATGCTTGGGGAAGATTTCGATGCCCTCGGCCAACCCTCCGCCTTTGATTCGCACGCCGAGCTTCAGGGCCAAGTTGTAGATGTAGATTCGGCACTCGCAGGCGAGCGCGGGTTCTTCCATGAAAATCCAGAGGTGGCCACCCCGCTTGCTCATCTCCAGCGCGGCTTCGACCTTGTCCTGCAGGAGGGAATACTGCAACTTGAGAAGATCCTCCATCGCACCGCCGTAATCCGCGTCGATGGCAACCCACTTCGATCGCTGTGTTGCGGGATTGATGGCATATAGGCCAATCGTGATTTCGCCTTCCAGATGGCGCCCGATGATCGTTGGTGTCAGGCCCAGGGCCTTGCCCGTGCCCTTCGCCTTCGGCCGAAAATAGTGGTGTCGGCCGCTCTCGGGATGGGGACGGATGGATTGCAGCGTGTAAGCCAGGCGGTTGACGAACAGCCGACCGTAGTCCTCCACAACTCCGGGGCTGGCACTGATCGCGGTTTCCACTGTCCCTCCCTGCCGAGAGTCGGCGTGTCGGTGCGGGCTCGGGTTCTACGTAAACCCAAACTCCAGAGCTGTCAAATAAGTGGGTCTTTCTTGCTGAGCCGTTTCGCTGGAACGACGTGTGTGGCTGTACGTAACTGAGGAGTAAGTGGTTACGTCCCGTCCGACTCTTCCGCCATGATCTCAAAACGCCGGCGCTTCTGCAGTTCACCTCCCGCAGCCTCATGGTTGGAGTCATGTCTCATTGGGGATCCTTTTCCACTTTCCTTTCGAACGCATGACGACTCGCTGGAATGTGACAACTGCAGGCTCTTGCATTGCCGTCACCGCATCAGGACCCAAGGGGATCGCCTTCGCTTCGAAGTCGTCCAGCACTTTGAGTATCTCCTTCGGATCGCTGCCCGCGGGCGGTACGTTCAGGGTCTTCACTCTGCGGCTCTGCTCCTTCGGAATGCAGTTCTCGGTGGGCGGTTTCATGTGTTTCTTCCACAGCCGAGTTACGAGGTACGAGTCGTCATTGGGCGGATACTTGGCGAACGCGAAAAGACCGCACTCCTTTTGATCTTCAGGAAATGCAGCGAAATGCTCATCGATCCGCTGCAAATCGGCCTTCAAGTCGAGGCCGTTCACGAACGATTGGTCGCTCCTGAGAAAATACGGAACTGTCCGCAGGTGCAGGTTGTCCTTTGACGTAAACACCATGCAGAACGGCAGGTAATACAGGTACGCGATGTCCACTTTGTTGCTCTTGGGCTCGCTTCCAATGAGGCCGGCCACGATTGCCAAATGAAAAAAAAGGTCTACGGTGAGCACGTGCGTGAGGTAGGGAGCGAACTCCCTTATCGGCGGCCGTCCAAGGTTTTCCCAGCGTGCGACCATCTGCTGTATCCAGTCTGTATCGATGGTCGCAAATGCTAGCCCCATGCGTAACACGGCGTCCTGGTCAGGTCCGTCGATCAGCCTGTCCGCCAGGTTCTTGATATCTGCGAAGGTTGTCGGCCCGCCTGCCTGTTTCCAGATCTCTCGGAAACTCTCTGACATGGCCTTGAGATCGGCTGATTGCAGTTCCCGGCGCCATCTTTTGGCCTGCGTTCTCTCGATCTCAAGGAATTTGCCTTCCTGCCAGCGACTGAAAGCTTCGGCTTCAGGTGACTGCTTGTAGATTACGCCAGTGCATCCCTCGAGCATCACTGGCTGGCCCCCGCCGAGGACGGGGAATCCTCTCATTTCAATCTTTCCCCTGCCCATCAGTTCGCCCCATATTAGCGATAGGTGGTGCATATTCGGGTAGGACTGCATATCGGGGGTCTTATAGGCGATCTCGCCGACCACCTGCTCTGGCGTCTTACCCGATCTGACCGCTTTCTCAAGGTCGGCGAGAGTTTCAATATAGAATAGGGGTGTGATGTTCGTCATGAAGAAGTTGTCCAGCCACACGGCCTCATCAGGATTGAGACTCTGAAGGGTGGACTTGTCGAAGATCAAGATGGGGCCCATGCCCATGGCGACCCAGCTCCTAATCGTTTGTTTGGACCGCGAATAGCGTCTAGGCATTGTCGCATCAATTCGTGCTGGATGCCCCATCTATGCCCCGTACGCCGCGTTGCCCATCACAGCCAGGCCGTGGTCAACTTCCCCTGTGAAATACACGCGCGAATCCCTTGAATCCCCTTGGCTCGACCGAGCCGGTTGACAAGCGCGATTATCGGCTACCCGCAGACCGCGCCGACTCGGCAACCCTGGGCTCAGTGCACGAGCAGATTCCCGGTCGGACGACCCAACCCCTGGGGCTCTGAAGACAGTCGGGACGCTCCACGAGGTCGAAGAAGCGGCACTCGCGGACCAATTGGTCGAAATCGCTGACCGTATAGCCGCCGAATTTCTCGTCTTCGAAATCCACCCAATACCAGACTCCCTTGCGGCGGTCAAAGACGTAGAAGGCGCCGGATTCGGGGTCGCCGGGAACCACAAGGAACACGAACAGAGCCTTCGGAAACTGGACCCATTTTGCGATTGCAGGGTGCTCGGTCACATCCAGCAGCCTGGCGATGGCCGTTTCGAGCGATGTGCGAGCTTGTTCCTGCGGTTGCTGAAGATTGAGAATCGGCAGTACGTTCATTTTTCCAAACATGGAATAGACCTCCTCTCACAAGTGAGGTTGTTGATGATTTCGGGCGGACAGGCTGTGGAGCATCCCTGCTGTTACAGACTTCTCACGGCCGAGGCCGATCTCAGCCGCCGGTTTTTCGGATCCATGTCAAGAAGCTCCCAACTCGAGTGGGCCTGTACTTTCGGCTTGACGGTGACCCTTAAGGTTGATACCGTCACCCATAAGGGTCCTCAACGGGTAGGCTTATGGCCATTGAATTCGAGTTCCGGGGCGAGTGGTACAGGGTGGACACCCCGCAGGAGGTGGTAGCCCTCAAGAGATACCTTCGAGCCCACGCGAAAGACGAAGAAGATTCCCCCACTGATTCCTACGCCGGTCTCCCCGCGTATGGGAAGTGGACGAGCGATCGTTTCGCCCTCTTAATGCAAAAAATTGGATACGAGGAGAAAAAATTCCTGGCTGCGCTCCTGAGCGTCGCGCACCCCGTAGATGCCGGTACGGTATCCCGCGTGATGCGCTTGAACAGCTTGTGGAAGAGGCGGAAGCTCGATCCGTTGCTGTTCCTCGGGGGGATTCAGAGCGGGATCGTACGCCATGTCAGGGCCCTCGGGCTGGAACCATGGGACCTATACCAAGTCCACATTAGCTGGAGAAACGGCCAGCGCACCAGGTATTTCACCGTGGATCCAGGCTTCCGCTTCGCGGCTGAGGAGCAAGGCTGGCCGCCCAAATTCCTCCGTGAGGCTCTGGAGACGTAACGAAACAATTTGCGGGAGGAGGCGCAGACCGTGGAAAACGCATCGCCGAATGAAATCCCCGTGTATCTGCCTGGCGCGTCTGCGGTTTTGAAAGCTGGAGCAGCGCCTTGGGCGTAGGGGAGCAGCCTGCCGGGGAACTCACGAAAACTCGTTCGGGTGCCGTGCGGAAGACGCAGCATCCGCTGCGCAACCGGGCGTTCCGCCTGCTCTGGATCGGCAACACCATTTCCTCGACGGGCGACCAGTTCTACCTTGTTGCCTTGCCGTGGCTTGTACTCTCGCTCACAGGATCGAGTGTCGTTCTAGGCGCCATCCTAATGCTCGCCGCGATTCCCCGCGCCGTGCTCATGCTCATTGGCGGAGCGGTGAGCGATCGCGCTTCTCCACGGCGGATTCTCATGCTCACCGCACTCGTCCGGTCGCTGCTTGTGGCGGCTGTGGCGGCACTGCTATTCCTCAGGGACCTACGTCTGTGGGAGCTCTATTTCCTCGCCCTCGGATTTGGCGTGGCTGACGCCTTTTCCTACCCAGCAGGCTCCGCCTTTCTGCCCTCGATCGTCGAGCCCGAACAGCTCCCCGCGGCGAATTCCGTTTCCGCGTCGACACGGCAAATCACTACGCTGGCCGCGCCTGGTCCGGCCGGCTTGTTCATCCGGGCGTTCGGCAACGCGTGGGCCTTCCTGCTCGACGCCATCAGCTTTTTCGGCATCATCGCGGCCCTGATCCGCCTGCCCGACCCACCGATTCCCAGCACCCGGGGCCTGCAAGGCGGCATGATGCGCTCCATTGTCGACGGGCTCCGATACGTCAGAGCTGATGTGTCCCTCCGCTCGCTCATGTTGGTTATGGCGGTCCTCAACTTTGCCATCGCTGGACCCATGGGTATCGGTCTGGCCGTGATCGCTAAACACGACTTCGACACGGCTTCGGCGTTCGGATTCCTTATGTCGGCGTTTGCCGGCGGCAGTCTTACCGGAATGCTGGGTGCAGGTTTGGTGCGGCACCGCCGCCGCGGGCGCACGCTGCTCCTGGCCGGCGCGGTGATCGGCCTTTGTGTTGCCCCCGTTGGATTCCTGAGCCGCATGACGACTCTGGTGCCTGATCTGATCCTCATGGGCGGCGCCGCTGCGTTCCTGAACATCCAGTTGATCTCCTGGTTTCAACAGCGAGTCGATCGAGCCGTGATGGGCCGGGTGATGAGTGTCCTGATGTTTGCGGCCGTGGGGCTCCTACCGTTTTCGCTCGCAGTGGCAGGCGTCGCGCTGAAGGCCAGCATCACGGGAACCTTCCTATCCGCGGGGGCCATGATACTCCTCGTCATCCTGCTTGCCGGTTCCAACCGCGCCGTCCGTGCAATCGATTAGTGTACCGGCGCCCGAAAGTGGCTGGAAGGGATCATCCTCGGCCGACGGAGCCTGCTTGCAGGTAGGGGAACATAGTATGGACTCGCTTTGGATCCGGGGCAGATCCTTTACGAGTTTGGGGGGCAGTAGCGGGCCCGAGCAGCAGGAGATACAGGCAGGCTTCGTTACGGTAAGCAGGTCTCCGCTGTTCGACCGAGAGGCGACGCAATTGGCCGCCGAGCCGGCGTCTGGTGAAGGAAACATAGATCG
>JAKAWN010000424.1 GCA_021827245.1 Acidobacteriota bacterium | reverse complement strand
CGGACTTCATGGACCGAAAGGGATTCCCATCAACCGGCGCTCCGGCAAACCAGTGCACCAACATCTTTCCTTCGGCGTTCCGGATTGTGACGTCGAGTTGCTTTTGGGCCGCCAAAACGTCCGTGACCGGAATCGGAAATTCCTTTGTCTCCAGCGGCGCGAAGGCCACCGGAGCAAAATCCTTCAGCGTTTGCTTGCCCAGCTTCACTTCCACTTTTGCGCCATCGAGAGCCACTACCGGATTCACAGCAAGCTCAATGGTCGACTTGCCGGTGGTATTTGGCGGGGGATAGACGACATTGATGGCCATTTGCGGCGTTCCCTCGACAAAACCGCCACCCAGTCCCTGAACCGGGTACCAATATTCGGTCCAGGACTCAACTTTCTGTGGTGGCATGAATTCCTGACTCAACTGGGTCTGAAAATGTCCCGACTGAATCTCGCAGTACTGGCCGTCGCTGTCCGTCAACAGGTGGATCCAGACCAATCCGTCGCCCGCGTTGCCCCATGTCCAGGTTTTCTTTCCGGGAACCTCGTGGTAGTCGGCCACGTGAATCACGCCATCATCGGACTTGTGATAGTACGCGCCGAAGAACGAGCGATGAACATCCACACCGAAAAGCGATGTCGCGTGGTGGACATCCTTATACTAACTGTAGTTGACTCCTTTCCAAATCGGATACGTCCAGATCTGGGTGTGCGAGTGCGGATTCACCAGCCGCATCGGGTAGATAAACTGCATGTCTTCCCTGGCGGGAACAGCAGCATTCGCCCACCACCAGTAAAGCTTGGCAAGCGGAGTCGAGTTAAAGAGCGTAACGTGCGCCGCCAGGTGGGCCACGCCCGGCCGCAACGTCAGCGCAACTTCCCAGTGCATATTGCTTACCTGATCCATGTCACCAACAACCACCGTGGCGCTGCCATCGGGATTTTGCCGGAAGCGCGAGGCCACCGGCGAAACAGTGTCCGTCGTATGTCCGTTTGGGAAATTCCATTCGATCCCGCCTGAGATCCACGCTCCCCGCAGACCCACCATCCCGTACTTGATCACATTGTTCCGGTAGAGGACTTCTCGCTTGTTGACCTTGTCATAAAGCGAGTAAACCCGGCCGTCCATCTGCGGCAGAATCGTCACCTTCAGGTATTCATTTTCCAGATAGATTGCCCGGTAGGTTTTCATCTCCCTATGGTCTGTCAGGTCATCGAGGGCCGTATAAGGATAGATGTTGTGAGCGTTTACCAGTGGGAATGGCGGATTGGGATCTTCGGGTCCCAGCACGTAGGTCGGAATGTTGATCGTCCCACTCCACACCCGAACCTTCGCGGCCTGCGCCTGCGGGATGTACACCAGGCCAGCTAGAAAGCCAAGAGCAATGGCGAGTATGCGATCCAACATTGATGTCCTCCGCAAATCATATGAATTTCTCCCAGACCCCAATTTCCCGTTCCGATTGCAACCACCCCCCCATGCGCACGCCTGGATTGTCACTGAACTTGGATCGTCCCAAGGTCATACCAGCCATTCGGTTGCCGCCCTTCGATAGCCAGCCTGATGGCGGGTCGCTCGGTCCGCGGGTCGAGCAAGCCTACTCGAAAATGATACTCTCCTGGCTTGAGCCTTTGTGGAACATAGAGTGTCCCGTCGAAGACCGCGTCACCTGGAAGCCATGTGCGAACGTCAGCGGGCGTCTTGATCGCAGCTCCATCGATCGATGACTCAAGCTGAACAGCCAGAATGTATTTCCGGTAGACGGGCGCGACTCCCGCGTTGAGAAACCACATGTGGACCGGCATCATCTCGCCCGGCCGTACGGTCCGCGGATATTCCAGGCGCCGGAGGATGAACCGGTATCCCATCTTCTTTTCAAAATCCCGGAATTGCTCTTTCCACTGGGCAGGAATCGGGGAAGACTTAATGTTGACTGAACTGACATGCCAGCGCAGCGCCTGGTTCAAGATGTAGTTCACGTCAAAACCATTCTTCAGCCACGAGCCAACCACCCCGCAGCTTTCAAGTGACACCGGACTTCGCTGCCAGACGTTCTGAACTCCGGCGCGGACAATCTGCTCGGGGTACAGGTCAACCATTTCGCCCCACCATGGCTTACCCATATCACCCCAGCAGTCCAGCCGCCAACCCGCGCCGTGGGCCGTCCCATAACTGAGCGCATGCTGTTGGTCGAAGTTCATCAGCAACGGCGTGCGCTTGAATGCCTTCAAGTAAATGTCAATCAGCGCCTTCTGGTACTTGAAAGGTGGCATGTAATGACTCCAGCCTTCTCCCCAGTAGCCCACAGAAGAGATGTCCACCATTTCCAGATAAGGATTTCCGTCATAACGGGCGCCCGCGGCTGCAACCAGTTGTCCCCAGCACTTCAAATACAACGGATCGCTGAAGTCGGGCTGCCAGATCTTTCCGTCAGGATCGCTGGGTTTGTTGGCGCGCCGCGCGCCTGAGTTCCGGTACCACTCCGGCAGCGGGTGCTTCTCGTCGTAGGGCATCATTCGGATGGCCAGGGTCTGATGGTGCTCGCGAGCCTCTTTCAGCGCCAGGTCGATAATGCCCCAGTTGAATTTGCCGGGTTCAGGTTCCAACATGCTCCAGAACCACCGGCAGTATGAGATCGAGCTTTCCGGAAAGTCCGGCTTCACCGCCGCAGCGTGAAGGAGCGTCGTCGGCCCGGCCTCAGACCACCTCAATCCCTGGTTCAAAGCGTCGCCGTTGAATCGCTGGAACGTCTCGATCCCCATGCCCGGATTGACCAGCACCTTATCAATCTCCTTGGGGCGAATCACCACATCGTTGTTGTTATTGTTCTGAGCAAACGCCAACGCTGTAGAAACCATCAGGGCCACAATGACGCCGGAAATCATCGGTCGCATCATCCGTCTCCTCGTTTGAAGCGTTCTCCAGTCGCAGCGCTAGACCTTGATCTCGAGCATGTGCGCCGCGTTTTCATAATAGACTTTCTTCAAAATGGCATCGGGTAATCCAATGCCGGAGATCTGCCACCGGCCCTGGGGCGAATTCGGCAGCCCGGGCTCGCATGCCAGGCCGTCCCAACAAGGCCGCTCCCATCGCGACAAGCAACTCTCTTCGAACCATAGTCATGGCCTCGTCTCTGGTATAGAATTTCGTTTCGATCGCGATGGGAAGATTACTCTTCCCGCACACGATCGTCAACGAAGTAGTTGGAAAGCTTTCGTAATCTTGGCATGTTTCGCTTTCATAACACCAGGTCAGACAGGGGTGAATAAATGGATTTAACGTACAGGAGATGTGTGATGAACGGGCAGCGGGGACTTGCGTTCGCCGCGTTGATTTTGCTTGGGTCTTCCCTGGCTCTGCCGGCTGCAAAGGCGCAATCGGCAAACGGCATGTTCCAGGCCTGGATTGCGAGCACCGGCATGCGGCTCACTCCCGCCAGTATTGAAACTGAGAGAGGAACCGTGGCGAGCGCAGAAGCCTTTCGCAATGAAGTCATCTCGCTGCAATTCGCCGTCCGCTCATCTGAGACCTTGAAACCTTTTGGAGCGGCGTGTGAACCACCAGCGGCAGCCGGCGGTCGCGCGCTTCCCTGCTCGTGGGTGCGGATCCGCTATCCCGGTTACGTGCCCGCCGTCGAGCGGGGTGAGTACATGGCTGACCCGCTGCTTGCATCGCCTCCTTCGGAAATCAAGGCTAACTGGACACAAGGCGTCTGGCTCACCATTTCGGTTCCCAGAGAAGCCACTCCCGGCTACTACGAATGTGGGCTCGATATTCGTGCCGGCCAGCAGAGCAAACAGTTCGAGATTTCTCTCCATGTGCTCGACTTCACCCTGCCCGATATCACCAGGGGAGGCTTTTACTTGAACATCTGGCAGGATCCTGCCGCCGTGGCCCGAATGGCGCACGTTCCGTTGTGGTCGCCGGAACATTGGAAATTGCTGGCAGCATACGCGCGTAACCTCGCCGACCACGGGCAAAAGTCCATCACCACCAGCATCCTTTACGATCCCTGGCGCTCGCAGACCGGTTTCGTATTCCCTTCGATGGTCGAGTGGCGGTTCCCTGGAGAATATCAACTGGGGCAGGCTGCCAAATTTCAGTTTGATTTTTCTGTTTTCGACCGTTACGTCGAAATGATGATGAAGGCCGGAATCACGAAATCCATCCAGTGTTTCTCCATGGTCGACGGCCCGGGAGCGACGTCTCTTTGCAACATCGGCTACATTGACACGACGACAGGAAAGCTGAGGGTGTGCCCGACCAGAGTCGGTGGCCCAAGATACCGGGAGGTCTGGAAAGCTTTTCTTCCGGCATTTGTGCGTCATCTCAAACAACGCGGCTGGCTCGACCGCACCCACATCGGTTTCGACGAGAAACCGCAGTCCATCATGAACGGCATCTTCAGTGTTCTGAAGGCCGATGCACCCGAACTGAAGGTAGCGCTAGCGGGAGGAACGTCAAGCCAGGAATCCAGCACGGTAGGCGATTTGACCATCAACTGGCGAGACCTCGCCCACCCCGCCGTCGTTCGCCACCTGGTGGAGGAAAGGCGCAGCGTGGGGCCAACGACTTTCTATACTGCATGTTCGCCCGCCTCTCCTAACACGTTCATTTACTCGCCACAGTGGGAGTCCCGGCTGCTCCCCTGGATCGCTTTCCGCTACGGCCTCACGGGCTATTTGCGCTGGGCTTATCAATCATGGCCTGACGACGTCTGGAAGCAGCCTTTGAATCGCTGGCATTCCGGCGATAGCTTTCTGGTCTATCCGGGCAAGAACGGACCCATTGACAGTACCCGCTGGGAGATGCTCCGCCAGGGAATTGAGGATTACGAAGCCCTGGAAATGCTGAAGCAAAAAATCGCAGAGTTGCGGCTGAATCTCGCACATGCGGACGAAGCTACAAGCCTTGACAAGCGGATGAAGAGCGCCATATCCGGCGCCACAAACCTCGACAAGTGCCAGGGTGTTCCGAGCCCTGGACTCTCACGCCGGGAGATCAATGCCTTGTTAGCGGAATCCGAAGGGAGACAAAGCATGAGATACACCAGCAACATACGCATCATTTCCAAGTTTTCGCCCAACGATTTTGTACCCGACGGGAGTCTCCAGAAGGAAGTCTGGAAGACAGCGGACTGGGTTCACATGGATCATGACATGACCGGCCAGAAAGTATATCCGCAGTCTGAGACAGAAGTGGCAACGGTATGGACACCGCACTACGTCTACTTCGCCTACCGCTGTAAATACACGGTGCTGAACATTTTTCAGAATGCCGATCCGGCTGTTGAAAAATGGGGACTCTGGAATCGCGACGTGGTGGAAGTTTTCCTCAACCCTCAGCCCGAGCGCGTGAACCACTACTACGAATTCGAGGTCTCACCCAACAATCTCTGGATCGACCTGGAAATCAACAAGGACCAGTCGCCGTTCAATGACGCCAGTTGGAACTCGCATTTTGAACATGCCACGCACGTCGATCCGAAGCGTCATATCTGGACCTGCGAGATGCGCATCCCTGTTGCGCCGATGGGAGCGAAAGAAATCTCAGCAGGGGACGAGTGGCGTCTCAACCTCTTCCGCGCCGACGGCCCGGACGGCGATAGCCAGAGGCGTTTCCTTTCATGGAGCAGCATCCCGACAGGTACCAGTTTCCACGTTCCAACGCGCTTTGGCATCATCCAGTTTGCCAAGTGATCGGAAGCCAGGATTCCATCGCCTGCCGGCTATCGCAGGGCAAGTCCGCTTGGAAGGAGCGCCCTCGTGCTGGCGGAGCGAGGGCGCTCCGGCAGGTGTGGCGCTAGCCTGACTTCCGCGCTCGGGCGAGTGAGGTATCGCATTGGCAATGAGATAGCATTTCATTCCGTCACTATGGCGAAAGGGCGGACCAACT
>JAKAWN010000423.1 GCA_021827245.1 Acidobacteriota bacterium | reverse complement strand
AACGTGGCGACCGAGCTTCTGGTCGCGTTGCTCAACGAGCGCTCGTAGCCTCGGCCCGAGCGGACCCTAGGGTGGCGCCATGAGGAACCGTCGTCTGTTCGCCACCGCGGTGGCCGTCGTGGCCCTGCCATCCGTCTCGTAGCAGCGAAGGATCAGGTCATCCCCCTCTTCTGCCCTTTTGAGGGCGGTCACAACGATATTGGCGGCGTCCACGGACAAGAACGAGCCTGATTGCGGCTTCAGTCCTGGGTGAATGCCCTGGTAAAGCACAGGAACCGGAGCCGTGAATTCCTCCGCCAATCTCACGACCCCTGCCGCCTGCCAGGACCCGAGGTGAGGCACCAGCCACATACGGAATGTCTGGATGCCCTGGTCCTGCCAAATGTACTCGCCATTGGGCATTAACCTGGCAGGCCGATGCTGTGCGTAGACGGCGCCGCGCACAATCGAAACCCGCATATCGTTCTTCAGAACGCTATAACCGTACTTCGCATCGTTAATCACTGCCAGGCCATAGTCCTTGCCCTCGCTTTTTCCCGTCAGATCAATCCAGCGCTGGCCGGGATTTTCGTCTCCGTTTGTTTTGCGTTCGATGTAGCCGAAAGCGGTTTCGTACGTGGAATGGGGCTCATCAACATGAACCGGGAATGAGAGTTTCAACATCTTGAGATGCTCATGCCAGTCGAGGTTACAACGCGCTTCGAGCGTCCGGCTGCCAGCATAGAGAATTCAGTCGGTTTCCAAAACAGAATGACCGTAGTGCTTGCGCATCCGCACTCGTCCACGAAGAGGCCCGCTTTCCAACACCCGAAGTTCTGGGCCTCCGAATGTTCCGATCTCATCACTGTATGACACGACATCGTGGCTCCAGGTGTCGCTGAGATCATCCAGCACGACGGCGCGCGCGCCTGCAGCCCGCCCGGCAAAGACTTCCCGGCCAGCATCCTTGTCAAAGATACCAATGGTGCCTTCACGAGAGAAAGTCACACGCAGATGGTCATTTTCAAGGGTCTCTGTGCTGGCATTGACTCCTGAAGGCGCAGCCTGCTCGGAACCCCTCCTCAGCCGGAACTGCCGGTAGCCAAACGCAGGAAGCGGCGCTTGCAAGACAAGAGTGTGGCGGTCGCCAACGATTGTCGATCCCTGCACCCACTGGTGGGCAACGCTCGTGCCTCGCTCGTCGGTCAGTTGCGAGGCCACCTCAGGATGCCAATTCAGATCATACTCGACGCTCAAGCGGGTGCTCCAGGCGTGCGGATTGAACACGACCAGGTAGTCGGACTCCGGGTCTTCGGTCGGAACCTGCCAAGCCAGCCTTTCAAGCGAAAGAGAAATCGCCTGATCTGCTACTTCCATAGCGCAGCCATACGCCTGCCGCGACTGCAGATAATGTTCCGGCAAGGCGGTCCCGGCCAGACTGTCGTGGAACTGCTGAAAGAGTACCTTTTCCCAGGCGGATTGAAATTCCGCCTGAGGGTACGCCGACCCATATAAAACCGAGCTGAGGCTTGCCACCTTTTCTGCCGTCGTCAAAGCCATTTCGGCTGTCCGGTTGTTCTTCTTTATCGTTGACTCGGCGGTATAGCAACCCACGGAGTGGTGCTGCAAATCCCCTGTGACTACCGGCAGATTCACACGTTTCTCGCCGCGGATTTCAGAAAAATACTTCTCCGGGGTACTGTAAATTAGCTTGGGTGCCCCGGCCTCAGCCATGATTCTCTGGATCGACTGAATGTTTTCGTCGGTAGCTCCGCCGCCGTGGTCACCGGCTCCGTAGAAAACCATCATGTCTTTGACGGGTTCGTGCAAGCCGATGACCTGCTTTATGCGCTGGCTTAATGCGCCCGCATCTGTATAGCCGAAGGGAATCCGGTACGTGAGCGCACGGGTCCCATCCGGCCCTTCCCACCAGAACAGGTCCGCCGGCAGACGCATCGCCTCCTCGTCCGGCCGCATGAAAATGTAGTCTTCCAGTTCCTGCAACTTGAGGATCTGAGGAAGCGTTCCTGTATGACCGAAGGAATCGGGGTTAGCGGCCACTTTGGCCTGGCGGCCGAAAAGACGACGGAACAGCCGTTGCCCTTGCAGGCCCTGGCGGGCTAGCGATTCTCCGTTGGGTATGTTGACATCGGGTTCCACCCACCAGCCACCCAGCAACTCCCAGCGGCCTTCGTCAACCCGCTGCCGAATTTCGTCAAGCATTTCTGGATCGTTTTCAGCAACCCACTGGTAAAACTGCGCTGAAGTCTCCGTGAAGACAAAATCCGGATTGCTTTTCATGCGATCCAAAGCAGAGCGGAATGTGCTGAGAACCACCGACATGGCTTCATGCCAGGGCCAGAGCCAGACCGCATCGATGTGCGCATAGGCAATCATGTTGAGGCGATAGTTGCTGGCGCCCGCCGACCATACTTCATTTGACTGGCCGGTCGAAGCAGTTTGGCTATTTTTCACATCATGCGCGGGAAGCATCGCCTTCGAGGACGTGTTAAGCGCCATGCATACCGCACCGATACCTGCCAATTTGACGAAATCCCTTCGATCCAGTTCATCGCTCATAAAGGTACTACCTCCTTGTGCTCACGACGGATTATGGGGATTGTTGGATTGTCGATGGCAGGTATCGAGTTCCTCCAGGTTGCAATCGGGCCCGGCAGCGAGAGCCAGATTAGTAATCCATAAACTTCAGGCCAACCGAATCGTTGTCGGTGAGCCGCAGTTTGACCATCCCCTCGTAAGTAGAGGATGCGGGAAGCGTAGGGCATTCGTTACCCCAATCAAGATCGGGATACGCCCAGGCGCTATTGATGTTAATTCGGACGCTGCCGTCGTGCAGGATTTCAGCCCGGACAGCGTGCGTGGCTTCAGATTCCGCCCGGGCACGAATGCCAGTCCGCGAAATGATGGCGGATGCAAACCAGATGTTCTGCTTCTGGCTGCGGAAGTCGTTGGTGCCACGCCCGCCGGAATCGTCTTTCCCAAACAGAAAAAAATCCTTCATGTCCTCTGACCACGGCCAAGTGGGCGCCACTCGATACTCATCTGTGCCTGAGGAGCGAATCTTGTTTGCCACCCCTGCAACTCGACCAATGTGGTCTGGCGGATATACGGACCAAAGAGCCTTCCGATTCCAGGAAAGCTGATCGGCTTCGCGCGGAAGTACATAGGCAATGCCAATTTCATTGACTTCTTGGGGCACGCCCTGAATTTTGAAATTTGTGGTGATCAATCCTTCACCGTCAATCCGAACCTGGTACTGTGCATAGACCAGCACCTGACTTGAGAAGTCGCCGGAGCGCTGGTAGTTTCCTGAAATCTCGATCACCGCCTCATCGGGAGTATTCATAGTCTTCAGGCTGGTCAGCCACCACTCGTGCAGCTCAAAGGGCGCCAAATTAAGAACGGGACCACCTGCAAGGATGCGATGACCCTTGAAAGTTCCGCTGCTAATCAAGCCTGACGCTCTGCTGAAGACAATCTCGAAATGCTCACCCCGTATGCGAATGGTCTGGCTATCCTCAAGCATTCGCGGGGCCGGACCATGAACTGCCGGAAAATTCCAGACAGCCCTGCCGACTGGGAGTTCATATCTATCGAGAAGGCGGTTTTCCCGGTCGATGAACTCCAGGCCGACGAATTCACCGTTCCGCCATGCACGTCCGGGGATCACCAACTGGCCAGTCGAATCAGCCGCAACATTCAGATCTCTGATTTCTCCTCGATCGGATCCCACGCTCCACTTAATCCTGATCTCATTCAGGTTCGTGTGATTGAGCTCGTTTCTTATAGGAATCTTCAGTGGCTTCCCGGATCCCGGGTTCTCAACGTACGTTTCTGAGAGCCTGGTTGGAGAATAGGCCTTTTTCGCCAGCCAATATTCCGGCTTTTCCCGCCGCCAACCGTCGATAACTCCCCATTCGCCATAGCCTACGCACGAACGAGGCAGCATGAAGACTTCGTCGATGCTGGCCCAAATCGAACCGCCCAGGCATCCATTTGCGGCAAACATCCCATTCCAGAATTTCTTGATACTCTTGCCCCAATAGTTCCGCACCCCGGGATCGCGGCGCAGTGTCCAATGGTTGTAACAGGGGACATGCCCAAATTCGTCGTTCAGCTTGGGGATAGACGCACTGGAAAGATCCGAGTCGAACTTCGGATAGTGCTTGCTGAAGATATCGTAGGCCTTCACGCCCTTTGGCACTGTATCTGGAAAGCTGAAAATGACAGGACGGGTGGGATCCTCAAACTTCACGTAGGAATACTCTTTTGCGAAGTTGCGTCCCCATTGGCTCTCGTTTCCGAGCGACCACAGGATAACACAAGGATGGTCCCTGTCCCGCTCGATCATTTCGGAGAACTGGTTCATAAACTGGCCGGTGTAATTCGGATCGTTTTGAACCCCGGGCTGAGTACTTTCCTGCACGAAACAAACAGCGGTCTCCTCCTCAATGTAAAGGCCCTGCCGATCGCAAAAGTCGAGGAAGTTCTCCGTGGGAGGGTAGTGGGATGTTCGCACAAAGTTGAAATTGGCGTTTTTCAACAGACGCGCATCTTGTTCGTCCAGGGCTGGCGTGGTGGACCGGCCGCGTGTGGGACAAACATCGTGTCGGCAGCCGCCATGCAGTTTCACAGGATCGCCGTTCACATACAACTGGTTGCCGCGCACATCAACCTTACGAAATCCAAACCTCTTGACCAGAGTCTGGGCTGGGGCGCCGCCCGCTTTGACAGAAGCTCTTAGAGTGTACAAGCGAGGATGCTCGCAGTCCCATTTCTGTGGCCACCCAACCGGAATGTTGGCTAAGGCTTCGGGCACACGGACCGAGAGGTCGACCGATGCGGGATGAATGGGGACTTTCTTTCCGCTTGGATCTATCAGGCTGAGTTCCACGCTTGCACTACGAGCTCGATCGAACTCCATCCCCAGCGCTACGTTGAGAACCGCATTGGTGAAGGAAGAATCAAAGTCGGTCTCTAAATGGAATCGGGTCACATAATCAGCGGGTACAGCAAACATTCTGACATCACGCAGGATGCCGCCAATATAGTGCTTGGCATAGTTGCTTTGCCAAGAGATGTTGTCAGATCCGTCGGTAACACCGACGGTGATCCACACTTCTTTTCCCGCAGTGACAAAGGGCGTAATGTCACAATCCCACGAAGTGAATCCGCCCCGGTGATCCCGAACATAATGCCCGTTTACCCACACTCGTCCGTAACTGTAGAGTCCGTCGAAGCGCAAGAAGATCTTTTTGCCCCGAAAATCGGCTGGAATGGAAATGACCCTCTTGAATGGATATTCGATGTCTCGTGCGATTTCGAATCCCTGCATTGTGCATTCGCCCGGAACCTGGATATCATCCCAGCCGGTAGGGTCTATCTCATTCGACCAGAAGCGGTCAGGCGGGCGGAGAGTAAACTTCCACGTCCCGTTCAGGCTGAGAACTGTATTTTCAACTCGCCCGGTTGTTTCTGGTACTGGGACAATAATGGGCCGCGGCCAGACCAGATTGGGAGTCAATTCCTTGTCAGCCGGAGTGTGTTCTCCTTCCTGGCGCGCGGCGCGTCCTGCTTGAGACAGCGCGCTGAGCGCTGCGGACATCCCAAGCGATGCTACAAAGTGACGGCGGTTCACCAAAGCTTCTCCCAGTATATGACTCGAAGTCCAACTGAATCCGAAAAATCTCTATTGATCCTGACGCTGCATCGCAGCCAAGCTGCAATAGAAGGTACAACGACGCAACAGGAAATAATACTGGAATTTTCGGGAAACACCGATGCATCTTCTGGAAGATCTCCACGCTGTGAGTTTCAATTCCAAATCTCCGTTCTTGCTAAGAACATACGTCGCGCGCCTTCATGCCGTTTTGCCATATAACGGCGCCATGGGACGGGGCTGGTCCTAGTGGATGG
>JAKAWN010000422.1 GCA_021827245.1 Acidobacteriota bacterium | reverse complement strand
CAACAACGCCAACAACCGCTCCCGATATCCTGCTTCACGAACCATGCATTCAATCTAACATCCCGTGGCAATTTGTTCAAGTTATTTTGCGGAGTCTCCTAAGCGAGTCGGTATCACCGCCACGAGCCATAAGGCCATACTCAACGCTCTCAAAGCCGTTCATGAGGCGTGTACGTCCCGCCACATTGCCGCGCGGTTGGTGAAGGTGGGTGGAGATAGCGATGAACCGCTCCTACAGGCCGGGCATATCCAGCGGATCGAAGCTGATGCGGCCGCGGCGGAATTGGCCAGCGGCGGTGTGGTTGTCGGCGGCACGGCCTGGGTATTCGTGCGGCCAGAACTGGCCAAGTCATTGGATTACCTGTTCGTAGATGAGGCTGGGCAATTCTGCCTGGCTAACGTGGTTGGGGTCGGTTTGGCCACCGAAAACCTGCTGCTGGTAGGTGATCAGATGCAGTTATCCCAGCCGATTCAAGGATCGCATCCGGGGGAAAGCGGCCAGTCGGGCCTGGAATACCTGCTCAACGGCCGGCAGACGATACCGCCAGAATTCGGGGTGTTTCTAAACGTTACACGGCGGCTGCACCCAGAAGTGTGCCGGTTTATTTCAGACGCCGTATACGAAGGCCGGCTGGAAGCGCACCCCAGCACGTCGAGACGCCGCATTTTGCCCGTACCCGGCGCCAAGCACGTCAAGAGGGGAACGGGTTTGCTTTATGTGCCCGTTGAACATGTAGGGAACACCCAGTGCAGCGATGAAGAGGTCGAGGTCATCGCCGCCATTGTTGGCGAGTTACTGTCGACCCAGTTCGAAGATGATGGCCAAAGGCGGCGGTTGAGGTTGCAGGACGACATCCTATTTGTCGCGCCATACAACATGCAGGTGCAACGGCTTAAAAAACGGCTTGGCCCCTCCGCCCGCGTTGGCAGTGTGGATCGCTTCCAGGGCCAAGAAGCCCCGGTGGTAATCGTTTCCATGTGCTGTTCGTCCTTGGAGGATGCGCCCCGAGGTGCGGAATTCCTACTGCACCGTAACCGCCTGAACGTGGCGATTTCACGGGCCAAATGTCTGGCCATCGTGGTCGGTTCACCAAGAATTATGATGACGCGATGCCAGACTGTGGAGCAAATGCGACTGGTGAATCTGTACTGCCGCATTGGGGAATACACGGAAGAGTTGGCAACGCGGACATCCGTGGCAACGAAGTAGATAATGCCCGCCGACAAGCCTTTGGGTGTTCCTTTCAGCGGTTTCTCGCTATCGGATTTAGCCATCTCCACGAACTGGGATACCACCCTGCCTGGAGCATCGGCAATCCGTTCAATAAAGACCACCAGATTGATCGCCGAGGCGAGGGAGTGTTATTGTCCCGGACCGGGAACGCTGATATATTAGTCTGCGTAAACGGACATTGGCTATCTGTTTATGCAGAACGATATTTGAGGCAATCCATGCCCGCCGCATCGCTGGAATACTGGATCGACGCCCTGCAAACACGCGGGAGGTATTCGTTCCTGCGCGCTGAAGCCCTCGGCTCCAGCGGGCTATCGGCCCAGGCCGCCTCCCCGGCGATCCCTGGCGCGGCGCCGAGAAGTGACCATCGCTATGAGGCGGGCATCTGGCAAGTCACCGGATGGAATAGGTATTCACTGATATTGTGATTGTGACCCCCGACTTCAAGGAGTTGCGATACGAGTCTGCCTGGCGCAACGGCCGTACGTTCAATGAATACCACCAAGTTGATCGCCGAGGCGAGACTTGGCCGCTACTGCTCTCGCCTGGTTGTCCGTATAATCTCATCACTACCGGTCCTCGCGGGTGTGGGGCATCGTAACCGTTCACGGGCCAAAACTGGCGTTTTTTCAAAAAAAACGCGGTTTTATTCTGGTTTTGGCGTCGCGGATGGCAATTTTACTGTGCTTTGAGCCATTAAATATCGCAAAAAGCCTTATTTTTCGATGTTTCTGGCCCGGGAACGGTTACAAAATGAAAAAGTATTTGCGAGGCGCGCCATTTTGTGCTATAAAATAGTACAGGATGGATACATGAAACGTATGTTTGTGGAATTTGCCGGAGTCACGCGAGTTCTCAGAGCACACGGGGTGTCGGATGATGCGCTTCTTGCGATGCAGCACCGATTCAGTAAGACAAGGAAATAACGATGAAGAAAGTTAACAGCAACATGTATTATGACGAAATCAAGACCGGGCTTGCGGATGCCCTGGATTGGGCGCAGGGAAAACATTCCACCGTTACCATACGTGATGTGGAATTACCCGATCCGCCTCGGCCAATAACACCCAGGCAAATAACCGCGCTTCGCAAGAAAAAGGTGCGGGTAAGTCAGGCGGTATTTGCGGGCATCATTAATGCCTCGGTCCAGACCGTCCATGCGTGGGAGCAAGGGCGCGGCCAACCGTCAGGTCCGGCACTACGTTTGCTTCGCTTATTGGACAAGCGACCTGAGTTAATCCGGGAGTTCGGAAGGAAATAAATTCTCCAATGTACAAGGGAGTGTTGATGCCCAAACACGCCAGGACCAAAAAAGGCGCCGCTACGAATCCCGCCGCCGGCCCGCCAGCCGGCAAAATGGAGCGATTTGACCCCGCCGGCATGATCGCCCGGCGGGCCTTAGTCATCTCGCCCTTCGGCAAGCCGATGCCAACGCCATGCAGTTCGTGCAGCAACTTGCCCTCCATATGTTGCAGTCCGACGAAATGTGGAAACAGCACCAAGCACGTATGGCCGTAGAAGGCACGCCCATAAACGATGCGGACCGAGCAAAGCTGATCGGGCTGTTTCAAAAGTACCCAAACGCCGTGTCACTGAATAAAGGTTCCATTCTCGGCATGATCCCCAAAGCCATCGAACTGGCAGTGCCACAATTGGAGAAACGGCGTTGGCGCGTGGAAGCCCTTGCGCCAGAAGGCGGAGATTTAGTGTTACCCAACTGCCCTGTGACGCTCACCCAGCGCACTGGAATCGTTCCTCTCGACCTCCGTAGTTTGCTTGCGGAGGATACGCTTATGCTGCTTCCACTGTCCCCACGTACATTGCTGGTCTCAAGCTTCTGCCAGAGAGGCGCCTTCAAACGCGCTACTGAGACTCGTCCGGCTGCCGCTGCACACGCGAATAGAGCAGCACTCAATTCCCTGGAGCAACGAGGGAGCGTTGCCCACAAGTTGGCATTTGTGTTTGCCCACAAGCCTGATTTCCCGTTTGTTGCTGCAGACGGCACCATCACACACTTTCGAGCGATTAACCCGGAATTCAAGGTTGTCGGTATATAAGCAGCAGTTCATTACATGGGTGCCACCTCTGGTATACTTCTTGTCACCAGAGCCTGCGCATCGATTCAACTACCCCCAAAGTTCGTTTTCGACGCTGGGTGCGGCAGCAGGCAATACACTTTCGACCGAATACATGGTATGGATGTATCATGCAATTTAAAGGGGGCATTCTGGTCTATTCACCACATGATGTGGTGGCGTTTCTCGAGGGGGAATTCGGATCATGGATGGATCGGCTGTATTTAATTCGTGATCAACTTCCCGCAGCCTATACGCTTCCCTGGGACGGACTGAGTCTTGCTGCAATTACACCTGACGCGCTGACCGAAGATCAGGAACTGGCGGCAAAACGTGGTTCAGCACACGAGGCGCAGTATGTGCAGGAAATCAAAGGTCAAGATGGTAACTTCGTCGAAATTCCCCACGATGACAATGCCGCAGAGCGAACCATTGCCGAAATGAAAGCCGGCCGCAGCAGGGTTTATCAAGGACGTCTGGCCACGGATTCCCTGGCTGGATATCCAGACTTTCTCAAAAAGACCCCGGGGGATTCGGTTTTTGGCCCATGGCACTATGAGCCGTGGGACACCAAACTGGCCCTTTCAGTCAAGCCTGACCACATCATTCAGCTATGCGCTTACTGCGACATGCTCGAAGCGATTCAGCGGCGGCGTCCCGAACGCTTCGTCTTTGTGCTGGGCGATCAACGGGAAGCACCATTTGTTACCGACGAATTTGTGTTCTACTACCGACGTCTCAAGAAAGCATACCTGGCATTCCAGCATGACTTTGATCCAAGATCGCCGCCCGATCCGGGCAATGATCGCGCCTACGGCCGGTGGTCTAAGGTGGCGGCACAGATATTGGAAGTTCAGGATCATCTCTGCCGCGTGGCGCGTATCACGTTTCCCCAGATCAAAAAGCTTCAGGCCGCGGGCATAACGACACTGACGGCCCTGGCGAATAGCACATTGCAGTCCATTCCGCGTATCCAGCCAGAGACCTTCGAGCGCTTGAAAAGTCAGGCCTTTCTGCAATTGGCATCAAAAGGGAAGCCACAGCCTATAGTCGAGGTCGTCCGGCCACGGGAAGATGATCCGCGACGCGGCCTGGCCCGGCTGCCGCCGCCATCCCCGCGGGATATTTTCTTCGATATGGAGGGCTTCCCGTTCGCTGAGGGGGGGCTGGAATATTTGTTTGGCGCCGTCTACCTGGACGAGAATAAAACCAGCTTCAAGGATTGGTGGGCACACAATGAGATACAGGAACGGAAAGCCTTCGAAGGTTTCATCGATTGGGCGTATGCCCGCTGGCAGAAGGATAAGACGCTGCACATTTATCATTATGCGACCTACGAACCCGCCGCGGTGCGCCGCCTGATGGGCAAATACGCCAGCCGCGAGAAGGAAGTGGACGACCTGCTGCGTAATCAGGTGTTTGTGGATCTGTACACGGTGGTCCGCCAGGGCGTGATGATCGGCAGCACCGGCTACTCCTTGAAGGATATAGAATGTCTCTACATGCCCCAGCGCCAGGGAGAGGTGGTCACGGCATCTGGATCGGTGGTCGCCTATCAACATTGGCTCGAGAGCGGCCAATCCCAAGACTGGCGATCCTCGGCCATTCTCAAAGAGATTCGTGACTATAACGAGGTGGACTGCCGGTCTCTGGTCGGCCTGGCCAACTGGTTGCGATCGCTCCAACAAGAATCCGGAGTGGTCTATGTCCCACCGGAGCCTCCCAAGCAGCGCGAGGAGAACGCTCTCACGGGTTCGGACCATCCGTCAGCGATTCTGTGCCGTGAAATGCTCGATAGCATTGCCGCCGGCGGCATCCCGGACCCAGAACGCAAGCGTGTGGCGGAAGTGTTGGCTTGGCTCTTGGAATTTCACTGGCGCGAGGCCAAGCCGGTGTTTTGGCGCATGTTTGACCGCCACGAAATGACCGAGCATGAACTATACGATGATTTCGACTGCCTGGCGGGGCTGAATCGCACCGCCGCGCCACCGGCGAGGGTTGCCAGATCGCACGTCTACGAATATGCGTTTGATCCCGATCAGGACACAAAGGTTGATGAAGGCAGCCGCTGCTACTTTGCCCACAATCTTGAACAACGGACGGAAGTTATATCCTTTAACGCGGACCACGGCAGGGCAAGCATCAAAATCGGCCCGAAGAACGGTGCCCCACCGCCACACCTGAATCTGATCCCGGATGAGTACGTGTCCGCCGCCAAAATTGCGGACGCGGTGTATCGCTTCGTTGCTGCTTGGTGGAGTGGGCAAACAACGTCAAGGGCTGTTGAGGATTTGTTGTACCGGCGACCACCCCGGATCGTGGGGCACAGTGGTGGATTCCTCATCGACTCAAAGCGGGAACTGATCTCGCAATTGACCGAAGTGGTTGAGCGTCTGGATGGGACAACGCTCTGCGTCCAGGGGCCACCCGGAACTGGTAAGACTTATGCCATCGGACATGTTGTCGCCCAGCTTTTGCAGCAAGGTAAGGAGCCTCCGCAAAATAACTTGAACAACTCGACTAGCCGCCTTTTCCGAGTTTTCTAGGCTTGATGGTGTAATTCCATTCGCCATGGAACTTGTGCGGTTCGATGTTCAAGGACTTCATATC
>JAKAWN010000421.1 GCA_021827245.1 Acidobacteriota bacterium | reverse complement strand
AAGGTCCGGCAGCCCGCCCAGGAAATTCTGAGTGGCATTCCGGCGGTGCATCTGCTTCCACCTGTTGATTACGTCTCTTTTGTCTGGCTGATGCAGCACAGCAGCTTGATCCTGAGCGATTCGGGCGGCGTGCAGGAAGAAGCTCCATCGCTCGGCAAGCGCGTCCTGGTCTTGCGGGACGTCACCGAGCGGCCCGAAGGAATCCAGCGCGGCTTCATCAAGCTGGTCGGCACGCGGCAAGCAGACATAGTTTCCTCCGTAACAGAGGGTCTGCAGGATGAGAGTAACCGACCAAAGGCTGCGGACAATCCTTACGGGGACGGCCGCGCCGCCATGCGAATCATCGAGGCGCTGAAGTCTTTCACCAAGGAGTTGCCATCTGACACGGCAGGAGCCGCTGAAATTTATGCCCACGGTCTCTGAAGTTTCACCTCCAGCTTCACAAGCCCAATCCAGCGACGTCGGCCGCCGTTATGTCCGCGCCGCCCTGCACACGGGTGTTGGAGGCATGGCAGGCCGGGTGTTGACCGGCTTGGCTCCGGTTATCCTGGCGCGTTACTTGGGACCGAAGGAATTCGGAGTCTATACCCTGGTTCTCTCCTTGGTGGGAATTGTCGCGGGGGTCTCACACCTCGGACAAAACAAAGCGCTTCAAAAGTTCTTGCCAGAATATTGTGTGAAAGACCCTTCACGCGGGGGAGCGATCCTGGCTGACACGGTTGTCTTGGTGTCAGGCACTTTGCTTGCCGTGTGTATCCTATTCTTCTTCCTCTCGGGATGGATCGCCTCAGCCATTTATCGTCAGGCCTCGCTGACTCCTGTTTTCCAGTTCTCTGCCTTGCTGATCCTGTCCTTGTCTTTGTTTAACCTGGCATCGAGCGCCATAGCGGGGTTGCAGGATTTCAAAGCCTATAGCAAGGCGATGGTGGTCAGGAGTGCGGGCTTTCTTGTATTGGCTTGGGCCGGAGTCTGGGCGCTGGGCCTATACGGAGCCCTCGGCGGACAATTGCTCGCCGCTGTTCTGGGCGTGGCTTATCTGACATTGACCGGTATCAAGGTGACCCGCCGGCGGTTTCCGCGCATGGTAAGGGTCTTGTTTTCCCGCGACATCCTTGCCGAAATATTTTCTTTTGCTTTTCCGGCTTTTCTGTCGGGCATGCTGGTGGCTCCTGCGTATTGGTGGGCTGATACTTTACTGGCCCGCCATTCTGGTTTCGAACAAGTGGGCCTTTTCGGTGTGGCCTTCGCTTTTTCGCAGCTCATCATGGTCATCCCCGGAAGCCTTTCCATTCCCGCCGTCAGTTTCATGTCAGAAACCTACGCCTCTTCGCAAGCTGAGAAATTCAGCAAGCTGGTCAGCACCAACGTCCGGCTGATCTGGGCCATCACTCTCCCCATCTCGCTCGGCTGCGCGCTCTTTGCTCCATGGATCGTCAAAATCGCCTTTGGTCCCGCGTACCGCGATGCCTCGCCACTGGCTTTCATCATGAGTTTTGTCGTCTTAGCTATGGCTATCAACGGCGTTATAGGAAACGCGATTGCAGGGTCGGGCCGGATGTGGCACGCATTCGCATTAAATGGTTTTTGGCTGGTCATATTTGTTGTGGCAGCCCTATTACTAATTCCTGAATTGGGAAGCACGGGGCTAGCGGCTACGTTTGCGGTTTCATATTCCCTTTTTGGGTTCGGCGTGTGGTTCTACAGCCGTCGTTTCATTGGCATAGCTTTTGACGGCTTATTCAAGCTACTCGGGCTAACGCTGGCTACCGTCGCGCTTTCGGCTTTCATTTTCTCCCTTGGCAATGGCCCCCGAAAGTTCGCAGTGGCGGCAGTTCTGCTTTTGGGGCTCGTGACCGTGGAGCTACGGTGGGCCCTCACCACGAGGGAGAGATCTATTGTGAGGAACCTTTTGTCATGGAGCTTACAGAAAAATTCGCATCAACCAGTCGGAAGATAGAATTCCAGTTCGTTTCCTGCCCACTTTGCGGTGTCGATGACTGCCAACCTGCATACATTAGGGCGGACGAAGGTTCGGTCGTCCGTTGTGGCCGTTGCGGCCTTCTGTATCTCAACCCCCGACCACTGGATGCCTCGATTGTGTCTTTTTACGACGAGAGTTACTTTACCAACAACGGGCACGGTTCTGCCTACAAGGATTATGTATCTATGCAAGGGGTCGCACTAAAGCATCGTGAGCATCCAGGATTTCTTGCCTTGCACGTCATCGAACGCTATGTGGCGCCCCGCGGTAAGCGTCTCTTGGATATTGGCTGCGCTGGCGGTCACCTGCTGCACGTCGCTAGGCGACGCGGCTTTATCGTCATGGGGGTCGATATCTCGCCGTACGCGGCAGCGCAGGCAAAGCGGTCATTTGGCGTCGACGTCTTTGCCGGAAGTCTAGGGCAAGCAGATTTCGAGGGGGCCTCGTTTGACGTCGTCACCGCTCTCGAAGTCATCGAGCACCTGATCGACCCGGTCGAATGGCTCCGCGAGATTCATAGGATTCTGAAGCCAGGCGGTCTTGTCCTCCTGTCCACGCCAAACGGCGGATGCGCCGGAAAGTTTGGCGAGCGATGGCGCGGATTTACCACGAGCTTCGAGCACCTGACCTTTTTTGACGAAAGCACCCTGAACAAAGCATTGGCCATGGTTAGCCTGGAGAGCCTTGGGGCGTGGACTCGCGGTAACGGAATGGACTTTGGGCTGAGGTCCTCACGGTCGTTCAAAGCGGTAATTAAGAAGGGTGGAAAGCACCTGCTCTCCATTTTGCCCCCAGTTCTGTCCCTTGTTAATGGCTGGAGACAAACGAGAAGCCTCGCAAGTTCGCATGAGAGGCCTTCCGGTCACACCATTTGGGTACTTGCGCGTAAACAGATGCCGTTCGCGCACGCTGCCCGGCATGTGCGGGAGGCGCCCACTCCGTGACCGAATCCTCCGCATATCTCATCACCCAACGGTATCTTAATCCGGATGGGAGTGCTGAACAGCACGGGGGCCTTCAGAGGTACGCCCGGGAACTTTCGCGCCTTCTGGCCTCTCATGGTAAGGCATGTACGATCATCCAGAGAGCCAAAGCAGATTTCGAGCGCCAAATTGCTCCCGAGGTAAACGTTGTTGGGTTAAGGCCGCTGGACGGCGCAAGAGGCAACGCTACATTTAACCACCGCGCTCACCGCCTGATTCCCCATGATGCTCCGGTGATCTACTGTGTCATGGAGTACACCTTTCCGCACATCAGGAAAAGGTCTGTCGCAATCCAGCACGGAATTTGGTGGGATGGGCGTTACTCTTCATTGAAGCAGTTGGTTATTAGGGCGCTCAATCGGCGCGTGCTCCGCAAGGCCCAAGGGGTCCTGTGCGTGGATACGAACTATATCAATTGGTGTTTGAGTACCTTCAAAGATGAAAGCCTTGTGATCTCCAAGTGCCATTACGTGCCGAATTTTGCTGACCCCGAGCAGTTCCCTCATGGACCCCTTCCAGCGGTGAAAAGCACCGACGGCCTGCCTGTCGTCCTTTGCCCGCGCCGGTGCGAGGAAAAACGCGGGGTGGGACTCCTGTTCGAAGCCTGCCTGAGGCTCTGGAAATCAGGGGAGCGGTTTCGCGTAGTTTTTTGCGGCAAAGGCGACATGCAGGATCATTTGGCGCGCGTCGCGGTTCAGAGCGGCTTCACTGGGCTCGTCGAGATAACGGATGTGCCCTTCGATGAAATGCCGAAAATGTACCAGCGAGCTGATATTGTTGTCATACCCACTCTCCGCCACGAGGGGACCTCGCTGTCTTGCATTGAAGCGTTGCACATGGGTAAGCCGGTGGTAACAACGTACATTGGTGGTCTGCCCAACATTGTCATCCCCGGATTCAACGGCGAGATGGTTCCTCCGGCTGTTGAGCCTATGGCAGAAGCTATGCGACGTCTACTGAGGGACCCTAAACTGCGATCGACATACGGCGAGAAAGCCGCGTATATGGGGCAAAGTCTAGGTATCGACCGCTGGCGAAGCGCTGTTTGGACACTGCTCCAGTTATGTCTTTTTGACGGCGCGGCACAGACAGGAAGGGAGGCCGTGCTTGCTTCCTAGCTGGCTATTGATCGCCCTTTACCTGTCCATAGGCGTTCCCGCCCTGGTCATTGCGTTCCTCAAGCCGGCATGGATTCCTGTTCTTATTGTGGTTGTCATGCCAATGTACGATTTCGACTTTCAGTTGGGTGTCACGTGGAGCCTGGACAAAATCGTAATCCTCCTGATTTTGTTTGCACTTCCCGCGCACTTCGCCATCAGGAGCCGGTTTACCGCCCGCCTCAGAATTCCCGCCACGGTAGCCCTGTTTCTCCTCATCGTTGCCCTTTCCACTCTTGCGAGTTACCTGCGGCTTTCGGGGGGATCTTCGGGAGGTTTTGGAGCGCTTCGCGGCCCCTTGTTGCGGCCTGAGGTGGAGTTTGTTGCTTTACTGCTGAGGGTAGCCGTCCTCGTGGTTGTGGCTGCACTTGCGGCAGGAAAGGTAGCGGCCTTCCGGCTTCTTAAGGCGGTCCTTTTTATTTCCACGATCGTAGCAGCGTACGGAGTGTACCAGTTCATTGGGTACTACGCCGGCCTCCCAATATTAAGCATCTATAGAGCACAGGCCGGCCTGAACAATTACGGGCTATTCAAGATAGGCAGCTTGACCATTTTTCGGGTGGGATCGTTCGTAGGGGAGCCCAAATATGCAGCCAGGGTTCTCTTTCCCAGCCTGCTGATTCTGGTCTGCTCCCGCGTATTCCCTATGCCGGAACTCAAGTCCTGGCTGACAAGCATTCCGGTGTTTGTGCTCCATGCGGTGGTATTTATTCTGACATTCGCAACATCGAGCTTCTTTGCACTCGCTCTGACAATCCCCGTCATCGCTGCGATCCTTGCCGTTTATCCAGGCCGTCGGAAACTCTCGGGAGTAGCAAGCGTTGCTTTGGGAATTGGTCTCGCTGCTGCCGTCTTGGTTGGCTATGCTGGTTCCAAGCTGTCCTCAGAGGTAGTAGCAGCGAGGGTCACGAAGCGGGTTGGTTCAATACCGCCCCCCGAAAAGGCTGCCCTCGAATTTCTACAACGCAACCCTGATTATTTACTGTCTGGCATCGGTCTGGGCAACGCGTCCTTTTACCTGCGACCCTACTTTGATCCAACCTATCACGGGCGGCCATTGACGATCGCTTTACACTCTTCCTATCTCAACTTCGTTCTGGAGGGGGGGATCTTCACGCTGGTTGCTTTTCTGGCATTTCTCGGTGCGTGGTGGATTCTCGGCTTTCGGTTACTGGCTTCTAATAAGGGTGCAGAATTCAATGCGCTGCTGGCAACAACACTTCTCGCGTGCGCAGGACTCGCCGTTCTCAATGCATTTACTCCCACGGAATCCTCAGGTCAAATCTGGCTTTTTTGGGGGCTCCTGATCGCACTATGTAACGAGTGCAGAGTTTGGGCCGAGGGGAAAAAGCCTTCCCTCGCGCAGGCACAGCCTGCTGCGAATTCCCGAAGCGTTCCCCTGGAACAGCTCGCTCGGGGGTAGGGCGTCAAAACGAGGTGGTACGAATGCGCATTTCTCAGGTCATTACTGCACTTCTCATCTGGTGTTTGACAGCTCCAGGGTGGGCAAAAAGTGTTTCTTTCGCCCACGTCCATTTTGCCAGCGACTATTCAGAGGGGTCATCGACGGGCGGAATCCAGGAGGCCATTAATGCCGCTACTTATGGCGAAACGGTTTATGTCGATGCGCCCGTAAAGGTGCAGGCAGAAATCGATATGAAGTTTGGGGTAAGCGTTCGGTGCTCACCTTACACGGAGATTACGTTTACAGGAGCGACAAATGGGTTCGTCTGGCCGACCTCAGCGGGCAGGGCAGGTCTCTACGGGTGCGAGTTGGTGTCGCAGAATCCGTCCGCCAAGAA
>JAKAWN010000420.1 GCA_021827245.1 Acidobacteriota bacterium | reverse complement strand
TGAGAGAAGGCACCCCGGATGGAGCGAAAGTCTGCAAGCCATGATTTTTCTACTTCACTTAAATCAACCTGAAAGACGATGCCAGAATCCTGTCCTCGTTTCCTCGTAATCCGTCTCAGTTCGATTGGAGATATCGTTCATACTCTGCCCGCAGTCGCTGCGCTGGGCCGGGCCCATCCCCAAGCCGAGATCCACTGGGCTATCGAGAGTCGTTTCGCAGCGCTTGTTCGAGGAAATCCTTTCGTCAGCCGCGTGATCAAACTAGATACTCTCGGTTGGAGGAAAAAGCTGGCTTCAAGGCATACGCTGACGGAAATGATGCAAGGTATCAATGCCCTCCGTGAATGTCCATATGATGCCGCCATCGACTTTCAAGGGTTGTTGAAGTCAGCGGTTTTTGCGCGTTTGAGCTACTCACAGAAACGGATTGGCCTGTCATGGCAATGGCTCCGCGAGCCGCTGGCAGCCGCTTTGTACACACATCGCGTTTCTCCGCTGGACCGCACCCATATTGTTGATCTTAATCTGTCTCTAGTGGAACCCCTCGGGGCACATTCGTCAGAGTGGGAGTTTCCCTTGCCCGACAATCCCCAGGACACACAAACAGTTCGGGAACGACTTCAAGACCTGGGAACCAATGAGTTCATTATCATTAATCCCGGCGGTGGATGGAAGTCGAAGAGGTGGGATCCCGCGAATTATGCGGAACTGGCTTCTCTGCTGGGCAAACAGCTTCCTTTTGACATCCTGGTAACAGGTTCGGAACAGGATAAAGAACTGGCCCGGAACATCTTTGTCCAGCCAAGTGCGCCGCGCGTAAAGTGGTTTCCCTCTACGATCCTGCAATTCATTGCCCTGGCACGAAAAGCGAAACTCTTAATTGGAGGCGACACCGGCCCGCTTCACCTCGCTGCGGCGGTAGGGACGCCTTTAGTTGCCATTTTCGATTCCAATGATCCTCGCAACACCCCGGAGAGGAATGGGCCTTTCAATCCTGCGGATATCATCTTATGTGGCTCGAGAAGAGCAAGGATGGCCGGGCATTCGAAGCACGCGAATTATCTTGAAGGAGTTACGGTTGAATCCGTCGTCAAAGCGGCCATGCAACGCCTGGGAATAGAGGCATGAATAAGGATTTTTCATCGTTCGTCGCGCGGTGGCGAGTGCCGTTCGGCTTTGCGTTGGGCGTCGCGTATCTGATATTTGCTCAGCCTACGTTGCCGTTGCTGGTCGCTGGCTCGATCGTGGCGCTGATGGGTCTGTGTATCCGGGCTTATGCATCCGGTTACCTGGAGAAAGACCACGCCCTTGCCATGAGCGGGCCGTACGCTTATACGCGTAATCCTCTTTATCTTGGCAGCCTGTTCATCGGCATCGGATTGGTGCTGGCCGGCGCGCAATGGATTTTGGGCATGGCTTTCGTGATTTTCTTTCTGCTTGTATACGTCCCTGTCATGCGCCGCGAGGAGAAGAACTTACGCCAGCGTTTCGGACAAAAATACGATGAATATGCTTCTGCGATACCGTTGTTCCTTCCCTATCGGAAACCTCTCAGGCTTCCAACCGGAAGATTCGATTGGAGACGCTACCGAAACAATCGGGAGTACGAAGCTGCCCTCGGATACCTCATCGGTGTCATTTTCCTGATCGCAAAGATTCTGCTACGTTAGAAAGAGGCGCGATTGCCTTTAAGCAATGGCATGCGTCTAAGCCAAGTATGAAACTGTTACGGCCCCGTATTGCGCTTTTACTGGTGTTCCTCACAACGGTTGGAACGAATGCCAGCGCGCAGGGCAAGAAAGACAAGGCGCTACCGTTCAGTCCCGGAGAAACCCTCACTTACAATGTGAACTGGTCGATCTTCCCCGCCGGAATAGTTACCGCAACCCTCACCAGAGACGAGAAAGAATCCGACGATGCCTATGTCGTTACAACTACCGCCCGCTCTCAAGGATTCGCGTCACTCCTGTATAAGGTCCAGGACGAGTTCCGGTCAGTTTTTAACCCGGAAACACTCTGTTCCACGCAAATCTCAAAACAGATCAACGAAGGCGGACACCACAAGATCATAAAGATCACGTTCGACAGCAGCCTGGGACTGGCCATTCTGAATGAGCGCGATGTAGCCGGGGGAAACAAGCCTCCGAAACGCGACGAGCACAAGATCCCACCCTGTGTTCAGGATGTCATCTCGGCTTTCTATTTCGTGCGCAGCCAACCGCTGCACGTAGGCGAGAACATCAAGCTTGCAGTGAACGATGGCTCAAAGACAGCGACGGTGGTTGCGGCTGTCACCGCTCGCCGGAAAATCCAAACGCCGTTAGGCATCCATGAAGCTCTGCGAGTCGAACCCACGGTTTTCGGAAATCTCTATAAGAAGAAAAAGGGTAAGCTGGTCATCTGGTTCAGCGACGACAAGTATCACTACCCTTTGAAAATCAAGGCCATGCTCAAACTAGGTGCGATTACAGGAACACTTGCTTCCGTCTCGCCTACCCCGCCCGGGTATTCCCCGTCCAGCCCAACCCCAAAGGATGGGAAAAAGGAGCCGAGCATGCCCGGCCCTAAATAATCCTGTATTTCTCGGAAAGAATCCGCTGCAATCGAGGCCGATAGATAAGGTCAAACGTGTGGCCTTTGTCAGGGAAAAGACTCAAAGCGAAGCGGCGGGTCGCTGCGACCAGTTCGGATGCCTCTTCGACAGGCATGTCTGCCTGCTGAAGAGTGCTCATCACCAGGTCCATCACGAGCTGAAGCCTTCGGACCTTCCTTGCTTCTTCCCAGATTTCCGCTTCGGTAGCCACAATGCCCTCATATCGAGTACAGAGTCCAATAATACATTATAGGCCAGAAAAGCCTGGGGCTCTGACGCTGCGAGGGTGCCAGTCAAACTCCCTGGATGTTCCATAGCAACGAACGGTAAGAAGGGATCTTTTTAGATCAATCGTGACCGCTCCGTCATCGGCAGTCTGGAACACAGGAACGCGAGGGAATCCAGGTTCGTTGAAGTGGATGGGAGGCTTCTCCTCCTCACCTTTGCGATTACTTTCGGTCCGGAGCACAATTGCCGGATTCACCCGCGCCAGGAATTTCTTTTGAGACATGATTTCTGACAACGAACGCGCAGATTGCAGCACCACACTGGAAAGATTTACTCCAGAGCTTGCCAGGATCTGTTCGATCCGGTCGTCCGTGCTGCCACGCAGCAGAATGCTCCCGTCTTTATCAGTGATACGCACTACCGGCGATCTGTCACTAAAGGGCAGACGTATAGAGGGGAGAATACGTGGCGGCCACAACACCTGAATGCCAGTTCCCTTCCCATGGTCGTCGTCACCGGCCGTAACTTGCTGAATCCTGGTTCCCCGTTCACGCGCCGTCTCAATAAGAGAGACATACTCAGGGCTCGAGACGCGAGGAGCAGACCACAGTTCGCGGACTTTGAAGTTGCGTAGAATGGCTTCCATCGCCTCGATATTTTCATCGCCCCCGTCGTCCAGGACCGCAATGTCGATTTTCTTGATACCTCGTGACCAGAGATAAGGTGAAACAACCTCTTCGCCGGGATTCCACCGTCCAATATCCGGTCCAAAATGTTCTTTCCCTCCCGCATCCACCAGCAACGTGGTGCCGTCAGGTAGCACTCCGAAGAGGGCTTCACCCCGGCCGCAATCGAGCGCCGTGACTTCAAGCATTCCTCTCGGAATCTTTGGGGGAAACGGATATAAAACCACCATCGCCGCGAAAAATGCGAAGGTTGCCGCAGCGCCCCAGAGGAGACGCGTACTGTGGCCGAGCGTCAAACCGGCAGCTACCACCGCCAGCGCAAAGCCTACAGCAACCCAGACCGGAGGACCCGGAATTCGATAAGATAGCCATAAAGGCGCGCCCCGAAACTCGGTCAAAGCCAGCAGAGCGCTCGTGACCCAGAAAAGCAATTTCCCCGGCAAGATTGCAAGTGCCGGAATTGTAGCGGCAAGAATCACAGTGGGGATGGCAAGCGCAATCAGCACGGTCATCAGGGGCACGGCCAAAGCGTTCAAGCCAATTCCGACAAGCGTGATTCGATGAAAAGTCTCTGCCATCGGCAAGAGCAACCCCACCTGAATGATGGCTGAAAACAGCACGAGATCAATTACCCACAAGAAAATTCGGACGGGCGTTGTAACAGCTTGCTCGGAAAAAGCAGGGTGCCCGTCCAGAATCGAAGACCCTCTCCGTAACATCGCAACGAGAGATCGAAGATCCAGCCGAAACTGCGCCTGACGCGGTGCAAGACTGGAGTCACGCTCCACTTCGCTTAAGCGAACCAAGGCGCTCCAGTAAGGGATCGTTGTGCGCTGAAGAATAGGGAGTGCGAGCCCCGCGATCAAGAGGGCAGCTGAAAACGATAGATCAAACCCGGCCTCAAAGAGCCAGGCGGGCCTGTGAAAAAGCAAGATGAGGCCCGCAAGTCCAACCGCGTTCAAAGCCACCCTGTCGCGGTAGAGATATCGCGCCAGCAAATAGGCTGCGATCATGAGAGAAGCCCGTAAGGTGGGAGCTCGCTGCTCAACTAACAGTGAATAAATTCCCAGGAACAATAGGAGACATCCGGCCCTCCAGGACTCACCCACGCCGAAAGCATGAAGAAAAAAAAGGAGTACCGCCGCAAACAAGCCTACGTGAAGGCCTGAAATCACCAGAAGGTGATATAGACCTGACTGCCGAAAATTCTCCACAGTATCTGAGTCAAGGGAGGCCCGACTGCCCAACAGGACCGCCTTCAAAACCGCCCCATCACGCCCTTGGTCCGACCAGGGAGGATACAGACGATCAATTCCGTGCAACAGTCGAGCTCTGATCCCCGCCATGAACGTGGAAACGCGGGGAGCTTGTGATTCCGAAAGCTTCTGAACCGCGAGTGGACTCTTAATATTCCCTTCCCATGAAATGTCCTTAATGGCTTCCAGCCACCAGCGAAAATCAAAGCTTCCCGGGTTTCGATAGACCCACGGCCTTTCGAATCGAACCGGGGCACGAATAAGGTCTCCATACCGCAGATTCAGCCTGTCAATAGCGGCCCAACTCTGAGCGTTGGCAAGTGTATACAACCGTGCCTGAACCTTTCCCCGCACTTTCCGCCACTTTCCACCTTGCTCGATTCTTCGGCACTCAAGGTCAAATCTGAAGCTGTCGGGCCCACGAATTGGATTGCTGACAATGACGCCTTCCGTCTGGACATCCTTATTCAGGTTTATACCCCAGACCGCAAGGTTGTGAATATCGTTGGGCAGAAATCGGTTTTGAAACCTGGCCGTGGTCGCCATGCCAGCAAGCGCAAAGCCCATGATCGCCGCGAAGCCTGCCGCTCGAATCCAGTTTCGGCGCAGGAAGATAAGTCCAAGGAGAAGGCAGCCGCCAGTAGATGCAAGCAGCACAGGGATCTCCCGAAAGTCAGGGGATAGGGAGTGTGCCGCAAGAATCCCCAGCGCATAGCAAGCTGCCAGAAGGAGCAAGGGACTTTTCATCAGGCAGCGTGATCCTCGCGAGCAAGGCGCGCCAGGCATTCGATATGGTAAGTCTGCGGGAAGCAGTCGAACATTTCAACGCCTTCCAAACGATAGTCCCGTTCCAATATGTAGGCCAGATCACGCGCCCAGGTTGGCGGGTGACAGGTTACATAATGAATGCGCCTCGGGCGCAAATCAATTAAATATCTCAACGTGGGCTTGCCGACCCCACAGCGCGGGGGATCTAGGATCACGAGGTCGGGCTCGGTCTGGGCAAAGCGGCGGAGAAAATCAAAGACCGATTGCCTTACGGAGCGGACATGACTCAAGCCATACCTTCCAACATTTGCTTCAAGATCGCGCGCCGCTGCAGGATGAGATTCCACTGCGGCCACGTGGCGGAACATCCGGGCAACTGGGAGAGTGAACAGAAACGCACCTG
>JAKAWN010000419.1 GCA_021827245.1 Acidobacteriota bacterium | reverse complement strand
CCCGCGCGGCCGCCAGGTCAGGGGTTGGACCAATAAGCTGATCTGGGGCGACAACAAGCTGATTCTCTCCTCGCTCAAGAGCGGCGCGCTGCGCCGCCAGATCGAGGACGCGGGCGGCTTGAAGCTGATCTACTTCGACCCACCATTCGATGTCGGCGCGGATTTCAGCATGGATGTCGAGATCGGCGGTGAGACCTTCCACAAGGAAGCGAACTTACTCGAGCAAATCGCCTACCGCGATACTTGGGGGCGGGGGGCGGATAGTTTCATTTCAATGATCTATGAGCGCCTGATCCTCATGCGCGATCTGATGGCAGAGGACGGGAGCATCTATGTGCATTGCGATTGGCGACTGGCAAGTCTTGTCCGTATCGCATTAGATGAAGTATTTGGGAAAGGAGGCGATAACGAAGCTCCTGGATTTCGGAACGAGATCATTTGGTACTTCAGTCAAGGTGGAAAGGGGGTAAAGCACTGGGCGCGAAAACACAATACCATCCTTTATTATTCTAAGACTGATTCTCCTATCTTTAACCAAGATGCGGTCAGACTTCCGTTTACTCCACATAAGCAGGATGAGAAGGGCGAGAACTATGGCGGGCGTATGGGCGTTGACGAGGACGGACGGCGTTACGTAGAAAAGTGGGGAACTGGGAAGAAGAAGCTATATCGGTACTACCTGGATGAAGGCAAATTACCCGAGGATGTTTGGACCGACATTCAGTCTATTCAGTCTGCGGCAACTGAACGCATGGACTACCCGACTCAAAAGCCGGAAGCCCTTCTCGAGCGCATTATCAAGGCTAGTAGTAAAGAAGGAGATTTGGTTGCCGATTTTTTCGTTGGTTCCGGCACGACCGCTGCCGTCGCCGAAAAATTGGGGCGCAAATGGATTGCCACCGATCTTGGGAAATTCGGTATCCATACGACCCGCAAACGGCTCATCGGTGTACAACGCGAGAAAAAGGCCGCCGAACAAGACTTCCGTGCTTTTGAGGTGTTGAACCTTGGCCGCTACGAGCGCCAAGCCTACTTGAATGTCGGTGGGCGGCTCTCAGGCGAACAGAAGGCCCAAGCCCTCACCCAGAAAGAAAACGAGTTCCGCGACCTGATCTTGCGCGCCTACAAGGCCACAGAATTTGGCGGCACCGAAGGCACGCAGGCGCAGGACGGCTTTTTCCACGGCGCGCGCAATGGCCGGCTGGTGGTGATCGGGCCGATCAACCTGCCCGTGGGTCGGCTGTTCGTTGAGGAAGTCATTACCGAGTGCCGCAAGCGCGGTGCTTCGCGTGTAGACGTGCTGGCCTTCGAGTTCGAGATGGGGTTGTTTCCGGCCGTGCTTGAGGAAGCGCGTGGCAAGGGCATCGACCTGGCCCCGAAATACATTCCCGCCGAGGTGTTCGACAAGCGGGCCATCGACAAGGGTCAGGTGGTGTTCCACGACATCAGCTTCGTCGAAGCCACGCCGCGCTACGACAAGAAGAACAAGTTCGCGGTCACCATTGAGCTAACGGATTTCTCGGTCTATTACACCCAGGGCGCCGCCGAGGCCGCGATTGCCGCCATGAAGGAAGGCAAGAGCGAGGTCATGTGCGAACAGGGACAGCTCTACAAGGTGAGCAAGAACAAAGAAGGGATCGTCACCAAGGCGCGCCTGACCAAGCACTGGACGGACTGGGTGGATTACTGGGCGGTGGATTTCGACTATATGAGCCGCAGAGAAATCATCAAGGTGCCAGTGGGCACCGGCCTCAGTGGAGTCGCCTCACTGCTAGGCATTGAACCGCCGCAAGACGAACTGATTACGCAGGAATTCGAGGAGCGCTGGACGGGCGGCTACATCTTCGAGAATGAATGGCAGAGCTTCCGCACCCGCCAGAATCGCGACCTGGAGCTGGCAACGGCCGTGCATACTTATGACCGGCCGGGGCGCTACACCGTAGCTGTCAAGGTAATCGATATTTTCGGCAATGACACGATGACGCTCGTGCCAGTGAACATTGGTTAATCGCAGTTCCCCGTGCGAAAACATATAAACAGTGAGTAGGAGATGGGTGATAATGCAAAGCAAGAAAACACGGTCCCAAGCGATCAACGAGGCGCTGAAACAGCCGAACGGCGCGCGGTTCTACCGGTGCGCTCTGCAGGTTAATCCGTTCGCCTATCACGACCGCCATGCCAAACAGACCGCCTTCCAAAACGAGGCTGATTATAACTCCGCGATTATTGAGGCTTGCCATGCCAACAACATCGAGGCCATTGCCGTCACTGATCACTATCGGATCAGCGATTCGCGGGGTTTAATCAACGCGGCTCGTGCGGCGGGAATTTTCGCCTTCGGTGGGTTCGAGGCGGCATCAGATGACGGCGTACATTTCTTGTGTCTCTACGATCCCGACAAGGACGACAGCCTGGAACGCTTAATCGGCCAGATGGGCGTGGGGGATCACAAGGCAATCTCCCCGAATGGGGATAAGAACTGCCTCAAGTTACTGGAATGCGTCCGCAAACAAGGTGGCATCTCAATCGCTGCCCATGTCGCCGCTGACAACGGCTTGTTGGCGACGCTTGAGGGCCAGCCGCGCATGAATGCGTGGCAGTCCCGTGATCTGTACGCCTGCGCACTGCCAGGGCCAATTGGCGACGCCCCGCAAAATGTACGCGCCATCCTGGAGAACAAAGACGCGGCGCACAAACGCGAGCGCCGTGTCGCCGTCATCAACGCATCTGATGTGAACAGCCCCGAGGATTTGGCTGAGCCACGGTCAAGCTGCTTCATAAAAATGTCGGCACTGTCGGTAGAAGGCCTTCGCCAAGCGTTCCTCGATCCAGAGTCTCGGATACGCTTGCATAGCGATCCAAGCCCGGAACCGCATGCCGAGTTCATTGCCATGGCTTGGGAAGGCGGCTTCCTTGACGGAACGCGACTGCATTTCAACGGCAACCTAAATGTGCTGGTGGGTGGCCGGGGGACCGGGAAATCGACCATTATCGAGAGCCTTCGCTATGCGCTGGCGATCGACCCCATTGGAGAAGAGGCAAACAAGGCCCATCAGGGCGTTCTGAAATACGTCCTGAAAAGTGGCACCAAGATTTCGCTGCTCGTGCGGTCGCATCATCCCGCCAAGCATGATTACACCATCGAGCGGACGATACCCAACCCGCCTGTGGTCAAGGACGAGCTAGGTAACGTTCTAAACCTGTCGCCCCTTGACGTAGCACCGAGCGTCGAGATATTCGGCCAACACGAAATATCGGAACTGACCAAGAGTCGCGGGAAGCTGACGCTGCTACTGGAGCGGTTTGTCGAACGTGATCCGAACGCGGGTGCCCAGAAGGCGAAATTGCGCCTGGATCTGGAGCGCTCGCGTGGCCGGATCACTGATGTGCAACGAGAAATCAAGCTGATCGAGGAGCGCCTTAGCCTTTTGCCGAGTCTGGAAGAGACGCAAAAGCGATTTCAGGATGCCGGTCTGGAGGAACGTCTGAAGGAGAAGAGTCTCCTGGTGCGGGAAGAGCGCATTTTGGCGACCATCAAGGAAAGGCTGGCTCCGGTTTCGACGTTACGCCAGGAGCTGGCCGGGCTCCTGCCGATCGATACTGCTTTCCTATCCGCCAAGGCGTTGGAGGGTTTGCCGAACAGCGCGCTGCTCATCGAGGGCGCAGCCATTCTTGATCGGATGACGGCGCAACTTGAAGCGGTCGCTGGGCAGATCGAACAGGAGCTTTCCGTGGCCGATACTAGCCTGTCGGCATTGCGCGGTCATTGGGACCAACGCAGGCAAGCGGTAGAAACCACCTACCAAGCTCTCTTGCGTGAACTTCAGAAATCCAAGATTGATGGCGAGGAGTTCATCCGCCTGCGTCGGCAGATCGAGGAATTGAGGCCGCTCCGGGAGAAAAAGGAAGCCCTTACCCGTGACTTGGCCGCATACCAACAGAATCGGCGCAACTTGCTTGATGAGTGGTTCAATCTTCAATCCGCCGAGTACCGTGCCTTGGAGAAGGCAGCCAAGCGTGTTTCTAGGAAACTGGGCGGTCGAGTGCGTGCCATGGTCATGATGGGGGGCAATCGTGAGCCGCTCGAAAAGCTTCTGCGTGATGAAATTGGCGGCAACCTTGCCGCGCTGCTGGAGCGTTTGAAAAGCCGCGATACTCTGTCGCTGATGGACTTCGCCCAATGCTGCCGCGAGGGCAAAGATTCGCTTATCAGCAACTACAGCCTGCCGTCGGCAGCGGCCGAACGCCTAGCCCAGGCGGATCCCGACATTTTCATGAGGATGGAAGAGCTGGAATTACCAGCAACAACTCAGATCGAACTAAACACCTCATCCGAGGGCGAGCCGGAAACCTGGCAAACGATTGAAGCACTTTCGACCGGCCAAAAGGCAACAGCCGTTCTTTTGCTACTGCTGCTTGAATCGGAAGCTCCTCTCGTCGTTGATCAGCCTGAGGATGACCTCGACAATCGCTTCATTACCGAAGGTGTTGTACCGACGATGAGGAATGAGAAACGCAAACGGCAGTTCGTCTTCTCGACCCACAATGCTAATATCCCCGTGCTTGGTGACGCCGAGTTGATTATCGGCCTCTCAACAGGTATTCAGAACGAAGTCGTTCAAGGGCGTGTCAACGAACGGCACATGGGCTCGATTGATATGCAGCCCGTGCGCGAGATGGTCGAGGAAATCCTTGAAGGCGGAAAAACCGCTTTTGAGATGCGCCGCCAAAAATATGGATTTTAGACATGACCATGACCTACACCGAACTGCTAGAAATCATCCGCAACGGCGAGAATTCAGGCGTTGAATTCAAGCGTGACGATATTCAGAACCATGACTTGGCAAAGGAACTCGTCGCCTTGACCAATTTCGAAGGCGGGATCGTCCTGTTGGGGGTTGAGGATGACGGTAGCATCAGCGGTATCACACGGCAGAAACTTGAAGAGTGGGTAATGACTGCCTGCCGGGACAAAATACGACCTGGCCTTATTCCGTTCTACGAGCAGATTAGGGACGTTGAGCCAGGAAAAGATGTCGCTATCGTGCGCGTTTCACGTGGTCTCGATGTTCATACCCTATGGCACAACAATAAGAACAGCTATTTCATCAGGGTGGGGACTCAGAGTCGCGAGCCGACCCCGGAAGAGCTCGGTCGGCTGTTCCAGCAGCGTGGTAGCTTCCGAGCTGAGCTGCGACCAGTATCCGGCTCAACACTCGCCGACCTGGACATGCGGCGCCTATCGAATTACTTCGCTCAGGTGAGGGAGCAGGTCGTGCCGGAAAACAATGATGAAGCCGCGTGGAGGGCCCTTCTGTTCAACACCGAGATCATGGTCGAGGACGGCATCACTGTTTCAGGCATTCTTCTGTTCGGTAGGACACCCAATCGATTCCTGCCTCAAGCTGGTATCGACGCCGTTGCCTTTCCGGGCGTAGATAAGGACTATGCCGCCCGTGAAAGGGCCGCCTTGCGGGGGCCGATGACTCCGCTGCTAAACGACGCAGGCGATATCGTCGAAGCTGGCTTGGTCGAGCAAGCCATCGCCTTCGTCCAGCGCAACACTGCTATCGGAGGGCAACTTGAAGAAGGCGGTGCGCGCCGCGAGAACCTCCCAGCTTATCCCCGCGAGGCCATCCGCGAAGCGATCGTCAACGCCCTGATTCATCGAGACTATCTGCTCTCAAGCACTGACATTGAGCTTTCGATCTATGAGGACCGACTAGAAATTACTTCCCCAGGCAGATTGCCAAATGGTATTACGCCGGCGCGGATGCTGACCGGCTGCCGTGCGACACGAAACCAGCTCATCAAGGATGTTATGCGCGACTACCGCTACCTCGAACATTCCGGCATGGGCGTCCCACGCAAGATCGTTAAGTGCATGAGGGAACACAATGGCACCGAGCCTCAGCTAATTGAGGATGGAGAGCTTTTCAC
>JAKAWN010000418.1 GCA_021827245.1 Acidobacteriota bacterium | reverse complement strand
TGAAAAGGGCTTGCTCCGCGACCGGCTGCAAGGCACGAAACGCCACAACGGTAATGGGCATGATATTCACCGCATCCGTGAGAGGGATGTTCTCGACTTCATCAGAAAGTACCCTGCCGAGATTTCATTGTCCCGCGTTGATCAAACGTGGTTCCTGGACCTCCTTCTTTTGAAGGGTACGACGATTGATTGGAGCACCCGACGACACTTAAGGATTGAATCGGAGGAGGATGGGGCCGAGAAGGTAAGCGGTGAAGAATCCGACAGCGTAGTTTACGGCTGCTACCCATAACGCGGTGCGGCTGATGCGCGTGGCCGTATCGCAGGCCGTGGGACCGTCTGCGACTGAGCACGAGTCGCCTTGCGCCTTGAGCTGCGGCCCGAGCCAATAAATGTAAAGGAAATCGCTGGCGATCAGGCCCCCGGACAGCGCAAAAACCCAAACCTTGTGCCGCGCCAGCACCACCAGCCACGGCAAAGCCGAAGGGAAGAAGCCACCGTCGCTCCCAGCCCGAAAAGCACCAGGAGCGACGGCAGCGCGCAGCAAAACAAGGTTCCCAGCGATGTGAAGAGAGAAAGATAACTCAACCAGGGATTCTCCCTTGCCGGTGAAGCCTCGGATCGCAATGTTTGTGTCGCCATAATGACAATCCCTCCTGTGGACTCGCTATTTCGGCAGCGCTGATACTGCGGAAACGCTTGTGATCCGAAGGATCCCGTCTTCCGTCCCCTTGGCGGGAGCCGCAAGCAATCCATCCACCGTCACGTCGCGGCCAACGAACTTTTGCCAGGATTGGTGCGGAGTCGAAGTCACCGGAAACGTCTCATTCGTCCCTGCGACTCTGAACCGTAGCTTCCCGTTGTCGGAGATCAATCTCCCGACAGCGACGACGTTTGCCTCCTTCGGCGTGAACGCGTCGTCGAGGATCGCTTTTCGTATTTGATCCATCCTCACCCTATTCCCGGGAACGAGCTCGATGATCACTAAGCCCTTATTGAGGCTCACGTTCACGGTCTCAACTCCCGAAATCTTCTTGACGGCCACGCTCACGGCGTGGGCGCAGACCGCTCAGTCCATACCAAACGTCGTGAGCTTGATCTGGCGGAATTCCGCCTGAAGCGGAGTAGCCACCACAACTGCCGCCAGGAATATCCACAAGCCAAGTCGTTTCATTTCGTTTAGCCCTCCCGTCAGAAGAAATAGCTGAAGTCAATCGCAAACCGGTAACGTTCGCGCTCAAACTGCAGGCCTGTATTGCGGTAAACGGGCCACTGAACGCCACCTTCGATGCCGTAATTCTTATAGAGCCAAAGCGTCGTGGGACCGATGAATACTTGGCCTCCATTTGTGCCCGGCACAGCCAACCCATCCTGCTGTGCCCGGTTCGAATATTCTCCGTTCATCTCGACGAAGAATCTCCCGTCCCAATGCGGGTAGTCTTTCCGAAGCACTTTTGGGCGATAGCCGTAAACCAGGCTGTACATCAACATGTCTGGTCTGCGGTCGCCGTGAGACTCATCGAAGTGCATCCCCCCCACGCCAGCCCACAAATAGTTCCCGCGTGAGGCGTAGCCCGTCACAACCATTCCCAGAACTCCAGGCGCCCAATGCAACTGGCCGATCAATCCAGGCGGTTTTTGGCTGCCGGAAAGAATGACGCCGCCATAGGCCGTGGTTTCGATGCGAGAGCCAACGGCCGTATCGCGCCGCTGGAAACGCCATGCGGCCAAGGCTTCGTAATCGCCCGTGGCAGGCATCATGGCTGTTACGCGGCCCGGCGCAAGCGGGGCGGAGGTGAAAACAGCGGGGGCGGAGACAGATATCTGAATATCTTGCGTGATGCCGTAACTGAGCATAGCGCGTTCCATGACACTGCTACCCGCTGTCCCGACTCGCCCCATCGTGCCGATATCCAGGCTCCAGCCGCCCTTGCCGTTCGTCGGCGTCGCAAGACCAAAGACGGGCCCGTGGCCAGAAGCGATGGCTATCCGTCCAAAGCCGATCGCCAACGCTGCCACCAGGACTGCCTTTCGGCTTCGCTTCATTGCCGTCGTTCCGTCGATCAGGCGCGAGCAGGAGCCCGAAGACTCCCGCCCGCCGGATGTTTCCACTACTTCTTGACCATCTCCTTGCCGCAGCAGCAGCCCGGATTCTGGTTTCCTTTGCAGTCTGGACTTGCGCTCCGCGTAACTGTGATCTCGCAGCCGCAGTTCGCATCAGGGCATCGGTAAACTTCCCCTTGTTTGAAAGCCATGGTCTTCCTCTCCTTTCACCTTCAGGCTAAACCTTGTACCTAAGTGCAGAGTCAACTGTTTTTTTGATTGGTGCGTTGCGAGGAGGGAGGATCAAAGAGCCGGAGTCAGAGGTGCTTGGCCTGCTTCTTCTCCGCGCTCATTGCCCGCTCAATGAGTGCGCAAAATTCACTCGCCGCAAGTTTTGGCTGCCCGGAGTTCTTCCATTTCTTCACGGCCCGGCCCAGTTCTTTCTCGAAGCCAGCAAGATTACGCATTGTCTCTCGAATGTTGTCGAGGTGGCGCTCGGCGAGTTTGACGACTCGGCCGCAGGGGCACGCTCCGCGGGCTCGCATGCCCAGGATTTCACGGATTTCTTCCAGAGAGAAACCGAGCGCCTTCGCCTGGCGAATGAACAGCAGTCGCCGCAAGTCCGCATCGTCGTATATGCGATACCCCGAGGGCTTTCGGGCGGGCAGAGGCAGCAGTTTCCCGCGCTCGTAGAAACGAATGGTCTGGATGTTGACGCTTGCCCGCCGGGCCAGTTCTCCAATCTGCATGAAAACAGCTTAAACCCTATACCATGGTGGAGTGTCAAGGGTGAGATCCTTACTTCTTTTAGCTCTTCGGGGAAACCGCCTGCAAAAGAGAATGAAAATGATGAACAAGGATTTTGCAGCCGACCAATCGCCCCCCGCTGCGACGAATCAAATCGCATCCGGCGGCATGGCAAACACTGGCGCCCTACGCAGCGGACCTGAGTGCCCGACGCGAGGATTCAACCGTTTCCTGTATGAGAACTTACTCTGCAATGTGGAATCGCAAATCGAGAACTGGAATCGAAGCGCGGTCCGCGATCCAAATCCAGAGGTTGCCCATACTCTCTGGCTCAAGGCGGAAGGTTTGGGCTACGCGCTTCGGCTGCTCTACGCGTTCGAACCTGAATTCCGGGAATTGGTCGAATGCGCGAGCCGTGCCGCAGCGGATGGACACTCCAATGATGGGCCGCGGTAGGGATACGGATAGCCAAGGAGGCAAGCAAAAATGTCGAAATATGGTTCCGTCGTAACGGTCGTTAAAGAAGAGAGGTACCTGGTCGAAGCCCTCAAAGAGATGGGCTACGAGGTCGAGGTTCATGCGGAGGGCGCGCGGCTAAACTCGTATTATTCGGAGCAAGAGAGAAAGGTCGCAAACTTCATTGTCCGGCGTGCGCAATTGCGCGGGGCGTTCGGCGACATTGGGTTTGCCCAGCAACCCGACGGCAGCCTCGCCATGATCGCGGACGAACTCGACGAGCACTGCGGATACGGAGCGAAGTGGCTTGGACGTGTTCAACAGCTCTACAAGGAAAAGCAAACGCTCGCCATGGCTCGGGCCAAGGGCTACATCCTGAAAAGGCGCGAAGTGATCAAGACCTCAGAAGGACAGCAGGTGCGGCTGCAATTTGCCGTACGGAGGTAAGCACAATGCATGGAAAAACCATCACGATCACAATCGACGAGCAAGGAAATTCAACTCTTGATCTCGATGGCTTCGCCGGACAGGGCTGCGAGACAGTGTTTGACGACTTCCGCGGCGGGGACGCAGTGAAGCTGGAGCGGAAAAAGCCCGCCTACTACTCCGGCCAAGAGATCGAACAAGAGAAGAGCCGGCGGTGAAAGGAGCCTGCCATGCTTCTCCATGCACTGATTCCAGTCAGTCGCGTGAACGGTCCGGGCCTTCGTGCCGTGGTGTTTTTCCAGGGTTGCGATTTGGGTTGCTGCGGGTGCTGGAATCCCGGAAGCCATCGCTTCGGAGGTCCGGAAGAAACGGTTGATTCGGTCGCTAACAAAATCGTTCGAACGTACGCAGAGTTTGCATTGGAGGGCGTCGCGTTTTCAGGCGGCGAGCCAATGCAACAAGCGGATAGCTTGCTGGCTTTAGTACGAAGCCTCCGGGGGCGGGTGCCGGAGCTGAATTTCGGGATGTTCAGCGGCTACACCGAACACGAACTCGACGCCGGGCTCTACCGGACATGGAAAAGGCTGCCTCTTCCCGAAAAGCAAAGGCTTTGGAACGAAGTCCGTGGGCTACTCGACTTCGCCGTCCTCGGCCGCTATAACCAGAATCAGCCAAGCACGCTGCCGTTGCGGACGAGCCGGAACCAAGTCCTCCGATTGTTCAGTAGCCGGTACACGAAAGCCGACTTTGAAGAGCAGTTGGCTGAGGTCACCATTCACGAAGAGGGGCGGGCCGAAATCACCGGATTTCCAGTTCTTGGCTTGCCATGGTAGGGCTCACTTCGCTGTGCTGCGTCGCTATTTCCATGCCCCTGAATCGCCTCAAGGCTTTAGGGCCGACACGAACTCCCTGGGCGAAATGATGGCCACACCCTTGTAGTTATGAAGATTAAGGAGATGTCCGACGTCGCCGGTCACAAGGTAATCGGCCCGGCCAGCATCCGCTGTCGCAAGAAACTTGTCGTCGTCGGGATCGCTGGACACCCTTACGTCCGGAAGGTCGATCACAAGCTCTGCAATCTCCCACAGTATAAAAGACACGTCGAAGATACGGTCGCCCAACCCGTACCGGTCGCGAATGTATGGGCGGTTTAAGACCTCAATGATCTCCTCGTTGATCGGCGGACTGGATACCAGGATAAACCGCTTTGACCGCAAGGCTCTGAGTATGGCGGCGGACGGGCCCTTCGGGCTGATTAAGCCGGAGACGAAGACGTTGGTGTCCAGCACGGCCCGGGGCTTACCGGCCATGCCGGACCTCAGAAATAGCCCTCAAGATGTCTGACTGCACTTGCCTTGGCTTGATCTTTCGATTCTGCTTCCATATTTCCTCAATGGCTTTCCAGGGATCGTACTTGCTAAGGGCTTTCCGGGCGAGGATCGCTTCTAGGCAGAGCTGATTGATGGAACGGCCGCTTTCAAACGCTTCGCGGGCCAAGTCCTTGTGCAGGTCCGATGGCACACGGATGAGAATTCTGCCGGCATAGTTCCGCATTCGAATCACCTCTAAACAATGATAGCACACTATCATGCTAGCGAGCTACGGGAAAGGCCTCGCTGATCTTAGCAGCGGTCAGTCATCGAAGAGTCCCAATCCAAGCTGTTGAGCATTTTGCGAAAGGACCACTGAATATGATTCGGTCTATGGAGGAATTTGCGTCAGCGTTCCACGCCGCACGCTGCGTTTCAACCCCGCTTGTCGCGGTACGCACGGCCGACCCGGCAAGCACAACGCATTTCATCATCGAAGCTCTCAAGCAAGGCCGCGAGCTTCCTCCTGTTCTCGGATGGGATGTGATGCGGGGTCTCTACGCAATTACCAAAGACAGCACCGACGAATTGGCGCGCGTCCTCGGCGACCGTGAGGCTGCGACGGTCGGCCCGGCGGACGCGTTGCTCCTGGCTCGCCACCTCTCCGAAGACTCTGTGCTGCTTTACGCCAACGCACACCGCTTCTGGAATGAATCGAGCGTCATGCAGGCGATCTGGAATCTCCGCGATGCCTTTAAGGCGAACGGCCGGATGCTGGTGCTACTGGCCTCGCCCGGCGCCACGCTGCCAGCGGAACTTTCTCAGGACTTGTTCATCCTGGACGAGCCTTTGCCGTCCGAAGCGGACCTGAAGTGCATTGTGCGCGGAACGTTCAAGGATGCAGGGCTGGAGGAGGCCGACGGCGGTCTTCTGAATGGGGCGGTGGACGCACTGATAGGCTTGGCAGCGTTTCCCGCCGAGCAGGCG
>JAKAWN010000417.1 GCA_021827245.1 Acidobacteriota bacterium | reverse complement strand
TTGACCCTGGTGGTATTGCACCAGCACGAAGCGGCGCAATTCCGCTCCGAAATGGCCTTCGATCCCCTGTGGCAATGGCGCCAGGATCGTCCGGCCCGCCGGCGTTATCCAGCGTTCCCGCAGGTAACAGGTCGCTTTCGCCGAAATCACCAGATCCTGCACCAGAAACGGTTCATGGCCTTTGAAACCCGATCCTGGCGGGATCTCAACCCGGATCACCTCTTCTTCGACTTCGACCCGCGGTGCAACCTTGCCCCGGCCAGGCCGCTTCTCCTGTTGCTGGGGCTTCGGCGGCGCGGTTCCTGTCTCCATGCCGCTCGGCTTGATGTTCGGGCGGCCCTTCAGGCCTTTCAACCGGGCGATCTCTTCGCGCAGTTCGGCGACCGTCTGCTTCAGGGAGGCGATTTCACCGAACAGTTCGGCCAGCAGCGCTTCAAGCTCTGCACGGTTCAGCGCGGAAAGGGTGACAGGCGGCGGCACATGACGCAAAGAATCCATCGCCCGGGTTGACGCAAGGAAAAAATGAGCGGTTACTCACACTTTTGCCCCTGTTACGATGTCGCCAACCCTCATGAATTTTCCCGGTTAGCCCAATCCATCAGCAGAACGCCAGGCCGCTGAATGGACCATTTTTGGAGTGGCCAACTCATGCGGCAGGGGTTGGAACCAAGACCAACGACCAGACCTTCTATTCTTCCTTTATTCTTACCGAGAGTTGCCATGTAAGAAGCCGAGACGGGGTCGTCGTGATGTATGGCAATCGACTTGCGGGAACCGCCATCAGTGGTACCGCTGTCAGCGGGATCCCGCCATTGGAATTGACCAAGCCAGTCGTTTATCTTTTCGACGAACCCGCTGCCTTGCCCGGGTTGCAAGATGATCTTTGTCTGCAGAAGAGTAAACAGCGTATCCGCCTGATGCTTGTCGTATGCGGTGTAAATCTGGCTGGCCGCCTGTGCCGTCAGTAGAAGCGTTACGCCTTTCGATCTGTGCGTTTCGGGGATCGTCAGAAGCTCAGGAAGATGTCCGATCTGTGGGAATTCATCAAGGATGAACCAGATATTTTGGCCTTTCTCCTCAAAATCCGGAAAACTTGAACTGCCCGTGATCCGCACGAGAGTCCGGATGACCGAACGCATCCATGTGGCACTGATCTCTGGAAAGTTCGTGTTGTTTTGTAGAATCAGAGTCTGAGCATCCGGTCCATTACCATAAAGCCAGGATCTGAGGGACACGCGCTTTTCTTTTGGGACCAGACCCCAGGAAATGGCTAATGGGCGGAGCATAGGCATCACCTTGGCTCGAAGGTGGGTGACAAAGCCAGCTGCTGTGCGTGTGAACTGGCCGTGTTCGTCGACAGCGAGGAATTCCAGGACGTCACGGTGTATCGGCTCAACCATAGCCCTAAGCTCTGTGGGAGAGGATTCGAATGCATAAAGCAGCTCCAGGAAACCCCAATGCTTTCCGTAACGACGCTGCTGTGCGATGATGAGGGCTTCCGCAATCTGGCGTGCACCTTCTGGCCAAAAGGGATCTGAGCTACCGGCAGGTATAGGGATCAAGGAAGCCGCCAATTCGTGCGCATGCATGTCGGTCACGACATCGGCGCCAATATCCCACGCATGCGACCGTTGGTCATGCGGTGCGAAGAAGATAACGCTCTGGCTTGGCCACTGGGCCGTGAAGTCACCTTTCTGATCAAGGATGATGAGTTTCGTGTTCGCGCGATCAATAAGCTGCGCAAACAAGAATTTAAGAACTGTGGTTTTTCCGCTGCCTTGGGTTCCAAAAATCCCGAAGCTGCCAAGCTCACGTTTTAAGGACAACTTCAAATCGCGGGTCAGATACAATCCGTTGGATCGCGGGGAATCCTCTTCAGCAATTGCCGCGTTGGCCGCACGAATTGCAGCGCGGCCCTCCAGCAAACGGGGGCCAGACGCATATTCGAAGCCCATGGTACGCCCAGTGTAGAAGTATCGTCGGACGGAAAGCACGATGATCACCCAGGCCGTAGCGGCAAATGTTGCGCCAAGGCGGACAAGAAAATTGCTCCATACCGTATCGTTCTCGAGCAAACCGACCCAAACATCCGCGCGCCAGTATTCTGGAAAAGGAAGATGTTGAGAGAGGATGTCAAATACGTAGTTCCATGAGACAGCGGCGGTGTTGTCCCACGCGAAGTGTGTTTCCGTGAGCAGGCCGCGGCTCGGTCCCCCCCAGAATGGCGGTAACAAGCCGAAAATGACGACAAATGAGAAGGGTATGGTCGGGATCGCGTAAAAAAGGACGTAAACGGCCGTCGGGGCAAACGGCTTCCGCCACGCGAAAACCGCTGGGGGACGTTTCGTCATAGTGAAATCCTTTCAATAATGTCGTACGCATATGCGGCGACAAGCGCCACGATCAGGATCCATCCACCAACAGTCACGATCAGGAACGGATCGACGGAGGGCGAGTGCGTGGCCAAACGGGGCAGGGGGGTGGTGGCTGCTTCAAAGGGAGGCGCAGTCAGGCGTGCACTTGATGATGGAGTTTGTTTGACTCCGGCGATCAGGTTAAGAGCTGCGTCACGGTGGCCTTTTCTCCAGTCCTCAAGGGCACCGTTTTTTACCGCTGCCAGGCGATCCTTCGAAGACAGGCGCTTAAATTCAGCGAACTGTTCTGCTGACCACGCAGCGTGCGCTTCGGCGTGAGATTGTGGCGGTTTCAATGTCAACCCTCCTTGATCAGCGGCAAAAGGGTCGACAAAGGCCCGACAAGATCATGTTCGAGCCACTTCTCGAACATCGCCATCGAACGGATCGCGGGCCCCTCGGGCAGGCCGAGGTCAATCAGACGCTGCGCGGGCATCGTTGCGACATCCGCGAGCGGGCCTAAATTCTGAATGTAACCCCAGGCGGGGGCTGCCATGCGCGTAAGCTTGAGGGTTTCGATGGGCTCACCATCTCCCTGTGCCTCGCGGAGGCGCTTGGCAAGGTTACGATCGCCATCGATGAAAGGTGCTGCAAATTCATTGAGCAGGGCTGTGCGTTGCGCTGCCGGATACTGCACGCCAAAATCGTATAAGTTGGTCAACCCAGCAGCCAACGCCGCCCGGTTCATGGTCAGGAGACAAACGAAGTGAAGAGCGGAGCCGTCTCCGAAGCAGCGAGCGCCGTTGGTTTCGGACCAACGGAGAAAACCGCTGGTTAGATTCGCGCCGAGGCACACGACCGAAATCGGCTTTGAGCGCACCAAACCGGCCATCCGGTCCATCGGCTCGAAGACCTTGTCCGGGTTGGTGTAGAGTTCATCAGCGCCGATGGCGGAGGCTTTGATGAAGTGGGTGTCCGGGTAAAGAACACCGAGGCGCTTCTGACTTTCGATTTCGATCAGCTGGTGCTCAAGATTGTGGCGTTGGAGCGCGATCTTGAAGCCTTCGGCGCTGAGATCCTTTGCGACCCCGCCTTTGTCATTGCCAATGAGATAGCAGCGCGAGGGAGAATTCTTCATGTTTTGCATGTCTTCGATCCGTGTGGAAATGATCTCGGCCGCTGTGCGGCCGAGGTCGAGTTTTCATGAGCGGAGATGATCAGGGATCCAGTAGGGGCCCGCCTTCGGCGCCCGTGCCTCAAAGAACAGGCTTTTCTGACCTTCGTAGTAAACCGTGAGGTAGAATGTAGAAGGGTGGGTCGAGGTTGCGGGGCACGAAATCAATTCCATCTTTATGTTGGTGGTGCGGGACAGGCAGCCGTTGATCATGCTGAAGTGGAAGCGAAAGGCTTCAATCTCTGGCCCGATGATCTCGAGGAGTTCATCCTCAGTAATCTGAAGCGGAAGCGGCTGGGGGCGTACCCAGTCGGATAGAGCGTGAACAATGCGGCGAATGAACATGGTTGAGGACTTTCCTTTTCTGGGCATGTCGAAGTGTTGACGTCGCGTTTTGACATCGTCTGGAACGCGGTCGAGGCGCCTGGAGGCTCTCCGACGGCGCGTATCCGGATGAGGGGAGGGAACCCCGGCCGCATATGCGGCCGGGGTCGAGTTTTCATGCGCGAAGGCGATCAGGGATCCAGTAGGGCCCGGCCGCCGGCGCCCGCGCATTCGGGAAAAGGCTTTTTTGGCCTTCGCGGTACACGGTGACGTAGTACGTCTGGGGATGCCCGCCTTTTTGAGGGCACAGGACCGATTCCATCCATTTGCCAGCCACCTCTGTCAGGCGCTGATTGACGCTTTGAAAGGCAGCACAAAACGCCTGCTCCGCGTCGGGTCCGACGAGATCGATGATCTCGTCTTCCGTGAGATGCAGTGGCAGGCGCTTGTCACGGAGGAAGTCGACAAATTTAGCAAAATTTTCGTCATTAAAAGTCATACCCGTCATCCTATGTGATCGATGCGCTCATGATTGAGACGCATCGCGGTCTTCGTGACCAAACCTAAAATGACGCATCGAGAAATAAAAAAGTAGATGACCTACTCTAGGAAGATTTTGGAGAGAAAAATGGGAATGTCTATGCCGCTGGTGGGCTACGTCGCTGCACGGCAGCACAACGATGAGAGGGAAAAACCGACATGGAACAGGAAAAGATTGGCGGAAGTAGACATGTTTATGGGGGCAATGCGGATCGCGTATCTGCAAGGATGGGCGAAAGGATTAATACCTGTAGGTGAAGCAGAGGCATATAAGAGAAAAGGCCTTCTTATTCACGAAAAAAACCTAGAACATCGTATATTTTACGAGAGCGATTTAATAAATCGTCCAAAAATGAAAGAAATGATGGATTTTATTATGCATGAACCATATGGCGGAACTATATGTGTGGTTGATAAAGCAGATTTATTTGATGCTGAGACTGGACAATATACAATAATACAATGCAAAACAGCACAAATATTACATGACATACCAATAATAGAGTGTGGATTTGTTAATGACATAGGAAGTGCAAATTCGAGACTGGCGCATGGGTACGGAGATAAGGATGTCATACAGAAAATTCTTGTAAATGCTCTCAATCTGCGTGAGGCCCATACGCGGAGACTGGGAGCGCAGGCTTTCAAGGAACGGTTGTGTGAGATGAGGGAAGCAGATCTATCAGACGACAAGAAATACCACGCCATGAGCGAAGCCGATAAGAGTGGCCTTCTTTGTCCAGATTGCGTTGAGAAATTGACGAGGCATCAAAATGCACGAAAAGCTCCTCTGGAGCGTGATCTAGCCAAACGAACTCGTGTGGTCGGATAAGAGCGGCTTGCGGGTGAACGCGAAATAAGAACGGTGATGGACGGAAATCGTTCCAAATGCGCTTTGCCCATACCGATGGAAGCTGGCAGGAGCGCCGGGCATGTCTCTGCTATTCAAAGCAGCGCGCCCGGCGCTCAAGCTGACTGCGCTGCGCGCTCGCGGGTATGCCCCTTGAACTTTTGTTTCCGCAAAAATAAGCATGAAGACCCATAGGGGGTCTGCCTCGGCGCAACACCATCGACAATCATATAACATATTGGATTGACTTAAAATTTACCATTTACTGCTACATGATGATCCGACCCAGTGCCTGGGAAAATCGGGCCTAAAACAGGCCGCCGGAAAAATCGGGTTTCTTCTGCATGGCATGCCTGCCGCTGACAATTCTTGGTTCGGGTTTGCCGCTTTTCCTGTCTGCCTTGGGGAGAATTGACGCCGGCTTTCTGCTGTATGTCCCGTCCGACGCGGGCGGCATTCCATCGAAAGACGGAAAGCGAGCACCAAGGCGATGCGCATCACGAAGCGCGCGAGCATAGGCCTTCAGATGAGTGGCGGCCTCTTCCGGCACCAAAATTTCAACGCGATGGAAGCCCTGTTCGGCCTTGTGTTTCCGATAGCGGCCTTGCTTGTCGGACATGGTTTGGATCCCCTTTTTCCTACCCAAAAGGTATTCCGGATACCTTCCGGAAACAATCCGGAATACCGGCGCGCGGAAGGGCGGTTTGAAGAGAAACGGAGTTCGGCAAGCCATGCG
>JAKAWN010000416.1 GCA_021827245.1 Acidobacteriota bacterium | reverse complement strand
CCTCAATCCACAGCTTGCCGGTGTACCCGTGACGAAACTCAATAAGGCCCTCCACCAGCCGATCAAAAGTGAACTCGGGATGCGGACGGTTAATCGTGCGATAGAGCGAATTGGTGCCGGCGTCCAACGAAGGAAGCACGGCATCTGCAACGAAGAGTTCCTCCCTCACCTCAGGCCGGTAAAGCAGCGAGCCGTTGGTAATGATCGCCACCGGTGTGCTGGTAAAGGCCTTTACTTGCCCGATCATCCAGCCCAGGCGCTCATGTAGCGTGGGTTCCCCGGAGCCCACGAAGGTTATCCAGTCCACCTCGCCAGTCTCGTGGGCTTCCAGCACTTGATGGACTTCCTCAACGATTTGTCTGGCGGGTGCATAATTGCCGCGTACACCAGTCAATGGCACAGTCCGTCCCAGTTGGCAGTAAACGCAGTTCCAGTTGCACGTCTTCAGCGGAATCGGGTCAATCCCCAAGGACCGGCCCAAGCGTCTCGACGGTACCGGACCAAACACATAATCCACCTGACAAACCTCCACAAGGTCATAAAGGCAATCGAATGGCCATCTTTTTGAGGGCTTCAATCCGCTGCCATGGCTCACATCGTTGTTCAAATCCTCCCTCGCAGGTTGCAGAATCGCCACTCCACTTTGCGCCCCTGGTTGCACATTTGCAACCAGCGGTTACAAAGTGCCTTTAGCCTGCTGGTGGCCGCGTGCGACTACATAAAGATGAACACCCTCGAGAAGCTGTGCAATTCCCTGAAGCACGACCAGTTCGAAGTTGACGTCGATAAGGAGGTAAGCAAGAGGGCACGCATAGCTGTCAGGCGAATACTCGTGATTCGCTGATGAAAGGAGACGTCGACCATCATGGCCTGGTGGATGGTTTGCGTCGTACTCTGCATGGAGGTTGCATACCCGCAACCAATCCTCGCAGTTTGCAGGGCCTTTCGCAATGCAACCCAGCAGATTTCTTTGCGAATCAGAGACCGCCCAATTCTCCACGTGCGCGCTGGAACGAAACTTGCTCTACTCCCATTCAGGAGTACATTTATGAAGGTCGCGATACCGGTCACGGACGGCCGGGTTTCGACGGCTTTTGATTTTGCGCGTCACCTCTTATTGCTTGAGTACCACGATAAGCGAGAGGTTGCACGCACCGAGCTTGTCCTTGAGGAGGCGGTTCCCGTGAACCGCGCCCGGCGGCTGGAGTCGCTCGGGGTGAATGTGTTGATTTGTGGAGCGATTTCGCGCTCGCTCGCAGAGTGCCTGGCCAGGATTGGGATCGATGTCATCCCTTTCGTTAGCGGCAGAGTTGATGAAGTCCTGCCTGCATACCTAGCCGGCGACCTGGAGTCTGCGCAATTTCTCATGCCCGGCAGCACTGCTGAAGAGAGAAGAGAATGGAGACTGAAATGGCCATCATTCCGGAAACAATGCGCGAAAGGATCAAGGGCGTAACCATCGTTCAGGCGACCCCTTTCAACTCAGACGGGAGCCTCGACATCGCTGGTTTGCGAGCCAACACGCAGTTTCTCATCGACAAGTGCAAGGGACGCCGATTCGTACTCGTACCGACGGGTAGCACGGGCGAGGCCTACGCGCTCTCGGACGCCGAGCGTATCAAGGTGATCGAAGCTGTGATCGACACGGCAGCAGGCGCAATACCCGTAGTCGCGGGCACCGCCGAGGCGGGCACCGAGCAGACGATCTCCCTGTCGCAGGCTGCGGAGAAAGCAGGAGCTGACGGTGTGCAGGTTGTCTTGCCGTATTACCACGTCCCAAGCGAAGAGGGACTTGCCCGGCATTTCCTTCGACTCGCTGACGCCCTGCACGTCGGGGTGATGATCTACAACAATCCGGTGGTATCGAAGCTTTGGATACCGCCTCACCTCATGGCACGTTGCGCCGAGCACCCGAACATTGTGGCCGACAAGGAGAATACGGCCGAAGTCACTCTTTTCAAGGCTATGCGCGACGCGGTAGATCCCGCCAAAATGACTGTTGTGTGCGGGCTGGGCGATCTCCAGTTCGCTTACGCGGCAGCGCTTGGGTGTCCCGGCTTCGTTTCCTGGACAGCCAACTTTGCCCCGGAGCTGTCTCTGGCGCTGCTCGAAGCTGCCGATGCCTGTGATTTCCGGCGAGTGCGAGAGATCGCCGTTAAGACCGGGCGTCTATATGAATTCGCCGGCGTGTGCGCACAGCACCGCGGTCGCGACCCGTGGGTGCTTCCCGGCTTTACGTCAGGCCACATTTACGTGGGCATTCTCAAGGCGGCGTTGGAAGTCATGGGGCTGGCCGGAGGGCCTGTGCGCGGACCGGGGGATGACCTGAGTGATGAAGAGAAAGGAACACTGCGTGGAATCCTGAAAGACATCGGTGTGCTGCGCTAGAGTGTCCCAAGTGGCGGACCTCCGACTGGAGTTGCAATGATGACAGAGATTGCGCATTAGCCACGAATATCAAGGTCGAGCACCCAATTCACCTTTCTCCTCAGCAGTCCCGTGTAGAGCGCATCCAGCGCACGATGCGGGCTGCGCCCCGGCCGGAACCCGTAAGATAAGAGAAGCCGAGGAAGTCAGTTTCGTAGATGGCGTTCAGCACCTCGACCGGCGCGCGCTGAACGATCTTATCTTCCAGCGCCATTACACCGAGCGGCCTCTGCCGCCCGTCGGCCTTGGGGATGTACACCCTGCGAACCGGCTTGGCCCGGTACGCTCCTCGCCTCAGCCTTGCGGAAAGGTCTTGGAGATTCTTCCCCAGTTCCTCGCCGTAGTGCCGCCACGTCTCCCCGTCCACGCCCGGCGCGGCTTCCTTCTTCAAACTGAAGTAGGCCATGCGAAGCGCCTTCAGGTCATAGATGTGGTGCAGGAGCGCAGTGAACCGCACCTTCTTATCCTTCTTTGCTGCTTGGCGTACCCGCTCCAGCGCACTGGGCGCGTCTGCCCGGCTCAGCGTCCGGGACCCGTTTTGCTGAGGCAGGTTCCCTTTAGCCAGACCCCTTCCCTCTACCCCCTCCGCTGCCAGCACTTTGGCATTGTTCGCGGACCTCGCAGGTACTTCGGGTCTGTCCGACTTCCCAGGTCCGTTCATCATCGGCGCGTGTCCTTAGACTTCCCGATACGTCCCAGCGCACTGTTGCCCTGGGCGAACCCGGGATCTCCCGGCTCCCGCGCAAAGTGCTTCCGTACGTGCACAGGGTCTCCGACCGCGCAGGACTCGGTAGTACCTCGCGATATCAGCGCCCCGGATGTAGCCTTCCGCTTCAAATAACGGCGTCGACGTCCCGAAGTTTGGGAGCTTTCGCGGCTCGATGCCTGGCCCGCACGTTCCCTGTCAACGCTTCGACGCTGCCCTTGCGAGGAACACCGCATGACTCGCGGCCGTTGCGGGTCGCTAATCCTTCAACGTATCACTCTTTCATTCACTACACCTTGCCGGTTTATGCCGACGCACTATTTGCACTCCCACTGCGTGTGGTTTAAGCTTTCTCTCTCGTCCATCGTGGATCGCCTTTACGTGTGCTTTGGCGGCTCACGTTTTGGAGTTTCCGCGATGGACTCCCGGATCTGTCAAACTTCTACTGCCACCCCGGCAGAGCCGGGACGCCTCCTAAGATGCGCTAGCTGCCGTCAATTCACAGAGGTTTTCTGGCTGGCGGGTTTCACAAGAAACTGGCTGCGGGGATGTTTCTTCACGATACGTTCAAGCCCCCAGAGTGCCGACTCCGATCCTTCCTCTTTGAGTTCCTGGAATGAGCGAGTATTGGCATCATTACAGCGAGGGCAGATCATTGTGGGCCGCCCCAGCACGTTCACCTTGGGGCTTTCGGAGTAAAAGATGGAATTCAAAGCGTCATGGCTGTTGTGCATCAGGCAGTTGTGACATACAAACCAGCGGTTCCTGTCAATCTTCTTAAACATGTTGATGATGCTCATCGTCGTTCTCTTCCACTCCTTGGAAATATGCTGACAGGCCGTCGAAAAGAATCGCCCCCTGCCATATAGAGACCAGCAACTTCTAAAGAATCCTGCGACTGGCCGGCTTGCACGGAGGTGGACGCTTCGCCGGGCTCGGGGCAGCACACTCGCGTCAGGCCTTCCACACACGCCAAGAAAGCAAAACCGCCTTCGCGATCATGACGGCCAACGGGACCCAGACCTGTTCTCTCAGCTTCGTGCAATTATATTGCGAATGGCCGCAAACCCGCCACAGAAAGGAATCGTCCGCCCACGACTGACACGGCGGCATCCGGTCAATACCTCGGGAAATTACGACGTCGGAGTTTGGTCGTGACTCAAATTGATTGGTGGCACGGGAGTCCGCGCTCGTGCTGCGCTCAAAACACACGGCCAAGATGCCCCTGCCACAGAATACGAAACGAACTGAGTCACCGCCCGGAATTCCTTTCGCGCCCCGTTGATAAGTAGTTCAATGCAACAGGGCGGCCGGCGGCGGCCAACCTTCTTGCAAACGGCCAGGTAACATTATTAAAATCTTCCCGGAGCTGACAATGACACATCCTATTCGAATTGGCATTGCCGGAGCGGGTTTCGCCGCGCGGTTTCATATGAAGGGCTACCAGAGAGTGTATGGCGTTCCTCTCGTCGTCACAGGCGTCATTTCACATGGCCCGGCCTCGCGCCAGAAGTTTGCACAGGACTATGGGGTCAAGGCCTTTGACTCTCTTCAGCAGTTGTGTGACGCCGCAGACGTGATCGACGTTTGCACCCCAGGCTCCAGCCATGAAACCGTGGCGGTTGAAGCCCTGAAGCAGGGCAAGCACGTCATTATCGAAAAGCCCTTTACCGGTTACTATGGTCTCCCAAAGACTGACGGGGTGGAATTTCGTGGAAATACTTTTCCCAAGGAAATAATGTTGCGCGAGGCGATGGCGAGTTGCCGCCGCATTCTGGAGGCTGCGCGCAAAAGCGGCAAAATGATCGGTTACGCCGAAGACTGGGTCTATGCTCCCTCCATCCAGAAGGAGCGGGAGATCATCGAAAAAAGCGGCGGGCAGATCCTCTGGCAGATCGGCGGCGCGTCCCACAGCGGATCACATTCTCCCTACTACGGAATGTGGAAATTTTCAGGTGGCGGCTCAATCGTGGGCAAGGCTTGCCACCCACTGTCGGTGGCGCTCTACCTGAAAATCGCGGAAGGAAGAGCTCGGGACGGCAAACCCATCCGGCCCGCCACTGTGTCCGCCCGTACGCATGAAATCACGCGCTTGAAAGACTTTCAGGACGCGGGCTTCATTCGACGGGATTACGAAGACATTGAAGACTACAGCCAGATACACATTACGTTCACCGACGGAACGGTAGCCGATATTTTCTCTTCAGAACTCGTTCTCGGCGGTGTCCACAACTGGCTTGAAGTTTTTGCCAACAACCATCGGACCCGCTGCAATCTGAACCCGATTGATGCTCTCGAAACCTTTAATCCCAAAGAGGATTTCTTCAAGGACGTGTATGTGACGGAGAAGATCTCAACCAAGCAGGGATGGAGCCATCCGGCGCCGGACGAGGACTGGCAGCACGGTTACCCGCAGGAGTTCCAGGATTTTCTTGAAGCTATTCGGGACCATCGCGAGCCGCTAGCGAATGGCGCTCTGGCTTCTGACAGCATCGCGGTGCTCTATAGCGCCTATTTGTCAGCCGAGCGCCGCGGGGCTGAGGTCGACATTCCGCTTGCCTAGCAGCAGATGCGTGCGCCGGACCGCTGGTCGGTATTTGGTAGATTGCCTGAAATCCGGGTACCACGGACCTGGCATCTCCCGATAACGGTCACATCCCGCCTCGCGGAATCCCTTGATTAGCCCAACTTCCACACATTTCAGGGTCTGATCCTGCATTTTCTATAACTTAAGATTTTTTTCGTCACTATCCGTTTGGCGTGTCCACGTCCTGACAGGTTTGATGACCTCGGTCGGGATGCGGAGCGTGGCGTAGATTTCGCGATGCGTGGGTTCGGGCGTTGTGGCCTT
>JAKAWN010000415.1 GCA_021827245.1 Acidobacteriota bacterium | reverse complement strand
ACCAAATACGCGGTCCAAGCTGCTGCCGCAGGTGAATGTGGCTCAGGCCAACATACTGCGCCCGCAGACCGAGGAGAGGCTCCAGTGGATATTCGGCGCGCCGACCGACGAGCGGCTGGCCGCCTGACACGCGGGCTCCAGCTACACCGAAATGGCCAAAGAACAGCCGGTAGGAATCTTGTCGCTGGTCGAACTGTTGGTTGAACTCCTGGAGTTTGGCCTGAAACGCCTGCGCAAAACATCCGTCTTCGGCCGCGCCCACAAACTCCTCTTTGCGCGGATAAGGGAAAACCGCGATTGCTGCCTGGTCCAACTCAATGAGCTCGGGCTCGGTACAGAGCAAAACCGGATATATGCCCTTCACCTTGAAGAGCGGCCACAGATCGTCCTCAAGTTCCTTGCCATGATTTCCAGCAATCAGAAGTACTGGTGCGTAGTCCGCCATACGAATCATGGCATCAACCCAGAATTTCCGCTCCCGGATCGTCTGCTTGTAGGTCGTGAGGTCGCCATTCAGCACGAAAAGATTGGTGCCTTGCTCGATGCCATGAGCGACGAACCATTCGATACAACGGGCTGTATCATCGAAATAGCGATCCTCCTCGAGATGAAAGTCCCCGCTGTGAGAGAATTTGAACGGCATTAAAGTCGCCTCCATTGAGATTTCCAGGAACGAAGTGCTCTAACGGTCGCCTTCGGCTCATCCCAATCCAAGCTTCTGAATGCACAATGGCAGTGCAAAGAGATGAATGCTCATCAGCCACAATCAAATAGAGTTGAGAAGGCCCGCCTTTTCGACTGACGTTTGCACAGATTTGCCGAAAATTGCGGGGCACGCCCTGTAGTTTTGGCGCGACGGGCGGACACGAAGGGTTTCGTCTCGACTTCTACGGACCAAACAGACCCAGTTGGTTCTCGGAGGAGGAGACGCGGCGCGAATTCTTTCTTCTGACAAGATCGGCCGCTGGCATTCCGAATGCAAATAGAGGCTGCGACGCCAGAGGCGGCGGATCGGATGGTACGACCGGTTCCATTGCCATCGGAATTTTCGGCTCTCCTTCCTGCCGGCTGCCGAATGTTTCCTCATGGCGCTTTTGAAGCTCGCGCCAAACCGTGGACGCTGAATCACCCACACCCTTCTCGGTCACCAGCTCGCGTGCCATGGCCATTAGCATGTCCTCATCGCCCACGGCTTGAAGACCTTCGGCCGAGAATTTGCCTTCCATCGCCAATGACACGAGCAGCTTGCGGCCCATCAATCTCAAGCAAGTTTCCTGAACGGTGTCCTTGTAGGCGAGGAACTTGACGACCACATTCCGGTGCTGGCCGATGCGCCACGACCGGCGGCTGGCTTGGCGCAGCGTAAAGACCGAATAGCCGGTCTCGTAGAACAAGAGCGTGCTGAACGGGAGCAAGTCAAGGCCGAGCGCTACCAAACGTGGATGTGAAATCACTACTTGTGTTCCCCGGCGCAGCTGTCGCTCGTACCACGCTTCGCGCGCTTCGGGCTTCACGTCCGCGGTCAGGCGCGCCACACGGATGTCCTCTTTCAAGAGGATCGTTTCCAGGCGGCGCGTCACGTCTCTTTTCTGGGTGTATACGGCATAAACCTGGACCTTTCTCCCGCGCGAGAGCTCCGATTTAATTTCCTCGACCAATCGGCGCTCCTTGGCATAGACAATTTCTTGACTGAGGTCACGCGGCTCAGCGAACACAAATCGCTCGCGTCGCTCGGTCTCGGGGTTGTATTCCCAGCCGGTGAGCGGTCCGAGGTCGAACGGCCGGTCCGGATACAGAAGCAAAGCGTTGACTCCGGTACTCAACACCGACTGATTGCCCCGGTGATCCCGGAAAGCCTGCTTCACGTCGCGCTCCAAGTCTTCGTAAGCGGATTTGAGGTCAGGATCCATTTCGACCGCAACCACATCTTCGCGGTATGACGGGAGCGCATCGGAGATATCTTCGAGCGAGAGAAACGCCGCAAAATCCATCATGAAATGGCCGAAGAGTAGCGGCGAAGCGCCCGGCCGCCGCCGAACGCGCTCGGTGACGCGGGCCTCGGAGCACTTGTTGTCAGCGGGCTCGATGGTCGTCACCTTTTCGAGCAGCCCGTAGGTTTCGGTAAAGTACTGAAGACCGCCTGAGCCGTGCTCGAAGCCCATCGAGACCATTTTCGAAGCGTCGAGACGATAGAGAATATGGAAAAGCTCGTCCGCAAATCCGCCGAGCAATGTGCCGGTCAGGATGAGTGTGCGTTTGGCGCACACGGCAAGACTCGCAAGGGCATTCCCTTGGGCGGTGTCGCCGCCCTTCAATTCGTGCACTTCGTCCGCGATGGCGTAATCGAAAAAGCCTGCTAAATATCGAGCAAAGAAGTCGGCCGGCGCAAAGCGACGGATTCTTGATTGGTCCGCCTGCCAAAGAGGGCTGTAGAGCGTGCGCCGGCGCTTGCCGCTTGCTTTCTCATCCCCGTCGGCTTCGATGCCCAGCCATTCCGCGAGCTTGGTCTTCTTGAAGTCGGAGCGAATCAGCCGTTCTCCATTTTCGCCAAGATACACAGGACATCCAGAATCCGGGTTCACGATCGTGCCTGTGAATCTGCCGCTTTCGGCCATATTAAAGGCGTGTTTCCAGAAAAACGATAATTTAGCGCGTTCTCTTCCGATGATCATGATTGCCGGCGACCCGCAGAGCGCATCCCAGCGCGCTCGCGCGGAGCGATGACCCTTCCGCAGGCGCAGTTCGGTGAGAGACGTCCTCAAGCCTTCGCGAAAGATCTGGCCGTGGCGCAGCTTGACTTCATTGACCCCGGAAACCGCGTTCGGCTTCGCGTCGCGCAGGCCATCAATCATGAACACGCGCACGCCCGGTATGGTTTGGAACGACTCGCGCGCCCATTTGTCCACAAGGTGTGGCGGAGCCATAACCAAACCGCAGAACGGTTTTCCCTGGCTGTGCACAAACATCGAGGCCAGAGCGATAAACGTCTTGCCGGTACCGCATTCTGCGACCGCGGCAGCGGAGCGTGACTTTTCCCAGCGCCGAACAATTCCCATCACAGCTAAAGACTGGGCAGCGTATGGCTCGCGACGAAGCTTCGCAAGAAGAGGTGAAACAGAGTCCTCGACGTCGTGGAGGGGTGGGAAAGATTCGACAATCCTTTGTGCCAGGCCCTCGCCGTATGCCGCGAGGTAGTCATTAATGTTGACAATGGGCTTGCTCACATCGGGTAAGGTGATGGTTGTATTCTCCATGGTGTTATGAAAAACAGTTCTGTTGATTTGTCCACAAGTATGAGAACGTCGCCGGCACCAGGAGAGGCACATCAGGGTGCGGACGGCGGCAAGGGGCGACCTCGCCTGTCATAGGAGGACTCGCTGAAGAGCGTGCTGCCGGCACTGCTACCTGATCTCTCATATGACGGTATGCCGGTATCCGAAGGCGCCGAGGCAGGCCTGGCGTGGGAGACAATGATTCGCGGTAATATGGATGCTAATGAGCGAAGCAGCTTGCGCGCGGCGTTCCTTGCCTACTGCAAACTGGACACTCTGGCGATGGCGCGGTTGCTTGAAGCCCTCTCAGCAGCATAATTTCGCGCAAGATTAGCGACAGCCAACCATTTAGCCTGGAATGAACTCGGGCTTCAATATCATTTCGAACGGAGGCCAGGACATTTCTGGTTTCGTATCTGGCACATGAATCGTGCCGCGTTTGACTGCCACACCAATCCAATGCAAGAACGCTTTGCCTGTTCCCTTCACAATCACTGGCGAACACCCGAGGCCAGCGAGGGGCGTGATGGCCTTTCGCTTCTGAAGCTCCTGCATGAACCACTCGGCCCATTCCGGCACAACCGGCAAACCGTAACGCTGGGCGATTCGGTAAAGGACAAAGGAACGATCGTCGGCGCAAAGAATTGTGCGCCTTGAGCCGTTGTCGCCGCCAGGAGCAGTCAGCGCGAGCTCGCGTGAAATTGCAACCAAGTGGCGCAGCGGCCGCTTGTGGCCAGGAATTGAAATTGAACCTCGCCAGCATTGAAGCTTGTCGCCGAGCGTTGCGTTTACATCTTCAATGCCGGGACCCGAAACCCAGAACGTTCTGCCATCGAGAATCGCCGCCCAAATCCCGCCGATGTCGGCGTCGTTTCCCACGACCGAAATCAAGTGCGCGACGGCATATCCATCCTGCCTTTGTTCAAGGATCAAGCGGTCCATGCGAACGCGGACGTCGATCGTTGTATCGTGGGTTCGACGCGTGTAACGCAATGTTCCAAAGCGCAGATGAGCATTTTTCACAGCTACCTCACTTCAAGACCGCGACGCGGCCATCTCGGAAAACGACGCGAAGCTCGTGCGAAAAGCGTTCCTTCTCCCGGATCGTCGTCACGCCCACGTCGTCGGTTTCTTCAATCGTGTCCGTCGCCTTTACGCTCTGCCATCGCGCTATGTGAAGCGTCGGCCCTTCGCCGAAGATTCCGTTGAGCAATCCAGAAACCGCGAGCAGGCCGACGTGCCCTCCGTGCAACGGAGTCAGGGGCCGGCCGGCAACCCGATCTTCCTTTCCGATGAGTAAGCAACTCGCTTGCCGGTAAGCAGGAGACTTCGCCAGTAAATCTTCGATCTCATCGAGCGGCAGCCCGCGATCTGTAAGCGTGACCGGTTCGGCAGGCGGGACAGCATAAGTGCGCGTGGGCCGTTCAGTGAGAGGATGAAATTGGTGCAGCTCATCAAGCGCCCGTGACTTCCGGTAGTATTCCATCCTCTGCCGGCTCACGTCCTCGTCACGGACGCGCTCACGTTCGGCGCGCGTTCGGCGAATTCCGAGGAGGACGATTTGGTTGTACTTGACGCACTCAGGCTCGGTGAGTGCATAGAGGCTTGTGTCCTTGAAGTTCCAGGCAAGAATCTCACTGCAATCGGCAAGGCTGGCGCAGGGAATGACTAAAACCAGGACTCCGCCCGGCTTGAGCCAGCGGTAGGTGTGCTGGAGGAAGACTCGTTCCATCCGCTCGTTCTTGCCTTCGGAGATTTCAAAATCGTAAGGAGGATTCAGATAGAGAAGCGAGATGGATTCGGCTGGACAATGAACATCGAATGCGCTTGCATGGATGACCTGGTTGGCGCATCCGCGAGCTTCCTCGGCCCGAAACGCATCAAGTTCGATTCCGCAGCAATGGCCCTTTACGTCGGCCGTGATTGCTCCGAGAGCGTGGCCTTCGCCGATGCATGGATCAAGCGCCACGAAACCGGGCATCAATTGGATGTGCCGGCGAATGCGCCTGCCTTCCGCCAACGGAAGCGGGTAGTGCCCGAGACGCAGTCGTCCTTCGATTCGCACAGGAGGGATTACTCCTTTCTTCCGAATTGATGGTTTTCTTGAGCTGAGGGCTATCCTGTTGAAACGACGATATATGGCAGCCGCTTGACAGGCAAGAGCCAGGAAACTAACCTGACGGCATGTCCCACGTGGTGAACGAAGGTCAGGCCTACTGCGGCAGGGTTTTCGAAACCAGACCCGTCGGCCAAAGCTTAGAGTGCATCCTCGGAGGCGGGCGCTCCGTGCTCGTGTCCGGGCTTCTTCATGGCTCGATCTCGCCAGGGGACACGATTGAGTTTCCGCTACCAAGTGAAGGCTGCGACATCGGAACCGAAATCATTATTCGCAAAGCTCCCAACTCGAAAGTGAGGGCTGTGTATGTGGCCCCGATCGGTTATGTGACGAAACCAAAAGAAGACAGGCGGGCTCAGCTTTACTCGCTGGCGGAGGTTCGCGCAAGCGCAGTTGGGATTTCGACGATGCGGCTGAATTGCGATGTTATTCGCGACTACTTTTATGTCGCGAGAACTTCCCGCCGCGAGCACGATGAACCAAACTTCTATGAAGTCCTCAAAACGACTCCGGGTGCATCGCTGGCAGAATTGCGGCTTGCTTACAAGCTTCGTGACTTGGAATTGAGGGCGGCACACGCGAACCCACGTGGACTCAAGGCGATCGAGCGGGCCTTTAATATCCTGGCCGAGCCGAGATCG
>JAKAWN010000414.1 GCA_021827245.1 Acidobacteriota bacterium | reverse complement strand
GTCGTAGATATCCGCCGCGGGGATTAAACCGGCAACCTTAAATTTGCCAATGGTTACGAGAGCGGCGGAAGCCATGCATCCGCACTCAGTGCAGACCGGACGGCCGCCGAGCTGGCATGGGGTGACGGGCGTCGTGAGATCGGCGGAAAGACATTCAGTAACCTGGGCAAAGAGACACTCTTCCGGCGAGGCAGGCGGGTGCAGGTAGGCCTCAAGCGCGCCCCTGGGGACATCCACCTTGCTAAACACGCCGCGCAGGCGCGCAATCTCCTGAACGGCGGCAATCCGGTCTTTAGGTGAGAGCCTTTCCGCGCTCTGTTCGCCCTCCTGGGGCGTGTAAAGGCTGAACCAGATTTTCAGGACTTCCGCGCGCTCGGACCAGAAGCCGGTGAACTCTTTCAGATAGTCGGGGCGCTCGAGAAACTGCCGGGTAATTGTGCAATGCACGGTGATGCGCTGGCCGGCGATATGCTTCAGGATGCGGTCATAGGTGGCGGGTGCGCGGCGCCGGTCGTGCTCAGGCTGCAGGCCATCGATCGAAGCAACCAGGTGAAGGTTGCGCAATTCCCGCCAGCTTGCAGGAATCGGGCGTACCGCGCTGGTGACGAGCTGAACCCTGACGCCCATCTCTTCCATTTTCGGGAGCAACACTTCCAGTTCCCGGTAACGGACCAGGGGTTCGCCGCCCACGATCGAAAGGAAGGCGGGGCGATAGCGGCGAACGAGGGCCACCACGCCGTCGATCAGTTCTTTGCCCTTGTAGTCGCCCAAATCGCGGAGCGGGCCCGCCTCGCCCAGATGTCCCGGCTCATAAGCGTAACAGCCCGGACAGCGCAGCGGACATTCCCGGGTGATCTCAATCGACAAAACGGGCTTCCGCCCTTGGAGGATGTTGCCCCAGGTGGAAAGGACCGACAGCACGGTCGAATTTTTCGCATTCATCATTCACCTCGAAGCGTCAGGGTTATGAACCTGCATCAAGCCGTTGGCGGCCACCGGCACTTCCCGGTGGACATCGGCAATTTCGCGAGCGATCCTCGCCAATCCTCGTTCGGCCTTCCACGGGCAGCGACGGGCGGGTCTGGAGGAAACTGAAGCCCCAACTCAGCCCCATTGAATCCCATGGGCTATACCGCCCTCGCCAATACAGCCCATGGTTCTAATATAAGCCATATCCTTGCCTCACCATACCCTTCCGCAAACGCCGGACGGCTACCGACTGGTGGCGCATCACGATATTTGCGATGTGTGCGGCAAGATTTCCAGCATGGTCGCATGTCTGAGTTTGGCGGACGGCTGTGGGGCACTACAGCTTACGCGTTGACCGCAGACATGCCCCACTGCGGCACGTCGCCACCCGGCGGGGCAAGCATTGCAAAGCCCACGACGGATGCACGGCCCTGAGCGGCTTTTGCCTCCGAATGTCCGCAGGCGTATACTGAAAATCTGCAGAAAATACGAAGGGGACCCTCACGCCTGCAATGGAAGGACAAAATAATCCGCAAGAATCCGGAAGTATCTTTCAGGGTCGATGGGACCTGTTTGCCATCGCGGGATTGATTTTAGCCCTGGTAGCCGGGGTGCTGACGGCGACGCATTTCATCAACAAGGCGAAAGCGCAATCGGGCCTGCTCGCGCCAGAGTTCGTGTTGCGCGACCAGAGGGGGCGGCTGACTTCGCTGGCGCAATTTCGGGGAAAAGTGGTGGTGCTGGCCTTCATCGATCCGGAGTGCACGGAACTCTGTCCGCTGACTACCAAGAGCATGGTGGACGCTCTGAAAATGCTGGGCCCGACCGCGGCCTCACAGGTGCAACTGCTGGGGATCGATGCTAACCCGGAAAAGACGCAGGTGGCTGACGTGGCCGCCTACACGCGCGAGCATGAATTGCAGGGGCACTGGCGCTTTCTGACCGGCTCGCGGACGCAACTGGAAAAAGTCTGGCACGAGTACCACGTTTACGTGGCCGTGAAGAAGAACAGCGACGACGTCGTTCACGAGTCGGTGGTATTCGTCATCAACCAGGATGGTTACGAGAGCGCTCTCTACTCCACGCCGATGAGCTACGCATCCGTTGGCGAGCAGGCCCGGACGCTTGCCAAGGATATTGCGCGCCTGCTTCCCGGCCAGGCTGCCGTTCCCGCCTCCAGCCAGGCCTTGCAGCAGCAGGAGGACCCGCTGAGACCGAAGGAGACGGTTAGCCTGACGGCGCTTGGGCCCAAGCGACAGCCGGTGACCCTGGGCACCGCTCATCCGCATCTGATGCTCTTTTTCGCGGGGTGGCTTGAAAAGGAATCGAACCTGTCAAAGAATCTTGCCACGCTCGACAGCTACGCAGCCCTGGCGCGGCAGCACGACTGGCCTTCGCCGGTGGCAGTTGACGAGCTCACCACTGAGCCATCAGCCGCCAAGGCGCAAAAGGTGCTCGCTCCGCTTGCGGCAACACTTCGCACGCCCATCGTCGAGGATGCAACCGGCCGGATCGCCGATGGCTACAAGGTCCAGGACTTGCCCTGGATCGTACTCAGCTCATCTTCGGGAAAAGTCCTCTGGTCGCACGATGGCTGGCTGTCCGCTGAAGCCCTCAGCCGCGATGTGCATACCGTGCTGGCTAACAACTGAGATCGCAGTGCCGTTTTTCTCCGCGTTGACCGCAGACATGCCACACCACGGCACGTCTGCCCCACCAGCCGTAGGACTTTTTCATTTTGCCGTTCCGCTTTCTCGCAAGGCAACCGCGGGGCCGGGGAAGCGCGTGGGCAGGTTGGCAAAAATTCCTCTATAACCATGTAGGGATGACGTGGATGGCCCGCCGTCACCGGCGGACATATGGGCTTAGCCGCCCGCTGATTTATTGAAGTCAAAAGAGATATGAAGCGTCATGATCCTTCGGAACTATAAGTGCGGCAAACTCCTGCATCTATACAACCGAAAGGAGGTTCGCTCGTGAAAAGACTGATAGCACTACTTTTCGCTGCGATGCTCGCTGGGGCGATGACGATGCCTGCCTTTGCGGCAAGTTCCTCGATGGGCAACTCTGGGGCTGCCACGTGGCAAACAACAACTAACGCCAAGAAACACAAGAAGAAGAAGAAAAAAAAGAAGCATCACAAGCCGCCCATGGGAAGTACAACTCTCTCGCGGGCTCGATAAGTAACTGCCGAAAGCTGGTTTCACCGGCTCATCCTGCCGGCACCGGGGCGAGCCCCCGAAGCCAACGGAGCGGGGGCTCCCCGATTATTCATTCGGTGGTACCCGATCAGCGCCGGAAGTCCGCCTCGACGGGTGCGACTCTGAATCGCCATGGTGCGCCCGGGGAGGTTTACGTGTGGGTCAGCGCGGATTCCTTTGTTCTTCGGCGAAATCAATACTGATGTGATGGCAACAGCTTCCAGATGCCGGGGTCTTCGGTTCCCAGCACCCAGGAGCAAAAACCCTGGAGGCCGCGCTGTTTCACCAGGTCGTAGCGCGCCTCGAAGGTTCGGGCATCGGTGAAGAAGACCCACTCGCGCATGTCGTCCCGGTAAAAATAGAACCAAGAGGTGAGGTCTGCGAGGTCCCATTGGATCTTACCGCCGTACTCCTGCGCCAGTTGCAGCGCGTCCGGAGCGCTGATGGAACTCGCGGCAATATTGGGCTTCCCGTCTTTCGGCATGCCAGCGTACCAGTGGTAGCCGTAGAGAGGAATGCCGAGCGCGAGCTTGTCCTTTGGCACACGCTTCAGCGCGAAATCCAGATTTTGCACCACCCACGGATATCCGGCCACCGGGCCCGGCGGCGTATAGCTCGTGTGCTGGTCGTAGGTCATCAGGCAGATCAGGTCCACGGACTTGGCCAGCGCCTTCAGGTCATACACGCCGCGCCAATCGCGGTAAATCCAGTAGCCGAAGGCGGTCTGGCCAGGGTAGCCCGGCGCGCTGGGCACGGTGGCAATTGAGAGCTGGTAGCCGTCGCGATGGAGTGCCGCGGCTGCCTCCGCCACCAGGCTGGAGAGCGTATCGCGGTCATTCCAGATTAAATCCTCGAAGTCAATCTGAAAGCCCGAGTAGCCGTTGCGCTTGCAGATCTGCGGCAGCGCCTCCGCAAAAGCCTTGCGGGCGGCGTCGTTGTGCAGGAAGGCATGGAATCCCTTGGTGCCAAAACCCGCCCCGGAAACAATGGGCATCACCGGAACATGGTGTTCTTTCGCCGTCTTGAGCACCAGCGGATCGGGACCGCCCCAGACCATGCCGTTTTCGTCCACCGTGTACCAGGTGGGAACAATGATGTCGATTTTATCCACGTGCTCCAGGAATGAGCGCACGGAATCAGGGCTGTTTGTCATGTAAAAAAGCGATTTCGGCTGTGCCTGGGCCGCAATGGCGCCCAACAATAGCAGGATGAATACTCGAACTATCTTGACCATCTGCTGCTTCTTCTCCTTTCGAACGGTGAACAGAGCCCGGCCCTTCAGCCTGGCTGCCATGCTTAACTGCTTGCTTGCGGGAAAAGTATATCCCGCGACACAGCAACAGAAGCATTTTCTTTGCAGATGAAGGCGCGGAAGGCCATTCCGGAAATGACTAACAGACATCGCATGACTTCATTGACAACTTGACCGATTAATGTCATTGTCCGCTCGGATAGGGGGCAGGGGCTCTGTTTGCAAGCGAGGGGACTTATGGCGACGGCTGTCAAGCCGCCCGTTTCGGGGCATCGATTTTTTCACGCCGAGCGTGTGATGTTCGTGGTTTTGGACCGGATGCCGAGCGTTGGTAGCAGTGATTGACGTCCGCGAAGAAATCGCCAACGCCGAGGTCGGCTCCTATCACCGGCTGATCGCCGTGCTCGTCGGCTTGGCCGTCTTCTTCGATGGCTATGACACTTTCAGCCCTGCCTACGTCATTCACTATGTCATGAAGCCGTGGCATCTGGCCCCAAGCCAGGCCGGGCTGCTGGTTTCAAGCGGCCTGATCGGATTCATGTTCGGCTCGCTCGCCCAAGGGAAATTCTCCGATCGGTACGGCCGCAGGGCGACGCTGCTCGGAGCGCTGTGGATCGCGACCATTTTCAGCCTCGCCACGGCCGTCTTCGCGCGGTCTTTCTGGTTGTTTTGTAGCTTCCGCCTGCTGACAGGCACCGGCCTCGGCGCGCTGCTGCCCATCGGCGTCACCTACCTGACCGAGTTTGCGCCCCGCCGCACAACTCACACCTTCACCACCTGGGGCTGGGCGCTCGGCTGGGCCCTGGGCGGCGTTGTGGCTTCCGGGGTTGGCGTTTTTCTGACGCCGTCGCTCGGATGGCAGGCGCTTTATTACGCGGCCTCTCTCTCGATTGTGCTGGTCGTTGTCTGCCACGTCGTGCTTCCGGAGTCTCTGCAGTTCGCGGCCTTGCAAGGCCGGCTGCACAACATCCCTGCTGTCCTCAGCCGCCTGAATCCTGCGCGCGCCGCTGCCTATACGGACCCTGACGCGCGGTTTGTGCGACAGGAGCCGCGCGACCGCGCCGCATCGGTGACACTACTCCTGTCAGGCCGCTATCGCCACACCACTTTGGCGACCTGGGCCTCGGGCTTCTTCATTCTGTTCAGTATCTTCGGGCTGACGAGCTGGATTCCTACAGTCATGATCCAGCGCGGGGAAACTTTCGCGCTGAGCTTCGGTTTCGGCGCCTTGATCCAGGTGATGGGGTTCGCGGGTTCGTTGCTGTGCGGCCTGCTCGCTGAGCGGACGGGCAGGGAACGCAACTTCCTCTTTTTCTGGTGGCTCGGCGGTGCTCTCTCGGTCGTGGCGCTGGCTTTGGTCAATCACCACGCCCTCAACATCTTCCTTGTTTCGATCGGCGGATTTTGCATCCTCGGGGGCATGAACATTCTGAACAACTTCGTGGCGGCTTCCTACGAAACGGAAGTGCGAGGGACTGCCGTTGGCATGATGCTCGGGGTCGGACGCCTGGGCGCAATCCTTGGACCGTATCTGACCGGCTGGCTTCAGCAGATCTATCCGGGGTCCACAGTGTTGTTTGGTGCGATCGGCATGGCGGTGGCGTTCGGCGCGT
>JAKAWN010000413.1 GCA_021827245.1 Acidobacteriota bacterium | reverse complement strand
TTGCATGCGCATAACGGTAAAGGGTAGAGCTGCCCAAAACTACCTGATGGTTTTCCTGACCGGCGCGTTTGTGCTGGCGACCGTCTGGATTGCAAGAGCGTATTTTGCTGACCGGGCTGGCCACGCGCTAACCATCGACAGCCTGCGCCGGGCTAGCCTGCTGAATCCGGGGGATGCCACGTACCACATTCAGTTGGGCCGCCTGTACCAGTACAGCGTTAGCAATCCCAGGCCCAAAGAAGCTATCCAACAGTTCCAGGACGCCATCAAGGACAACCCTTATGATTCGCAGGCCTGGATCAATCTGGCCGCTGCCTATGAGTTCAATGGAGATACATCCAAGGCGGAAGAAGACCTGCGGCGCGCCTCCGCCCTGGCGCCCAATCTGCCCATCTATCAGTGGACTATCGGAAACTATTTCCTGCTTCACGGAAACACCCGGGAAGCATTCCGACATTTGAAGGTGGTGCTGGCAGGCTCAAGGGAATATGATCAAACGGTCTTCAACGTCGCCTGGAAGGCTTCCGACAATGGCAGCCAGATTCTCCGGGAACTCATCCCTCACGATCTCCCCGCTGAATTCAGCTACCTCAACTACCTGGTCGGCAAGCGGCGTTTCTCGGATGCCCGTGCGGTCTGGAAGCGCATCACTGAAAGCCCGGACAAGTTTGATCCGCATGAAGCCTCTGATTACATCGATACCCTGATCAAAACAGGCCAGCCCGCCCCGGCCTACCAGGCGTGGACTGACCTGCAAGCCAAGGGACTGATCCGGACTCCTCCGGGCAAACCCGGCCAGAATCTTATAACCAACGGGAATTTCGAAGACCCGTTGTTGAATATGGGTTTCGGGTGGAGAATTCTGGATGTCCCCGGAGTGTATGCAGGTCCGGACACAGCCACGTTTCATTCGCCCGGGCATTCCCTCTCCGTGCAGTTTACTGGTGGGCAAAACCTCAGCTACCATCAGATCTTCCAGTTTGTCAAAGTGTCGCCGGACCATGAGTACCAGTTGAATGCCTTCATGAGGACGCAGGACATCACCAGCGACAGTGGGCCACGCTTGGAGGTGGTCGATGCGTATGACCCGCGCGCGCTTGACAAGCTCACTCCAGGAATGACAGGCAGCAGCGGCGGGTGGAATCCGTTGAATCTGGAGTTCAAGACAGGACCTAAAACGCAACTGCTCATCGTCGCGTTGGTTCGCCTACCCAGCAAGGCCAGCGAGGACACCGGTCTTACCGGGAAAGTCTGGCTCGATGACGTACAGATCACCTCGGTGACAGAATAGAAACCACCTATAAGCGTGGGCGTGCGCCGACCTGAAGTGCTTTCCCTTTCTTGACAACCTCCACTCAAGCCGGGAACGTTCGCTACAGGTGAGGGAAGTTCGTCTGGCAGTTGTTGCCGAAGGTGAATGAATTGATTGTAAGTCCGCCCCGGGTGGGAAACAACTCCACCTTGTGGCTGCCGAAGGCCGGATTCGCCACCAGGTAATACATCCGCGGTTCCCGCACCTCGATGTAGGAACGGCCCTTGGAATCAAACCGGACGTCGACGCCTTTGTTCTGTGCCGTAAGATACTTTCCGTCCTGGCGGACGTAAACGCGCTCAGGATGTCCATACTCGACGTTCATGACAGAATACAACTGCCTGGCGTGATAACGCATTTCCAGCTCATCACCGGATGGGCCGTCGCCCTTCTTCTTTCCTCGATAAATCATTCCGTTGCTCTGGTCCGGATCGTACCCATGGTCGGTTTCCCAGCGCCCGGAAACGGCAGCATGTCCGTCCTGAATGTGTGCAGGAAGATGGTAATCGATCGTCTTGCCCTTGTGATAACCCTGGCTGTTTGAAAGAATTCCGCGGCCGTGCCAGTGACCAACGTACATTTCAGGGGTCGTAATGCCGCAGGAAGGCGCGAAGGCGTTCTTTTCAGGAGGAATCGTATAACTCGATGGAAACTTCAGGCCCGGATGCGCCTCCTGGAGAAGGTACTGAATGGCGTGTTCCAGTTCGTCATCAGCGCCTTCGCCCGGGCGGTCATAGCGGATGAAGCCTTTGGCGTCGATCAGGAACCGGTTCGGCCAGGTTGAATTACGATAAGCGCGCCAGATCAAGAAATGATCGTCAATGACGACCGGGTAAGGAAGTCCAAACCGCTTCACCGCTTCCCTTACGTTACTGACACGATAGGCGAAGTCGAACTCAGGGCAATGAACGCCGATGATTTCAAAACCATACTTGTGGTACCTCTTGTACCACAGCTTGTTCTCGGCAAAGGTGCGGATGCAGTTGATGCAAGAGTACTCCCAGAAGTCGACCATCACCACTTTGCCTCGGAGTTCCGACATCGTCAGCGGTGGCGAGTTGATCCATACCACCCTCGGTTTTGTAGATCCCATTTCAGGGGACGGCCCTGCGGGAACCTGCTGCGGGCCAAGCGGCGAGGGCGCACCTTCAATGGAAGACGGCTGAAGAGACGGCGAAGGAGAAATCAGCGGGCCGGGCATCGCGTTGGGGAGTTCCGGGGCGCGCTTACGCATCACGATCAACTCGGAAGAATTGAACTCCTGAGCCTTGAGCGCAGGGGGACTTGCAACGAGGGCGAAGGCGCTGCACAAAAGCGTAATGAATACGGCGCGATGCACATAGGCAGCATCGTCTTCCAAGCCTCGACGCTGTTTCGACACTGGTACCCCAGATCTGCAACCGGTTGAGTTCATGGAGCGCCCCTGCAAGTTTGCCCCGCCTCTTAAGGTTACTCTGCGCCTGGCGCCGGGTTAAGATTGGCCTCGGGCAGAGCCCTTTTGGGCGTCACCTTAATTGTATCGAATTCCCCCGAAAAAACCATGCCGATCAACCTGCTTGTTGATTGCCGCATCCACCATTGCGATTGGAACTGTCTCTCTCCGGATTGCGTGCTCCGTTGCACTAAGTCATTGTCAGGAGTTTGGACCAGAGATCGAACAAGCCAGGTAGGGATATTGCTGAAACTTGCAGGATAGGTCCAGGCAAGGCCTCGAGAAAAATCTATTCAGCCAGAGTGTGGCTGATTGCCACAGAGAAAAGTCCCATCGAGGGGGCTGCACATGGCTGACTCATCTCACACAATCCGTAAGAAGCATGATCGACGCCACCGACGACTAGCCTGATCACCTCACACGACATCGACTTTGATAGCGGCTCGAAGTGGAAGTAAAATTTACTCGCCATAAACTGAGTTGCTCGCTTGTACGTCCGCGCGAAGAAACACATCGTAAGGGAAGACGTGTAACGCTACACTTGCTGGCGCATCTAGCTGTAAGGGCGCCCCAGCGGGTATCTGTGAGGATGTGAATGGACACGAACGTTTCAGGCGGAACGGGTCAAGCTGATCAAAATCGGAATCGATTAGCACATTCCGACGTGCCATTCGGGGTCTACAAGCGCCAGCAGGCGCGTATCTCGCGACATCGACTGTATCCGATGACCATTTTCTACACGCTTTATGCGATGACGGTATTGTTCTTTGCTGTGAGGTCATCGCATCCTGTGGTCGCCATTCTTTTCTACGCTGCCGGAGTCCCAGTATGGACGCTTGTGGAATACCTATTCCACCGTTACGTGTTGCACGGGCACTTTGCGCCGGGAAGCGGAATCATCCGCAGATTTCTGCATGAACGTCTGGACCCGCTCCACTGGGAGCACCACGCACACCCCTTTGACGGGCATCACATCAACGGGGAGATTCGGGACTTGCTTCCCTTATTTTTCGTGGCTGCTCCGGTGAGCTTTGTCGCGCCGGTTTACACGCTTCCGGTTCTGCTGGCCGGCGTGGTGCAAGGCTATGTTGCCGAAGAATGGATCCATCACTCTGTTCATTTCTATAATTTCAGAGGTCGCTACTTCCGTTATATCAAACGGCACCACTTCTACCATCACAGCCCAAAAGGAATGGAAGAGGGCTACGGGCTCACCAACGGATTCTGGGATATTGTCTTCAAGACTCGCTATCCCGCGCCTGTGCGAGAAGCTCTTTATCACCGCAAGCGGTCTCAAGCCTTCATACAATCAAAAGCTCAAAGCTCTCCGACTGGGCTTCGAGCATGAGTTCTCCGTTCTATTCGTTGATTACCGGAGCTTCAAGCGGCATTGGGGAATGTTTCGCGCGCGCTCTTGCCGCACGCGGAGAAAACGTGGTCCTTGTTGCCCGTTCAACCGGCAAACTCGAGGCTGTGGCCACTGAGCTCAGATCCAGGCACAAGGTTCTCGCCGAGCCGTTGGCCATGGATCTAAGCGAACCCTCTGCAGGCATCCGTCTCGCACAGGTTCTCGACGAACACGGATTTGCAATCGATCTCCTTATCAATAATGCCGGCTTTGGCGCCCGGGGCGAGTTTTGGTCGCTTCCTCTCGACAAGCAATTAGCGATGATCCGCCTGCAGGTCGAGACCCTTACAGAATTGACTTTTCACATCTTGCCGGGAATGATTGAGCGGCGTCACGGAGGAGTCATCAATGTTTCGTCGATGACGGGCTTTCAGCCGATTCCCTATGCAACAGCGTACGCAGCCACCAAGGCTTTCATGAACAGTTTCTCGATGGCCCTTCGCGAGGAATTGAAACCTTACAACGTGGTGGTAGTGACCTTATGTCCCGGCGGCACTAAAACGAATTTTGTAAATATCGGCGCCCGCCACGGGCGACACAGGTTTCCGGGAGGACCGCAACCGCCCGAGGAAGTGGTCGATGCTGCACTCCAGCGGCTATATCGCGGCGGCGGACTTGTTATTCCGCGTCTTGTCAACAAAGTCAGCATCTTTTCACAGCGATTCTTGCCGCGCGGCCAATTCGCCAAGCTCCTGGGTAAAATGAGCAGGCCCTGACGGGGATGCTGTTCCTTGCACGCAAAGGCATGTGCTTTACCTATAATGGAGAAAGCGGCCCCAGAAATCTGAATGCCCGGCGCAGGAAGGTTATTCGATTGAGGCTCAGTCAATCATGAACGAGACCGAAAACGGAGTTTCATGGCTTCACAGGCTTGCGAGCCTCCTTGCCGTCATAACGTTTCTCATGTTTATGACTGGACTGCTGGCTTCTGACATGGGGACAGCCTTGTTCACGTTCCACCGGGCAGGGCTGGGAGCCAGTGGGAAGGATTCGACTGACTTTTCGGGCACTTACGCTCACATTTATCGAGTACTCGTGGTAATGGTGAGCGCGTTGACCGTTACCTTCGCTTTCTTGCTGAACAAGAGCGGTTCCCGCCGTTACTTAAAAATACTTGGAAACGTGACCGTCGGCGTTCTGGTCGCGATAGCGTTCATGGTTTTGGGCCCACTGCGGACGCAGTTATCGGTGGCTGAACCATTCGCCTACTTGCTTGGAATTCAGATCTTCTTCTCCTTGACGGTATGCCTGGCTTTGTTTACACGAACTGATTGGCGATGGGATGAGCCCAAAACAATGGACCTTGCATCTCCCTCCCTAAGACAGATCCTCGTTTTCACCGCCGCAGCAGTCTTCCTGCAGCCAGTTTTGGGGGAAGGTTTCCGGGAAAAAGAGATGGGAATTGCACCCCACCTGGTGCTTGGAATTGCTGTGACCGTCTGCGCCTTGTGGGTGCTGGAAATGGCATTGACTAAGTATTCGCATCTGAGAACCTTCAAGATTTCAGCGATCTTTCTTGCTGAACTGGTTGGCTTGGAGCTTTTTCTCGGAATTATCTCTTATAGTATGGACCTCAACGCACGTGCCGCTCCCGGCTCCCAGCCCGGGCTCGTGGTGATGAATGTTACGCATGCCGCAGTTGGAGCGCTTGTGCTGGCAGCGAGTCTTTTTGTAACCTTTCAGGGATTCAAGTACTTTGCTCGCGCAGAATCCATGGCATCTTCAGCGCTGCTCCCTAAAAAGCAGGCAGCGTCTCATCAACAAGACTAATAAAGCATTCCCGCCTGCTCAGCAATATCTATGGGTTGATTCTGGCTCAGGGAGGCGTCCAAGTGTGTGATAGAGCGCGATTTCCATGACCTTGTAGGTGCGAAAGCCGTACGACC
>JAKAWN010000412.1 GCA_021827245.1 Acidobacteriota bacterium | reverse complement strand
CTCCTGATCGCGAAGGGCCATATCCACTGCGTCGTCCATCACCTCCTTGATATCGTCAGGTCCTAATTCGCCTCGCTGCGCGGCTTCCTGCGCAGTCCAGAACCAGGCAGGCCTTGCATACGATCCCACAACGCTTGTGGGCAGAAAAAAGGATGATTCTATAAACATATCTGCTTCTACCTCTCACATTCCCAGCCGTTCAAGTATTCGCTCAGGGGGCTCCATGATGACCTTGATCTCACTCCTCTAAGTAACGACAGTTGGTTCCCAGAGAGGTGATCTTACCGGAAAAAGCATTCGCAAGATACGAAGATTGACGGTGGCACTTCTTTTGGCCTGTCTCGCGCATCAGTTCACGCTGCGACCCGGGCGGAATCCACACCGTGGTCAACGAGCTGTTCTATTGCAGCGGTTCAATTCGCAGGCGCCCAGCTGACACTGCTTTCGGTCGTTGCGTGGGGAAGCGATAGCTAGCGCCTGGGGCAGCACGCGCCCGGGGGAATTGGCGAGCCATGCGGGCATGTCTGGGGATGCTTGAGGAAAATGCACAGCTTTTCAGTAACTTCAGCGCTTAAACTGTGCTCAATCTTGCAGGCGTTCTCGTCCAGCAGGTCCTCATGGATCTGAAACATCTCGTAGAACAATCGTTCAGAAAGGCGGTGGCGGCGGATCACTTCATTGGCGCGCCGCTGCCCCTGCGGAGTGAACGAAAGCATGTCATTGCCGCCGAGACAAATCAGTTCTTCCTGGGCCATCAGCAGAAAGGTTGCCCGGTTTTGGGCAAACTCCGGCAGGTCTGAAGACGGGAACGTCGCCTTGCCGGTATCTTCCTGGTAGTGCCACACCGTCTTGAGCAGGTTCTCGATCAGTTCCTCTTCGTAAACCGGAAACACCGAAACCTCGGAAAGCCTTCCGTGGTGGAGCTCGATGCGGCGCTCGGCCATGCGGCCAATTCCCGGGTCGTGCGTTACCATAACGATGGTATGGCCCTCGCGATGGAGTTCGGTGAAAAGGCCCATCACCAGCGCCTCATTCACTTCGTCGAGATTTCCGGTCGGCTCATCTGCGAGAATCAGGTTGGGCTGGTTGATCAGCGCGCGCGCCACGCAGACCCGCTGCTGTTCGCCACCCGACAACTGTGAGGGCAGATGATGAGTCCGGTCACCCAGACCCACGCGCACCAGCGCCTCCCGCGCCTCCGACTCGTCGGCCAGGCTGTGAAAATATTGGGCGAGCATGACATTTTCCAGAGCCGTCAGGTAGGGCACCAGATGGAACTGCTGGAAAACGAAGCCGACCTTCTCCGCGCGGAACCGTGCCAGGTCGGTCGACGAGAGACAACCGATTTCCTCGCCACCAATTCTCACCGAACCTTCACTCGGCGAGTCGAGGCCGCCAAGAACGTTCATCAATGTGCTCTTGCCGGACCCGGAGGGCCCCATCACGGCGATCCACTCGCCTTTATCAACGGTAAATGAAACCTCCTTCAGTGCTGCGACCGAGTTGCCGTACTGCCTTGTCAGATGATCGACCTCAATGAAAGCCAAATTCTTATTCTCCTTTGAGCGCCGTCGCCGGCTGAATCCTGCGCATGATCCCGACGGGGAAGAAGGTCGCGAGCCCCGCCAGGAGGATTGTTGCGCCCCAGACCACCGGCAGCGTCCACCAGACCATGTCGAGGTTGACGCCAAAAAGGCGCTGGCCCACTACGGTCGCCAGCAATCCGCCGGCGATGAATCCCGCAATTCCCGCCACGAATCCCAGGCTTGCACCCTCCATGACGAACAGCCGTGTGACGTCCCGATTGCTCGCACCGAGCGCTTTCATCACCGCGATATCCTTCCGGCGTTCCAGGACGATAGCTGTCATGGTAGCCATCACGCACAGAGCAATAATGACCAGAATCAATGCCATTAAAGAAATCAGAAGCCCACGAATCGTATGCAGGACCTTCCCCTGAGAATACACGATCTGGCGGATGGGCTGAACTCGGAATTGCGGAAAATCCGCAGCCAGTTCATGAACTCCACGCTCGATGTTGGCTGTCTGGCCCGGAATGTTCATCTGGATTACGCTGATTTTGCCTTCCAGCCCTGCAAGTTGCTGCAGATCAGCCAGCGGAACAAAAATCTGGTCATCTTCAGACGAGCCAGTGGAGATCACTCGCACCACTTGAAAAGTCTTGGAAGCAGTCGGGCTGTCCGGAGAAGCACTGTTCTGCTTGACGGCAAGCTTGACGGTGTTGCCCGGCCTCAGCCGAAAGTGCTGGGCAAGATGCGCGCCCACGGCACAAGTTCCCGGATCCAGCGGACCATCGCCCGCTCCAGCCTCGACACTCCAGCCTGGCACAAGACCTCTGAGGGCGGCGAAGTCAGAGCCCACGGCGACAACGTTCTCGAAGTCCGGGATTCGCGGTTCAGTCGGAACACGCGAAATGCGCGCCACCACGTAGAGAACGGGGGCGGCCGTAAGTCCGCGGAGTTCCGAACGCATGGATTCCACCCGCTTGAAGGCTGCTTCGTCGATCACCCCCCCGAAAGATGTCTGATTCGAAGAAGCCGCGCTTTTGCCACTGAGAATGACGTTGGCGCCATAGGAGCGGAATTCCTGAGTCATCTTGCGATGAACGTCGCCATAGAGGTTCAGCAGCATTGACGCGAGTGCCGCGCCCACCAGCAGGGAAATCACGGCCAGCGCCGCCTGCGGACGCCTGACCACCAGCGAACGGAACCACAGCCGCCAGAAAAGCGAACGGCGCTTGCCGGATTGTTCCACGCTTTCACTCATTTCTTAGCACTGCGGCTGGTAACACTCTCAGCCCTTTCGACAAAGGAATGACGCTTCCCGCCAGCGCTACCAGCAGAGCCAGAGTCAGGACGATGGGCAGAATCACCCAGTGAATGCCGGTCGGAACACCGAAAACGGCCAGTGACAGCCAGCTTGCCATCCAGCTCCCCAACCCATATCCCACGACACCACCTACCAGTCCCACGCCGAAAGCCTCCAGAAGAAATATCGAGGCCACGCGGGCATTCGTTGCTCCCAGTGATTTGAACAGGCCGATCTCTGCCCGGCGCTCCAGGACGATAGCAAACATCATGGAAGCCACCGCCAGCGCGGCCGTGACCAGAGCTGCGATAGCGAGCAGGGTCATCAGAAGGCCGATGTTGTTGACAATTTTTCCCTCGGTCGCGGCCACCCGGTAAACAGGCTTGGCTTCAGAGCCGGGAATCGCCTGCTGAATCTGATAGGCAATTGAAGTGACGTATGGCGAGCAGTACCACCGCTCGTATTCGCTGGGACTCAGTTTAGTAATGTCGGACCGGCCGAAGGCATCTTCAGGCTTGGTCAATGCGCTCACTTCAACCCGCCGCACTTTTCCTGCAAGCCCAGTGAATTGCTGCACAGCGGCCAGTGGCGCAAGAGCTTCGTCATCCACTTCGCCTCCCGTGCGAAGAATGCCGCTCACTTTGAGTGTGATTGCAGACGCAGAGTCTCCATCGGTATGGAAGGTCATGCTGTCGCCGCGTCTGATCCCCAGGTCATTGGCCAGTACCTGGCCCACCAGGCACTCGGAGGAACCTTCAGGAGGCCAGTCACCTTGGACCTTCCAGGCTGGATGAATCTTCTCCAGGCCCGTCTGGAAGACATCGCCGGGGTTCACCCGCATAGCATGATTGAACCAGCTTCCGATCAAAACGATCCGATGTCCTTTCACAGTAGCAGGAGCATAGAGAAACGGAGCGAAGGCCATGATGTTGTTGCGCCAGAAAATCCTCCGCAGGTTGGGCAGGCTTGATTCCGGCAGAAAAGCTCCGGTATCCGCGGGACGGTAATCCACTCCGCCCACGGCCACGGAAAGGCTGTCGGCTGCGGGGGTTACGGAGATGTTGGCTCCAAACGATCGCAGCTCGCGTGCCACCCGGTCACCCACGCTGAGCGAAAGCGTGGCGACGGCAGTGGTGACCGCAATCCCCATTGCGACGGCGGCCACTCCCAGGAGTTTGCGCCTTCGCCGCCGCGTGAGCGATCTTCCGACAATTCTGCTCAACATAGTCTCAGCGGAAATAACGAGCCGCGTTTGCAAGCGCAGCCTTGGAAATGATCAGCGTGTTGTTCCGAACCAGATAATCAATGTGGATGGGATTGCAGCCGCCCGCCGAGCCGATGGTTGGGACATAAACCGCGGAGCCGCAGTTCCGGCATATGACGTTCTGTCCCTGTTGATAGTAGCCTTGGTCGCCGCAGATCTGGCACGCGTCGAGACCGACGCGCACCGTGTCCGATGAATCGATGATGGCAATGAACCGAACTTCCGTTCCGCCAATCGACACCTGGTAATGATGAAGCTTGTCGTCCTTTAACCGTGCAACGGGAACCTCGACGACGCCGTTGGCGATGCTTAGTTGCACCGGCGGCTTGACCGCTTGCGCTACCCGCGAATATACAAATTCCGCGCTGATCAGAACGATGACAACCAGCCCGACAGCGCTGGCTGCCGTCTTCCAGAAACGGTCTCGCCGCTGGCCAGCCAGTAACTTCCGGCGCTCAGGCGCCGGCATTTGTGCCAGGTCGGCTTCTGAAGCCGAGCCGGACTTGATCTTCTGCGCCAGCACCATAAAGAGGCAAAGAGCTACGACTGCGATAAAGAAAAACGAGTCGCTGTTGGCGATGGGACCGATAATGGCCATCGCGCGCGGGCCCGAGGGAAGAATTTCAGCCTCGGAAAGTTCGTGGTAACCGGAAATCAGCAATTGCGCTGCAACCACCAGAAGCACCAAACTGGTGACGCTGAAGAACTTGCGGAGGTTAACCTTGATGCTTCCTTTGAAGAACGCCACGCCAAGCCCGATCGCCAGCGCCAGGCCTATGACGGCTCCCATGAAGTTCATCAACTGCGTAGTCTGCAGGGAGACGGCGCTCAGAAAGATGGCCGTCTCGGCCCCTTCGCGGGCTACCATCAGCAGCACAAATGCGAAAATCCCCCAGGCGCCCGAGCGACTCGCCTTGATGGATAGCGAAGAAACCTTGCTTTCGATTTCTTTCCGAAGCCCCTTGGACGCCCGCATCATCCAGACGATGACAGAAGCCACAAAGACTGCGCCCACCATCATCATCCAGCCTTCGTAGGCATCCTCGCTGATAGCCCATCTTTGTAGGAAATACGCCGCCGCTGCGCTGACGGCGACCGCCGTTCCTACTCCCCACCAGACATATCGGGTCCAATCCTCGCGGCCGGCTTTCTTGAGATAGCCGAGGACGATCCCGACGATGAGGGCGGCTTCGACGCCCTCGCGAAGTGTAATCACCAATGAGTCGAACATGATATATCCCTGCCCAGGGCTGTCGTTTGTTCAAGCAATCCTGGCCGGATTTTTCCTGCTTTAAAATCAAGACGCGGCAGTTTGTTTGCTTCTTTCTTTGGCCTCGGACGAGCAACTGCCGCAAAGCCCGCCCAGTTCGAGCCGGGCTACACGAAGGGTAAAACCGTGGCGATCTTCGATCCGGCTCTTCAGCCTTTCAAACAACGGATCCTGAATCTCGAACACCGCACCGCACCGCTGGCAGGTGAAGTGCATGTGGTCCTTGCTAGTGCGGGCTTCGTAGTAATGTCCGTGCCCGTTCACGTGCATCAGGTCAAGCTCGTCGATGATGCCGAGCTTTTTGAGAGACTCCAAGGCCCGGTAGACCGTCGCCAGATGGAGGCCGGGCTTCTGCAGGCGAGCGCGTCGAAGCACCTCGGTGGCATCAAGATGCTCGCCTGCCTGCTGGAGGACTTCCGCAATAACCCTTCGCTGACGGGTAAGGCGGAGGCCATGCTCCTGAATCTGGATAGTCACGGAGCGGCGTTGCCTGAGGTGTTTCGCAAGAACCATGTCTAATTGCGAATAATTCGCAAATCCGAATTATCGCAAATCTGTACTTTTATGTCAAGAATTATCTCACAGCATGTCATTAGCACATCAAATGTGCGGTTGAATTAGCACGTGATCTGTCCGCTGAAGGCGGCGAGGAGTATCGGGCATTCGGTGGGAAAGGAGGCAG
>JAKAWN010000411.1 GCA_021827245.1 Acidobacteriota bacterium | reverse complement strand
ACTCATAACGAATACTTTCCCAAGCTCGAAAACCTGACCGCAGCCGTAAGCGCACAGATGGAAGCTTGGAAACATCCGAACCGTGTTTTACGCAAATTATGCTGTATTACTTAAGACGCTCTGTATAGCACCGGCGGGGTGAAGATCCATCAGACAACATTGCGAGATGAAACCCTGACCTTCCTGCACCGGCTTACGGTTGCCGTGGGCAATACGACCAACACCGCCCTGGTGTTCTCGCTTCAGTCCAGCAAGCGCGAGTCGCTGGAGTACACCAACCTGCTTCAGACCGTTGACCACCTGGCAGCGCGCAAAGATCAGTTGCGCGAGCCGGTTGAAGGCAAGGAAGTGTTGTCGGTGATCCAGCGTCGTCTGCTCGCCCGCATCCCAACGCCGGAAGAGGCCTCACCTGCGGCGATGGCGTACCAGGACATCGTGACGCAGATGAAGCGCGGGTACGCCAAAGGTAGAGCCGCTGAGCAGCAGGCGGAAGAAGAAGGACTCGCCTTGCGGGAGCGCGTGCGCGCCGCATACCCATTTCATCCGGCGTTGATCGATGTGATGCGGGAACAATGGGCGGCAATCCCCGACTTCCAGCGTACTCGCGGCGCCTTGCGTTTTTTGGCGGCGTGCCTTCGCGCCGCACACCGCGAAGGAAAGAGCCGCGCTGTGCTAGGGCCGGGTGACGTACCCATCTACGACGCCGAGGTCCGCTTGGCTTTCTTCAAGGAAGTCGGGCAGCAGGCGGACTATCAGGCCGTGTTGGAGCACGACTTGATCGGGGCCAACGCTCGCGCGCGCCGGATTGATGACCGGCGAGCGAAGGAGAGTCCGTCAGAGACCGGCAAGCGGGCCGCTTTCCGGCTGGCCACGGCGATCATGATGTATTCCTTCGGCGGCCGGCGGCGCGATGGCGCGAACGGTACGGAATTCCTTCCACCCGGAATCACTGAAGCCGACTTACTCTCGGTCTGTGTGGGGCCGGAGCTGGACAGCACCACCGCACTCGCCTGCCTAAAGGAATTGAAAGAACAATGCCTCTACCTGCACTTCGACGGTGTCCGGTATTACTTCAAGAAGGACCCCAACGTCACCTTGCTCATCGAGCAGGAGTCGGATGCAGTCGGTCGGGACGAGCGCCAAGTGGAAGAGCGCATCAAGGAGATGCTGGAGGCGAGGATCACCGGCCGGAATGCGGTCATCTGGAAAGCGAAGTCTGGAGACATTCCAGACAAGGAACCGTCATTTCTGATTGCCTATATGCCCTTGAGCTTCGGCACCGACGCGCGCAGCGGGCGCGAGGCAGCGGCCAAGGAAATATTTGAGAATTGCGGGAGCTCTCCGCGAAAATATCGCAACGGACTTGGGGTGGCCGTTCCCGCAGCGGAACAAATAGAGATTCTTCGCCGCGCCGTCCGTTACCTTCTCGCAATTGAGCATGTGCAGGAGAAATCAAAACAACTGAACCTGACGGACGAACAAAAATCGCAGTTGCGCGAACGGGAGCGAACTGAAAGCGCGGCAGCGGAATCGGGTTTGCTAAAACTCTACGCGGAGGTTTGGCTGCCCAAAGTCACCACGGATGGCATCGTGATCGACGTTGCCGCTGTGGGCGGCCGCCCATTACAAACCACGCTGAACGAAAAGAAGCAGGCACGAGTACATGACCGGATGATGGAATTGCTGGTTGATCTTCAGCGTCGTGTTTTCACGACGGTCAACACAAGCAAGATCATCGAGCTGTTCAAACTCGGCGAAGGCACACCGCCCACGCTCGGAATCAAAGCCGCCGACGTGGTTGACGGCTTCTATTCGTTCCTCGGCTTCCCAAGGCTGGTTAGCAGCGCCGTCGTGAAGAAGGCGATTGCCAAGGGCATTGCCGATGATTTCTTTGGCTACTACTCGGGCTCGACTCCTGCGCTCGGCGGAGACGGTAAATACCAAGTACCAATAGCCCGCGTACGTTTTCATACCGCCGTCGGCGAGGATGAGATCGACTTAGAGTCCGGCTTCCTGATGATGCCGGCAGCGGTGCCTGTGACGGAGCCTCCGCCGACCACACCGGGCGCCGAGCCCACGAGCGTGACATCAGTTGGGCCTGGGAGTGGACCTCCGCTAATCCTTACTCCGACGCTTGGCTCGCCAAGCGGAGTTCCGGGCACCTCACCCTCGGGTGGCGCTGCTCCTGATAAGTCCGTCGAGATTAACTTCACGGCTGACCGCAATCAGTTGTTCTCGGCATGGAACGCCATCGCGAACCTCGCTGACTTGGCCGGCAAGGTCACCGTGACCGTCCACGCAGAATCCGTCGACGGCTTCGATAAGCACAAGCTCCAAAATGGGGTGCTGGAGCCACTCCGCGAATCTGACTTAATCAAGTAGTTTATAGAGGGGCTTAATGGATATCTTCGATGGCGATGCCGACAACGGTTGTATGACTCCTCCGTCGATCGAGGATAGGCGGCATCCTCGGGAAAGGCGGCTGCCAGCCTCAATCGTTAGCGGCTATTTGCTGATCACCCATGGCCGCGCAGCCTCCGCCGACCGAAAGAATGCGATCCGCCAATCCCCAAACGAGAGGCGTATGGCAAATAAAGATCGCGTGATGAAACCCGCCGAGGTCCATCGCGCGTCGGAGCATGTGGACATACTCCTTGGCGTTGGCCGAATCGAGAGCGCCTACGGTTTCGTCCCGAAATAACGTTTCGTATCGGATTCCCTCGCCCTGCCGCATGTTGTAAATGGCGATGCCGAGGTTCACGGCCTCGTTGACCAGCACGAATTGTCCACCTGAAAGCTCGTCCACCAAACACGTGCGGTCAAGGTTCTTATTCCGAACCTCGATGTCAAAATCGTCCACCATGCCGCGGCCATCCGCTTTGGGACGCTGCGTCCGGAATCGGATTTCGAACTTGTTGTCGAAGCAGCCTTCAAGCAAAGCATTGACCAGGGCCGAGACTTCAGGTCCAGCTGCCTGGATTTCGCAGAGCTGGATCTCGTCTGGACCAAAGACCCTGGCGAGGTAGGTGTAGTCTTCCATCTCAGTCCTCGCCGTGCCGAGTTCGGCCGCGACCTGGGCCAGGCGAGTCCGCGCCGCCTCCTGCTGCTCCCGACGCTGCTTGATTTGTGCCTGGCGCGCGATAAGACTGTCCCGTTCGTAGCGGCTGGAGACGATCAGCCGGTCCACGGCTTCTAATTCTTGTCGTGAAGCCTGCATCTTGCCGTCGAGATCAGGGAATGCGGAGAGCGCGGATTCCTTCCTTGCCAACTCCGCGGTAACTTCCGCTCGGCCCTGAGCCATGCGCTCCATAGCCTTGAGCCGTTCGTCCCGCCGCGCCTCGACGGCGCGCAATTCCTCATACTGTTGCCGCTCCTGATCGATCGCCCTTCGCTCCCGCTCGCAGCCCTCAAGCGTCCGGGTGAGTTTGGAGGACGGTGTGGCAATCTGAATCAGCGAGCTGCGCTGGACCTCGACTTCGAGTGCGAGTGTCGCGACGCCGCCCTCGAGTGTCGGGATCCTCTCGCCTGCTTCGATGGCTCGTCGGATTTTCGGGCAGGATGCGTACGGACCTTCGCCTCGGCAGGGAACGATCGCCAACTCCTCACGCTCGACTCGCAGACGCTCAAGCTCGGCGATGTTGGCTATCAGTTCGGCATCCAGGGCCTGGACAGTACGCTTGGTCTCGCGATTATTCACCTCGAGCCCTTGAGTTTCCCGAATCTGACGATGCACTTCCTCAATACGAGCAACAAGTGCCGCCTCCCGTTCTGTTAAATTGGCGAGATCCTTCTTGCCGGATAAGAGACTCTCATCACGCGCGATCTGACGTTTGGTTTCCGTGATCTCCGCATCGGTCTTGCGCAAGCGCTGTCTCAGACTTACGACTTCGGCCATCAGCGGCTTCCGATTGGCATCTGCTGCATGAATTTCAAGAAGGTGCTCCTGTGCCGTGCCCTTATCGGCCTCCAGCCGCTCAAGTCGCGATGATAAGTCTTGAAGGTGAGCCTCAATTTCCGCGGGATCTTCAACCTCAGCCTCCACCAACTCCCTCAAACTCTTCGCCTGGCCTTCAAGATCAATTGTGCCCTTGGCCGTTTCTTCTGCCTTGTCCTTGGCCGCGGCCGCAATCAATCGCAGGCGGTCGAGCCCGAGCAGTTCGCGAATGAACAGCTCCTTACGCTCGCTCCGGTCAAGCGATAGAAAGTTCCCTGTCCGCTTTTGGCTCGAGAAGATGGAGGAAAGGAAGAATTCGGGGGTGCCGACGAACTTGCGGACCAACTCCTCGAATGGTTCCTTCTTGCCGTTGGTCAGTGGCACTCCTTCTGAATTAAACAGATAGCTTTCCATCTGACGAGCCTTGGGGTCGAGCTTGAGGAGCGACCGGTAGCGAGCGCCGTTGACACTGAATGTAAGGTCGATTTCTGGCTGGGGGTGGGTGGCGAAGTCATAGAGCGAACGCTTCTGGCCGGGCAGTTGACGAAACAATGCGGCAAAGATGGAGCCAATCAGGGTGGATTTGCCGGCGCCATTTTCCCCTACGATGGCAATAAGGCCGCGACCAAGGTTGTCGAAGTCAACGGAAATTTCGTTAGGGAAGGCTTCGGAGATTCCTCGTAGTCGAAGGACTGAGAGCCGCATGAAAAATCTCCTCCTGGTAATTCGTGGCGGGGATTGGTGCCAGTCTTCCTGCCCGAAGTTTGATAGCAAAGTGGAGTGTTTTCGGTGGGGTGACAGAGAAAGGTAGTAGGGGCTTAACTTTATTAGTAGGCGACGGGTGATGAGGGGGGTGTGGCCTGCAACGCTTTGGACCAACTTCCGGCTAGCGACCAACCGGACTGAATCATCCATACAATTCGATACATCGGTATCTCGAATCCAAATGCCCGAAGGACTCCGAGCTGGTGACCGGTTCGCTTCAAAGATTTGGCGGATTTATCCACGCTATAATGTTGAATTCGGCTCCGCTTAAGTAAACGGATCAATCACGCTGGGGGGAAACGCCATGTCTTGCTCTTGGACCCGAGTTAAATTCGGTCCCACCGACCTAGACGCCGTGCCGCTCGGCCTTGCGGCTTCCTACGGGATCTCAGGTAACGAGCTCGAGCGTGCCTTCGACCGAGGGTTGAACCTTTTCTACTGGGGGGCGTTGCGCGCACCTGTCTTTCCGCGTCCGTCGGACTTCGGTCGGGCACTCAGGCGCGTCGCACATCGTGATCGCGAGAAGGTCGTTATAGTCATTCAGTCGTACGCTCGTTCTCCCCAAAGGGACCACAGTTCAGTTTGAGACGAAGCAATTGGAGATTGTAGGAGTCGTCGGCGATGTTCGCCAGCTCGGGCTAGACGTTCCGCCAGCGTCGGAACTCTACATGCCATATTCACAATGGCCGTCGAATGAAATGTCCCTTGTCGTCCGCGCCAAATCTGAACCGTCGTCCTTAATTCCACTCATCGAAAAGGCGGTTTGGAGCGTTGATCCGGATCAACCAATTACGGACATCAGGACGATGAACCAATGGGTGGCTGCGGAATCCGCAGCGAGGCGGTTTGTCCTGCAGTTGATTGGAACCTTCGCTTTGATAGCCATTGTACTGACTGCGGTGGGAATCTATGGCGTGCTTTCCTACTGGATGCGGCAACGCACCCACGAAATAGGGATTCGCATGGCTCTGGGAGCACAGAAAGCCGACGTTCTGAGGATGGTCGTCCGGCAAGGGCTTAAACTGGCGCTGATTGGCGTTGCTATTGGCATTGTCTGTGCGCTGGCTCTGACACGCTTCTTGTCGAGCCTACTTTACGGGGTGAAGCCAACCGACCCGCTGACATTTGTTGTGGTCTCGCTGATCCTGACCGCCGTCGCGCTGCTGGCCTGCTACATCCCCGCACGCCGCGCGGCAAAAGTGGACCCTATGGTGGCCCTCCGCTATGAATAGTCAGGGCTGTGGCCGGGGGGCTGCCACGACGCGCACCATCGCTTCCTGGAGCTGATTCATCTTTAGGATAAGCTACAAGCTTACTCGAAAGGCGCGCACGGTTACAGGCTTGATTGGTGCCTCGGCCAAAGGCGCTTGG
>JAKAWN010000410.1 GCA_021827245.1 Acidobacteriota bacterium | reverse complement strand
TCCGATCTACCGCTCGCTGCATTGCCTCGGCGCGTGGCACGCTTTACGAGGTGGTGAATGGCGCCCTCGCCGCATTCCGCGGACGCCGCCACGGCGGTGCTTCGGAACAGATCGAAAGTCTTTTTCGGGAAATTGGGGATAGTAGTCAAGTTGGGAAGGTACTTGGCAGGCACCTTCGATTGTATGGAGGGGTGCCGGGATTCGGACATCCCCTGTACCCGGACGGAGACCCACGTGCCTCTCTTTTGATCTCCCTTTCCAGAACCTATGGAACGGCTTCGGTAATCGACCTGGCAGATAGACTCGTCCGAGCCGCCGAGTCCTTGACAGGCGAAGCTCCAAATTTGGATTTCGGATTGGTGACGCTTTCGAGCGCGCTCCAGCTCCCTCCAGGGACCTCGATGGGCCTATTTGCATTGGGGCGCACCGTGGGCTGGATCGCCCACGCCATCGAGCAATATGCAGATAATCAACTCATTCGGCCCCGCGCGAGATACGTCGGCGTAACTCCGCTCGAATCAAGCTCCTGAAAGAGCTTCTGCAAAACGATACGAATGGTTTGAGCGACACATCACACCGTTCGGTACAGCCTAGAAAGCAAGATTCCGCAAGACATACTTCACGAAATAGGACAGATTGAGAGCTGCAGGAATTTCCAAATGCCGAGTTGGGTGTTTCCATGATGGACAGCAATGGCGATCGGCCCAGCGCCAAAGCACGCCGGCGGACGGGCACGCAGATTCACGAATGGCAGAAGGGCGAGTATCTAGTAACGACCGAACAGAGGCAATTGGACCTCGATGCCCTTCATAGATTCCTTGCACAGAAATCGTACTGGGCGAGAAGAATTCCGCGTTCCGTTTTCGAGAGGTCCCTAAAGAATTCTTTGTGCTTTGGCTTATTTCAAGGGAAAAAACAGATCGGCTTTGCGCGATGCGTCTCTGACTTTGCAACCGTTGCATACCTGAGCGATGTTTTCGTACTGCCTCAATACCGCGGCCGCGGATTGGCAAAATGGCTAATACACTGCGTAACCTCCCATCCCGAGCTCCGGAATCTCAGAAGATGGATTTTGGTCACACGAGATGCCCACAGTTTGTATCGAAAGCACGGATTCTCACAACTGGCCCACCCGGAGAGCTTTATGGAAATCCACAATCCAGAAGTGTATAGGAACCCGAATGCGAAGAGAGCATGACCCCTTGACTTGAATCAGCAAGCGAGGAGGAATCAGAAATGCCCCCGAATCCTAAATGGGTATGGCCGCAAGAAGAAATTCGACGAATCGGCTACCAAGTGATTGACTTGATTGCACATTATCTGACGAGCTTGCCTAATGGACCGGTCTTTCAACCCTTCCCCAGAGAACTCGCCGCGAATTACCTTAATTCATCGGCACCCAAAGCGGGGGAGAGTGCCGAGAACATTCTGGAGGACTTCGCAAGGGAAATAGTGCGATTTCCATTTGGAAATGGCCATCCCCGTTTTTACGGGTGGGTCAATTCACCGCCGGCCGTTATTAGTGTTTTCGCCGAGGCGCTCGCAGCTGCCATGAATCCAAGCTGCGCAGGCGGGAATCATGCGGCGATCTACGTTGAACGAGAAGTGATCAACTGGTTCAAACAAATCGTCAGCTTCCCGGCGAACAGCATGGGATTGCTTGTGAGCGGAGGTTCCATGGCGGCGCTGACCGCGCTGGCTACGGCTCGGTATGCGAAATGCAGTTTCGATGTACGGAAAGAGGGTCTTCAGGGAGCGCATCGACGGCTGATTTTTTACCGGAGCGGTGAGGGACATGCTTGCCACCAGAAAGCGATCGAGCTGATGGGCATCGGTCACGAAAACTTAAGGATTGTGCCACACGATTCAGCCCTGCGTATGGACCCGTCGGCCCTAGAGGCCGCGATGGTGGAAGACAGGCAAAGAGGTGACCTGCCGGTGGCGGTCATTGCAAGCGCTGGAACGGTCAACACCGGAACGATTGACCCGTTGGATGCAATATCCGATGTTTGCGCACGCCATGGTGTCTGGTTGCACGTAGATGCAGCTTATGGTGGGCCGGCCATCCTGACAACCAAGTACAGGGAACAACTCTCCGGTTTGGCGAGAGCTGACAGCCTGACGCTCGATCCGCACAAGTGGATGTACATCCCGGTTGAAGCCGGGCTTGTCCTCGTGCGAGACGCCGAAGCTCTCCGCAGAGCTTTCAGTCTGGTCCCATCCTATTTGCGGACGGACGGCAGAACCGAAGGCGTCGGGGGCTTGCCCTGGTATAGCGAGTACGGGTTTCAGCAGACGAGAGGTTTTCGTGCCCTCAAGGTATGGATGGCTCTTCGATATCACGGAGTCGAAGGCTACAGCTCATCCATCGAAAGGGACATTTCACTGGCGGAACTCCTGAGGGATTCTCTGCGAAACGATAGGGATTTTGAGGTTTTCGAACCCCAATCCCTTAGCATTGTGTGCTTTCGTTTTGTTCCGCAAAACTTCGGGCACCATCTGGATGCCGTCGATGTGTTAAACAAGGCGATTCTCGAAAAGGTGCAGCTGGGTGGAGAAGCGTTCCTTTCAAGTACGGTTATTGACGGGAAATTTTGGTTACGCGCATGCGTCATAAATCCCTACGCTGAAGAAGAGGACATTCGTAGAACATTTGAAGCTGTGAAACTCAACGCCGTTTCGAGCTTGAAGGGATAAGCCGACGTCAGCTCATGACTTGACTGGCTCGTGCGCGTTGCTCTCCAAGTATCGCAGATCATACAGCTGTCCGTCCGTAGTCCCAGCCCTTCTGCCCACGGCAGACTACAGCTCATTCAAAACGGGAACCGGACATGGCCGGTACTTTAAGCTGGGCCAACCTTTGAGTCTTGTGTAAACCCTTGCAGGTGCCTATAAGTGTCTACTCATCTCCGAATTCAACAGTAGCGATACCGGGTCGCGCGCGTGGATGTGAAAGGAGAGTGGTATACGCCCGGGCCACCGCCTTTCGTGCCGGGAATCAGCTTTGTCCAAAAGCCTGCTCGGACATCACGAACGCTTCCGCGCGGCATGGAGTGGCCGTCGCGGCCATCGGCCGGGTTTTGCTTGAGAGGCTGGTCGAGTGCGAAATATCCCCTTGCATGTCAAGTACTCCCCTCATGAAGGAGCATTTAATCCACGATGAAGAGTGCTGCTCCAGTTCGCGTGGAAGGCCTGTGGGGCTCGGCATCTGAAGCAACCTGATAAGTCATGCCGGGTCCAAGGACAAATGTTCTGCCATCTTTCAGGTCAATAATAAGCTCCCCTTGCGTCACCAATAAGACGTGTCCACGAGTGCACCAATGGTCTGCCGAATATCCTGGCGAATACTCAACCATCCTCACCCGAATATTCCCAATTTCAAGGGTTTGCCACATCGCTCTCCCCGTCTCGCCGGGGCGTTCTTCGATGGGAGCTTGTCTCCAGTCCGTCACCGTGGACGGAACATCCCTAATGATCATACCGGCTCCATTTTTGACGGCCGCTGTCCTTAAATTCAGAGGCAGGATCGCCATTCGTGTCATCAATTGTGATGCGTATTTGCAACGTAACGTGTTCCGCTCCTGTTGGACATTGGGACGGTACAGGTGGGAGTGAAGCGAGGCAACAAATCCCAGGAAGAGAGCACACAACTTTCTGAGAACCTCTCCGCGCAGCTTCTAGCACTCGGCCGCCAGATCTGGCCATCGAGGATATCATAGTATAGTTAAAGAAGCCTGCTTGCTGCCAGAAGGCCAGGACAAGTCCGTGCGGCGCATCGGTTTCAGGGCACGAATGGCGTGCATGCTAAACCTGCCCACGTCCTTCCGGTAGAAATTGGCCGGTTCGTGTTGCTTCAAATAGCCCCAGACATATTCGGTCGGATTCAGTTCCGGCGCGTAGGGGAGGAGGAACTCCACCCAGGTGCGCCGACGCTGTTGCCGCACGAACCCCCGCAGCGACTGGCTGCAATGCGCAGGGAGCCCCTCCCACACGATGAGCACCTCTCCGCCCAGATGTCGGAGCAGGTGTTTGAGAAACTCGGTGACCTCCGGCCTGCCGACAGCTCCGGCAAACAGCCGAAAATAGAAATTCCAGAATGTGACGCCGGCCACGGCGGAGCATGCGTTCCAGTTGAATTGGTATTGCAGCACCGGCGTCTGCCCTTTAGGCGCCCCGATGCGTTTCCAGTGCAGGCGCTCGCTCAATCCGCTTTCGTCGACGAACGCGACGATTCGCCCCACTTCCTGGACTTTGTCATCTCCGACCAGCGCTACTGCTTCCAGCGCCGAATCCTTTCTTCGTCGCGTTCCCGCGCTCGGCGGACCGGGCGCTGGAGTATCCACTCGAGTTGCCGCAGGACGCGTAGGCCTGCACGGTGGAAAACTTCACGCCGCACTCCAGCCCGCGAACCACGCGCCGGACGACCTCGGCTTGCGGCACTTCTTGGCGCAACAGGCGCGATCGAGACAAGCGCCACCCTTCCACCTTCTGGAGCTGTTGGGCGTCTCCTCGGACTCCTCTTGGGTTTCCCGTGTGTCACACCTATCATAAGCACCCTAGAATGCTTCTAGATTATGTAATATTCAGTAATCGGTTCTCGGATTTCCCGACGATTGGTACGGTCGTGCTTTTCCTTCCAAAAGGTACTGCCCAGGCGTAATCCCAAGAAAGCGCTTAAAGCGGTGCGTAAAGTGGCTTTGATCTGAGTATCCGACTGACAAGGCCACATTCACGATCGGTTCACCGCAATCAAGCAATTCACGCGCTTTGCGGATGCGTACGCCCTCAAGATACGAGTGAGGAGGGATGCCGACCTCGCGCTCGAAGGAACGGGCGAAATAGTACGGGCTGAGTGCAGCCAAGTCCGCAAGCTTCGCCAGTGTAACATCCTCGGCAAAGTTCATCTCGATGTACTCGCGAGCCTTTCTGATGGCTGGCCTTTCGCTGCCTACCCGTCGTGGCCAGATCTGAGGGTCCGCATGGTTTGTTAGCAGTCGTGCCAGCGCTTGTAAGAGAAGTGATTCCGCTTCGACAGTCAGAGCTTTTTCGGCAAGGCACTTATGAAATCTTGATAGCAAACGAGTTAGACATGAGTCGTGCACCACCGCCCCTCTGAAGAACGGGATCTTGACGCCTGTTCCGATATCGGACGCGACACGTGCGAGGTGTTGTGTTCGAGGGTAAAGCACGCGGTAAACATAACCGTTGGGCGTTGCGGACTCCCCCGTGTGCGGCTCGCCCGGGTTAATCAGGAACACGTGCCCCGGAGGCGCCACCTGTTGTGCGCCCCGATGCCAGTAAGTAACCATACCTCGTTCAACGAGAGCCACAACGAAATAATCATGGCTGTGGCGAGGATAGCGATGATCTACAAATCTTGCGTGCAGAACATCACAATCATTCTGCACGCAATCGTGATAGTAGCGCGACCATTCTTTATGGCTGTCATGCATAGGCGATATTCTAACACCATTCTAAAAGGCACAATAGGCCGGCGATACGCCCGAACCAGTCCAATTTGACCGGAATAAGGGTGAGAGCCCCATTCGGACCGAACGAAGAGCGCCATATGGTCTGGTCGGCATCGAAAGGAAGTACTCGCCAATCGCATAGACGGCTTACAAATACATTAACCGGCCCAACATGCTCGACGCGTCGGTCTGTTGATACAAGCTCTTTCACTGGCCTTCTCAGTCGAGCCTTATATAACTCACCTGTGCGACGGCAATTAATTCGTCTTTCGAATCGCAAAGAGTTGCGGTAACGGGAACGAGCGTTCTGCCAACCTTGATGGTGCGTGCACGTACCTTCACCTCACTGTAAGCAGGTGCGAGGAAGCGAATGTTCATATCTGTGGTCGCTATCCGGCTTCGCGGCCCGCATACCGTCAGAATTGCAATCGCCGCAGCGGAGTCAGCGAGAGTCATCAACAGGCCGCCATGGAAACATTTGAAGATGCCGTCGTACTGGCGAGATCGAGGAACGGTGCTCTCGAAGAAACCGCGACCCAGGCGGACGTCTCGGAAGCCGAGCGTCCGAAATATTGGAATTTCCTCCATCCTCCGTCTGAT
>JAKAWN010000409.1 GCA_021827245.1 Acidobacteriota bacterium | reverse complement strand
CGGTATTAGCCCAGGTTTCCCCGGGTTATCCCCCGCTCGAGGGTAGGTTAGCTACGTGTTACTCACCCGTACGCCACTTTACTCACGGAGTTGCCCCCGCTTTCTCGTTCGACTTGCATGTGTTAGGCACGCCGCCAGCGTTGATTCTGAGCCAGGATCAAACTCTCGTTTGAAACTTGGCCAACGAACCCCAACGCGAAGCCACTCTTTCGAGTAACTCCGCCGAGGTTCGCTGAAGTTTTAGAGTTCTCCCCTCCAATTGCTGGGAGGAGAGTTTACTGTTCTGTCCTTTGCCGTCGGGACAGAACAGGTCGCTCAGCGTCGCATTGAATCAGGCGCCAAGAGTCGAAAATCGGAGTTTATCCGCTTCTCGACGCCCGGACCTGCTCCTATGCCTTGACGTGGCTTGCTCAACTCAATTGTCAAAGAACCGATCGTCCCGGCTTTCGTCGGGACCCCACTGTTGGGATCTTGCGGCTGACTTCCACCCGCCGCTTCTCCAGAAAGAATATCTCTTCGGGAGCAATTGCTAACTATACTGAATCTTTCCGCCCGTGTCAAGTCTTTGTGCCTCCCAAACGGGCTGTGTCAAAGTCTCAGAAGCGTAACAACACAAAAGCTCGTGATTTAGGGCTGGCAATTTCAGGGCGGATTTGGCAGTGTCCCGCCTCAGTTGGAAATGGAATGCTCGGTGATTATCGTAGTGGGGGGAGCGTTCCATGGAGAACCATGACAAGCGGCAATTTACGCCTGAGGAAAAGGTGGCAATTTTGAGGCGGCATCTGATCGAGAAGGTGACGGTGCCGGACTTGGGCGACGAATACCATTTGCATCCGACGGTGTTCTACCGTTGGCTGAAGCAGTTTTTTGACAACGGGGCGGTGGCGCTCTCGCCGGCCGAGCGCGCCCGCCGGCGGGAGGAGGCGCAGCGGCAGCGGATCGAATTCCTGGAAGCGAAGCTCGCCAAGAAGGATGCGGTGCTGGCCGAGTTGATGGAAGAGCACGTAGCCCTAAAAAAAAGTCTTGGGGAGAGCTGAAGGGGCAATGGACGCCGCACGACACGCGCGATCAGGTGGTGGATTTCGTCGGTCACTCTCAGGCAAAGACTTGAACCCTTGGCGCCGGGCCTCACGCCGCGAGCGGTGCTGGAAAAACTGGCCACGATTCAAATGCTCGATGTGTGCTTGCCGACCACCGACGGACGCTGGCTGATCATGCCGCGCTACACCCAGCCGGAACCGGATCAGATGCTTCGGTTGCATCAGCTCCGCTGGTCGCTGCCGCCACAACCCCCGCCGCGCAGCAAACCGTCGGAGCACGCTGCGGCCGCAGCGCCTGAGTTGAAAATGTAGTGTAGACCTTGGAGATCGCTTTGCTGAAATCAAACCACTTACGACACCAACACCCCCTCAACTGCGAAAGTTCGGCTAGGATTCAAATCCTTACCGTCCTTCCGGCAAACCAATTGTACTTGCGCATATTTCCGCAAGGACCAAGCTCTCCCGTGCCATTTCCGGCCCATCAAATTCCACGTTTTCCGCAACCCCCTTCCCGCCGATTTCTGAGTTTCGAAAACCCGCCGAATCCATAGTTGATTTTAGTCAAGAACTTAGCCTCCCGACATTATTGACAATCTTCCCTGCCCCCTTTAGCTTCATAATGTTTTCGCGACGAGCTTCGTCGGGGGCAGGGTAACCGGGTCAAACCGGGAAAATTTGTGGATCCGATTTCTGCGGCCAACTGAGCAGCCGGCTGGGACGCTCACTGTGCCCAGAGGCGGAAGACCCATCATGAACCGGAGCAAGACCATTTTTACGGTGGAGGCCGGCAAGGATCTGCATCGAGCATCCCGCCGCCCCTCGTCAGCGCCTGGCTTGATGCCCGAAGCGCCAAAGCGCCTCTCCGACCATTGGCTCGAGAGATGCTTGTTGTGGAGCGTGGCGGCGCTCCTGCTGATGGCCCCGCAGGCCCACTCACAAGCCAACTTCGCCACGCTCAGCGGGGAGGTTGTGGACGCCCAGGGTCGGGCCGTGCCACATGCCAAGCTCACTTTGAGCTCGCTCAACAATGGTTTTCTGCGAAGCACGGTCTCGAACGCCTCAGGATTTTACGAATTCTTCGACCTGAATCCCGATCGTTATGAGCTGCGCGTGGAGATGTCCGGCTTCCAAATTGAGGTGCACAAATTCGTGCTCGCCGTAAACCAGGCTTTGCGATTGGATATAACGCTCCAATTGGGCAGTCAAAAGCAGGAAGTGATCGTGAAGGGCGCGCCGACCGAGTTGCGCACCACCGATGGCAGCTTGGGGGAAGTCATTGACCCCACCCTGACTCAACAGCTTCCCTTGGACGGCCGGCACGTCCTGGACCTGGCAACCATGGCTCCTGCCACAGCTCCGAACATGGACATGGGAGTCCAGGACGGAAATCAAAACCAGCTCTACTGGCGTCCTGGCCAGGGAACGGAGTTCACCGCGGCCGGGGACCGCGCCAACGCCAATTACTATCTCCTGGACGGGACAACGGATTCGGATCCAACCTTCTGGACCTTGTCTCTCAGCCCTTCGCCTGACGCCATTCAGGAATTCAAGGTGCAGACAGGCAGCTATTCGGCGGAGTTCGGAGGCGCGGGAGGGGCGCAAGTTAACATGATCACCCGTTCCGGCACCAACCAAGTGCACGGGACGGTTTATGAATACCTCCGCAACACAGCCCTCGATGCCCGGGTTTGGAATGCCTCCAATAATCCCCATCTCGTTCAGAATCAGTTCGGAGCTTCGCTCGGCGGGCCCATCCAGAAAAACAAGACGTTCTTCTTCGCTAATTACGAGGGTTTCCGCTTCAGCAACCAGGTCTATCAGGTCGAAACTGTCCCGACGGCTGCGGAACGTATGGGCGATTTTAGCCAGTCAGGGATCAGCATTTACAATCCCTGTGCTTCAACCGCGGGTCCCTGCACGGCCGTGGCCTCCGGCACCTCGTCGGTGAACCGGGCGCAGTTCAACTCAAACGGGCAGTTGAACGTGATCCCGCCCAGCATGCTCAACCCGGTCGTCGTGGCCGTTCTTCAGCACGTTCCGTTGCCGAATCTTTCTCCCGGCGTGCCCGGAATGAGTGGAATGGGTTCAGGGCCGGCCGGCGTGGATTCGAACAATTACCTGGACGTCCGCACCGCCACTCAACCGTGGAACGAAGCCACATTTCGGATTGACCGCAACCTCGGCGCGGGCGACAGCTTCTTCAGCCGTTATTCGATCGAACACGAAAGCGGATTCACGCCGGTGAATCTGCCCGGCTTCGGTTTATTCGATAACAACCTCGCCCAAAACCTGACGGTTTCCTACACGCACATTTTTTCGCCGACGATGATCAATAATCTTTCCTTTGGCATGTCCCGGCTTTCGATGCACGAGTTTTCCCAAAACAACTTCACGAACGACTATGTCACTCAACTCGGAATCCAAGGCGTCTCCTGGGGAGGCAAAGGTTCCTGGGGCATGCCGTATTTCACCGTCCAGGGTTACAGCCCCATCGGCGACTCATTTACCGCGACGCCCGTCCACGACTGGGACACCTTTCTTCAGTTTCAAGATACGTGGAGCTGGCAGACAGGCCATCACTCGCTGAAGATTGGCGGCGGTTACCTGCCATTTTTCTGGCCTATGTGGGGATTTTTCGAGACCCGTGGCTACTATCAGTTCACCAATGGCTTCACCACACGCACCGCTACCAACGACGGCACCGGGTCAGGCCTGGCCAGCTTTCTTTTGGGCCTGCCGGTAGTGAAGCAGCGGCAGGCCGGCGTCCCCTCGATGAATCTCAGGCAGTGGTACGGAAATGCGTATATCGAGGATAATTGGCGGGTCACGAACTCGACCACCCTTGACCTCGGTCTGCGCTACGAATATATGAGCGCGCTATCTGATCTGGACGAGCCAGGGGCAAACCTGGTATTCCAAAACGGCCATCTTGATGCTTTTGTAGGAGGGCAGGCCGGGATGCCAAGAGGTCTGTGGTATCCCAACAGCCTGAACTTCGCTCCACGCTTTGGCTTTGCGCACCAAGTTCGCAGCCTGGGGATTGTCCTCCGTGGCGGATTCGGCATGTTCTATACGCCTGTCGACATGAATACCTGGTGCGATCAACGCCACAATGTCCCTTATGTGTTTCCGGAAACGCAGCAAAGCGACAACTACATTCCCGGCCTCTTCGGGTTTAACTTCGGCCCTCCGGTGATGGGCCGGACCGTAGTCAGCTTTGCTGCTCTCGATCCACATGCTCCTCCACAGTACGTTAACCAATGGAGCTTTACCGTGCAAAAAGCGCTGCCCGGCAAAGTGGTGCTGGAGGTGGGTTACCAAGGCTCGCGGGGCTACCACTTGCAGCGCGCCCATTTAATCAACAACGCCCCACCCGGCCCAGGGCCAATCCAGCCCCGGCGGCCCTACCACACCATAACCTTCCTGCCCGGCACTTCGTTTGCCGGGGATAATCCTGAGAACTTTGCCATCCAGAGCGAGACCTTTCCCGTTTCAGCCATCAACTACCTGGAAAATACCGCCGATAGCTGGTACGACGCGGGCTGGATTGATGCGCGCAGGGAGTTTCAGCATGGACTAACGTTCCTCGCCGATTATACGTGGTCGAAGAGCCTCACAGATGCGCCTGACTTCCGCTCGTCCATGATGCAAGCCTCAATCCCTCAAAACAACTCGGACCTGGCGGCTGAGAAGGGGCTCAACGGCATGGACGTTCCGCATCGTTTTGTAGCCAGCGTGGTCTACAGCGTTCCAGGATGGGGAAGCCATGCCTTCATCCATCGCTTGACGTCAGGCTGGACGCTTGGCAGCATTTTTACGGCCGAGAGTGGCATGCCGTTTACGATCTCTGTTTTCGGTGACACTGCTAATGCGGGAACACTACTGGGGCAAAATCCCATCCGCGCCAATGTCACCGGGCGGCCCGTGTTTCCCGCTGGAACGCGCACCACGTCGGAATGGTTCAACCCCGCGGCCTTCGCCGCGCCGCCGCCGTACACCTTCGGCAACGCCGGGGTCAATACCGTTTTCGGACCCAGCTTTGTGAATCTCGACCAGGCGATTCAGCGCCAATTTGCCATCACCGAGCGAGTCTCGTTCACGCTCCGCGCGGAGGCCTTCAACGCTTTGAACCGGTCGGACTTCGGCACCCCGAACCAGTTCGTCAATACGCCGCAGTTCGGCACCATCACGATGGCTCAGAACCCGGGGCGGGAGATTCAGATTAGCGGCCGGCTCAGCTTCTGATGGAGGAAGGCCTATGAAATTGATCGGACTCAGTGGCCTGACGATACTAATCGGCGTAGGGGCGGGGCTTGCGATTGGGAAGCCAGCGCCGGGACCGCAGACGATTCACGGCTACGTCCTTGACTCGGCCTGCGCGTTCACCAAGAGCCTTAAGAAACCGATCAGCTCGAGATGCGCAATCGCATGCGCGAAAGCAGGGTCCCCGCTGATAATTCTGGCCAGTGATGGCACGATCTACTGGCCCATTTCGGACGCAACCCCAGCTAGCGGTCAGAACCACAGACTCCTTCCCTACGCGGGAAAGCGCGTCACCGTGACCGGAAAAGTCTACGAAAAGGGCGGCTCACGCGCAATTGTGATTCAGAAGATTCAAGCGGAGTGATCCCGAGAGCCTCTGGTGCAGGGTCTTTGGGTGCAAGCTCGCCGCTGCCTCCGCGCGGCGATCGTGGTCGGCTAGCTCAGCGTCACGGGCTGCGACGGCCTTGCCTTCCGCAAGCTTAACGACTTGCCATTCGGCCTCCCGCGCGCGAAGCCCGCTGGCGCGCCATTCAATAAGCAACACTGCGCTTACTTTCACAGTGGTGAGTCCAAGGACGAAAAGCACTTCGGCCGGGTGAAACGGAAGCCGGCCATGCTGGAGAGCCACCGCGCCGAGGGATAATCCGGTGGGCTGATCGCTTCGATGAGGTCGGGAGCGCGCGATCTCGCACGCGCGGGACCCACGCTCCCGTTCCCCATTGCCTTGTTCGGACCTCATCGAACGATAGACCCTTAGGCCTCGAAAACT
>JAKAWN010000408.1 GCA_021827245.1 Acidobacteriota bacterium | reverse complement strand
CGATCTGAATCTAATGGACCGGGAAACGGGCCGGCCCGTATATATAGCTAAAAATCTTTGGATTCAGGAAGTTGATGTCCTTCAGGAGATTTCCCGCCACTGGGATGCGGTGTATTCCTACATCGCAGGCCTTCTGAATGTCTCTGGCCTGGAAAGGACACTTGCGGAAGAGCTGGCGATATTCCCCGGCATGGAAGAAGTGAGCTCGTTGCTCTATGTAAACCAATATGTCCGCGAGAAAACGTTCGATGTCGTTCTTCTTGACTGCGCTCCGACCGGCGAGTCTCTGCGTTTCGTCAGCATTCCAACTACGCTCGAATGGTACATGTCCAAGATTTTCAAGCTCGAGCGCCGTGTGGCCAATATGTTGCGGCCAGTGGCTCGAAACTTTACTCACGTACCCCTACCCGAGGAAAAATACTTCGAAAACCTTGGAGATCTGCACCGCAAGCTTTCCGGCATCGACAAACTCATGGCCGATCCCAAGACTACTACGGTCCGCCTGGTGACAAATCCAGAAAAGATCGTGCTCAAAGAAACCCAGCGCGCTTTCACGTACTTCTGCCTTTACGGGCTTACGGTTGACGCGGTAATTATCAACCGCATCCTGCCATCTGACGCCTGCGGAGGGTTTTTTAGCGCCTGGAAAGATACCCAGGAGCGATGGATTCATACTGTGGAAGAATTCTTCGCACCCGTCCCCGTATGGCGCGTCCCCATGTTTCAAGATGAAGTTCTGGGGACTGAAAGGCTTAAGACTCTCGGTCGCGCTCTTTACGGCTCGCTTGATCCCTCCAGGCATTTCTTCAGCGAAGCCCCTTACCGCTTCCGCAAGGTTGACGGACAATACCATCTACACTTGCGCCTCCCCTTCGTTACTTCTGAGCATGTGGACCTTTACAAGAAGCCGGACGAACTTGTTATCCGCGTAGGAGGCTACAAACGGCACGTTGCGCTTCCGCAACGGGTGGCCCGCTGTGAGCCAGTAAATGCTCGCGTAAAGGAAGGCGAACTCGTAGTTATTATGGAGAGGAACAATGCCGAACGGAAAACCAACGAGAAAAAGACCCACGCGTCGCAACACCAAACTTCCTGAGATGCCCCCATGCGCCGAATGGCTTTGGCGCGAGATCGCACCCTTTTTCCGCCGACCACCCCGTCGTTCGTCGAGTTCGGCGCGCCACCTCCGCAATGCTGGCATTGAAACGCTGGAGGCGGCTCGCGATTTTCTGGATGAGGTGATTGAGTGGCTTCGGGAAAGGGAGAAGCAACCGCCCCAGATGCGTCGCATCCATGTGGAGGATTGACCTGTCTCATTTCTCACCGGGAGGAAGGCCCTCCTGCGCCGAGCCACCCCGCACTCATCAACCCGCACGGGCTAGAAAGCGCAGACGGACATAGTCGACAGTCCAGTGACCTGCGGTGTCACAAAGCGCGGGACGGAGCAATTCAACGGCTTCGCCCAGAGCATCAGCGCGCTCGCATTGCGGCAGGGGGTTAAAGAACCGTCCGGCAAAGGTCTCAAGCCACCCGCGCATGTCAGTCGGGAGAATTGTAGGTCGTGGAATCAATTCGATGAAATCCACGCGGAATCCGGCGTGTTCGAGCTTTGCCTGATATTCGTCTGGAGTGGGGAAATACCAGGGACTCAACGAAGCAGCACTCTCGATTCCGTGCCTGCTGAGCACAGCTAGCAGCGCCACGGTGATGGCGGCAACATTTCCGTGGCCCCCGAATTCCGCAGCAAACCGGCCCCCCGGCTTGAGGGCCCGCCTCACGGCCGCAAGGACAGCGTCGGGATCCCGCTTCATCCAATGCAGCGCGGCGTTGGAAAAGGCCGCATCGAACTCGGCCTCAAAATCCAGGTCGCAGGCATCGACGAGTCGCGCGTCAATACCATGTTGCTTCGCGGCCCTCACCATATCCGCCGAGCCGTCCACTCCCACCACCATCGCACCGGCCTGCCGAATCTTTTCAGAGAGTACGCCGTCGCCACAGCCGACATCCAGAACCCTTTCACCGGGGTGCGGGTTCAGCATGTCAAGCACGCGCTGGCCAAACTGGGGAACGAAGGGTGCGTGCCGCTCATAGCGGTCAGCTCTCCATTCCTGGCCCGCTCCGTCGTCTTCCGCCATGGTTATGTCGCCTAGCCTTCCCGCTCATACTGCCGCTTTAGCCGGGCGGTGACAGCGGGATCGGCGAGCGTGGTGGTATCACCGAGGATCCTTCCCTCAGCGATATCCCGCAAGAGGCGGCGCATGATTTTCGCGCTGCGCGTCTTGGGCAATTCCGCCGTAAAGAAAATATCGTCCGGCCGCGCAATGGGGCCTATCTTTTTGGCAACGTGCTGCTTGAGTTCGTCTTTCAGCTTGTCGCTGGGATCAATTCCTTCCTTTAACGTCACAAAGCCCGCGATGCCCTGCCCTTTCAATTCGTGAGTCTTTCCAATCACGGCCGCTTCAGCCACCGAAGGGTGATCCACCAGCGCACTTTCAACCTCGTAAGTCGAAATCCGATGGCCGGCGACATTCATCACGTCATCGACGCGCCCCAACAACCAGAAATAGCCATCTTCGTCAACCTTAGCGCCGTCACCCGTGAAGTACTTGCCCTCAAAACGGGACCAGTACTGGCGAACGTAGCGATCCGGATCGCCGTAAATCGTTCGGAACATGGCAGGCCAGGGCCTAGTCAGCACCAGATATCCGCCCGCGCCTGGCCCAACCTGCTGGCCTCTTTCATCAAGCACCTCCGCCTCAATACCCGGGAACGGTTGCGTTGCAGAACCTGGCTTGGTTGCCGTTATGCCTGGCAATGGCGAGATCAGGATCATGCCGGTCTCGGTTTGCCACCAGGTATCTACGATCGGGCAATGCTCTTTACCGATATTCTCGTGATACCAGATCCACGCCTCCGGGTTGATCGGCTCGCCAACCGTTCCAATCACACGCAGCGAGGAAAGATCATATTTGGCAGGCCAGTCCGTCCCCCAGCGCATAAAGGCGCGAATGGCCGTAGGCGCAGTATAAAAGATGTTGACCTTGTATTTCTGAACAATGGACCAGAAACGACCTCGGTCAGGATAATCTGGGCTTCCTTCGTACATCAAAGTGGTACAGCCGTTGGCCAACGGACCGTAAACAATGTATGAATGCCCCGTGACCCAGCCGATGTCCGCCGTGCACCAGTAAACGTCATCTTCCTTAATGTCGAAAATCATGCGGTGGGTAGCCGAGGTACCCACCAGATATCCGCCGGTGGTGTGCACCACTCCCTTGGGCTTTCCGGTGGTACCACTGGTATAGAGGATATACAAAATATCCTCGGCATCCATAGGTTCGGCCTTGCACTGGTCCGAGGCCTTTGCAACCAGTTCATGCCACCACAAGTCCCTGCCGGGCTGCATGGTGATCTGGGTTGCTTTGCCCACGCGTTCAACCACCACCACTTTTTCAATGCTGGGCGTGCCCGCAAGCGCCTCGTCAACATTTGCTTTCAATGGAATCACATTGCCACGCCGCCATGCGCCATCGCCAGTAATAACAATTTTCGCCTGGGCGTCGTTAATGCGTTCACGAAGCGAATCCGCAGAAAATCCTCCGAACACGATGTTGTGTGGGGCGCCGATCTTGGCGCACGCAAGCATGGCAATGGCCAGTTCCGGCACCATGCCCAGATAGATAGCTACGCGGTCGCCTTTCTTTACCCCCAGCGACTTGAGCACGTTGGCGAAACGGTTGACTTCCTTTTCGAGCGCTTCAAACGTCAGCACGCGTGTATCGCCCGGCTCACCCTCCCAGATAATAGCCGGCTTAGTGCGGCGAGAAGATTTCGCGTGCCGGTCTACGCAATTGTAAGCGGCATTCAGTTTGCCCCCGACAAACCATTTCACCCAAGGTACGTTCCATTCCAGCACCTTATTCCAGTTTTCGAACCAGTCCAACCGTTTGGCCTCTTCCTCCCAAAAACCTTCCGGGTCCTGTCGCGCCTTATCATAGATTGCAGTGTCAGACACATTGGCCTGCCGGCGAAACTCGTCAGACGGAGGAAAAATCCGACCTTCCTTGAGTAAGGCCTCAAGCCTTTCTTGTGCGGTTCCCGTCGTATCGCTCATGGTTAACGCCCCCAACCAAAGAGTTTGATTTCAATCAAATGCCAACGAAATGCCCTCAAGCGCAAGAAAACGCTTAACTCACCATTTTACCGAACCAATCTGAACACAGGAAACGGAGTCGCCCCGGTCGGCCCTGTTTAAGTAACAGTGCGCCACCCAGCGCACGGCGCCAGTCGCAAGAACGTCTTGGAACTCCAGTTAGCCCGTCTGCCCCCGCCCCGCATAAGCCTCGTCGAGCAATTCAACGACATGCAAAACGCGCCGCTTGCGTTTGGATCGTTCAACACCGGCCCTCAACTGCAAAAGACAACCCGGATTAGCGGTCAGAATCAGGTCAGCCCCGGTCTCGTCGATCCGCTGCATCTTGGCCCGCAAAAGCCGCTCCGCCATCTCGTTTTGGATTACATTATAAATACCCGCGCTGCCACAGCAAATTTCAGATTCCTTCAGTTCCACGAACTCCAGGCCCGGAATTGCCGCTATAAGCTGGCGAGGGGCGCTACGGATGCGCTGGGCGTGGCCCAGATGACATGGGTCCTGGTATGTGGCGCGTGCACAGACAGCCTTGAAATTACGATTGAATTCAATGCCAGCCAGGAACTCTGTGACATCCCGAACCTTGGAACTGAAGGCGCAGGCCTGGTCATAAAACTCCTGCTCTTCATGCTCGAAAAGCAGTGGATACTCTTTCAGCGTGGACCCGCAGCCAGCAGCATTGGTGATGAAATAATCAAAGCCGCCGTCAAGAAACGTGCGGATGTTTTGCCTGGCGAGCTTGCGCGCCAAGTCACGCATGCCCGCATGCACGTGCAAAGCGCCGCAGCATCCCTGCGCCTCGGGAATCACCACTTCACATCCATTGAGAGCCAGAACACGCACAGTTGCGTCATTCAATCGAGCGAAGGCCAGATTTGCAATGCAACCTGCAAAAAACGCTACGCGGTAACGAACTTCCCCTTCGGGCTTGACCACCTGGCCCAGTCGACCGGTGAAAAAGGGCTTTTCCATCCGCGGCGACAGAGCCGCCACCCTGCTGAGCCGGCTCGAAAAGAGCGCCAGCATCCCCGACTTCCGGACCACTGTTTCCACGCCTGATTTCTGGAATAACCAGAGTAGAGTCCCAAGGCGATCCAGCTTCCGGCGATCTGGCAGCAATTGACTGAAAAAGAAGCGTCGCAGTGGCCGCCCGATTCCCGGCCTTTCATAGTGGCGATCAATCTGCGCCCGGGCAGACTCCACCAAACGCCCATATTCCACACCTGAGGGACAGGCCGTCTCGCAAGCGCGGCAATCCAGGCACGAATCCATATGACGGACGAAGCTTTCCCTTAAAGGCAGTCGGCCACGGTCCACCTGAATCATCTGGTAAATTCGCCCACGCGGCGAATCCATCTCAAGACCGAGCTCGCGATAAGTGGGGCAGGCATTCAGGCAAAGGCCACAGTGGATGCACTTGGAATAGAATTCCCACTCCGGCACTTCGCCGGCACCATACCCGCTGGGGGCTCCAGTCATACCTGTCTTTTCCTGGATTTCGATCATCAGCAAGCAACCTGGAGCAATTGCTCCACCCGGCGCTCTCCGCCTCTCAGATTGAACCCAGAAACCGTCCCGGGGCAAGGATTCCCTTCGGATCCCACGCGGCCTTCATCTTGCGCATCAGATCGAACCCGCTTCCCGGCGGACCCCACACATCCAATTGCGCTTTGAGATCTGTTGCAGCCGAAACCACAACCAGCGCACCTCCCGCCTTTTCGGCAGCCTTACGAATGCGACCGATCAGGCCCGCCATCTGGCTCACTTTCAGCGAGTCAAGTAATCCAAGATAAAGGATGCCAACTACGGACTGCGCCACGCTCGCCATTCGCACTCTTTCATTCTGCGCTTCCTGTTGCGCCAGGCTCAAAAACTCTTCGCTGCTGGCAATGGGTACCGTGCTTTTCATTACCACCGCGCCGGGACATGCCC
>JAKAWN010000407.1 GCA_021827245.1 Acidobacteriota bacterium | reverse complement strand
CTGAGCTACCGCGGCACTTGAATCCTCATTCTCAGGCGTGTTTGAATTCCTGTCAAGAATGTGAGGGTTGGCAACGGCCAGTGCGGACAGCGGTGACGGGCTAGCGGAGAGGCTCGTCGACTTCCTGCAGCCATTCGGGCCGTTTCAGGACTTCACGCGGCCTTGCGCCATCGGGAGAGCTGATGATGCCGTCTTTCTCCATCAGGTCCAGCAGGCGCGCGGCGCGGCCGTAACCGAGCCGCAGCCGCCTTTGGAGCAGCGAGGTTGAGGCTTTGCCGGATTCGACGACGATCCGCACCGCGTCTTCATAAACGGCGTCGAGCTCCGCAGAGCTTTCGTCGTCCTCTTCCGCCGTACCGTCCTTATCCGGATCGCGCAAGGGCTGGAGGAACTCCTCGTTGTACTGCGGGACGGACTGTGACTTCCACCAGTCCACCACCTTGTTGATTTCTTTTTCGGTCACGAGAGGGCCGTGCAGGCGAACAAGGCGCGAGCTCGCGGGCGGCATAAACAGCATGTCTCCCCGTCCGAGCAAAGCTTCGGAGCCGTTCGAGTCAAGGATGGTGCGCGAATCCACTTTTGAGGCGACGCGGAAGGAGATGCGCGAGGGGAGGTTGGCCTTGATGAGTCCGGTGATAACGTCCACCGAAGGCCGCTGAGTGGCAAGAATCAAATGAATGCCCACAGCGCGTGCCATCTGGGCCAGGCGCGTGATCGACTCTTCCACGCTCTGCGGCTCAACCATCATCAGGTCTGCAAGCTCGTCGATGACGATAATCAGGTAAGGCAGCGGAGATTCCTGCTGGCCATCGCCGTCAAAGAGGTTGAGGTTTGAATCCGGCTCGAACAGCTTGTTGTACTGCTCGATGTTTCGCACGCCGTGCTGTGCCAGCGTTTTCAGCCGCTCTTCCATTTCGAACGTGGCACGCCGAAGCACGTTCGCCGCCACCTTCGGTTCGGTGACGATGGGCGTGAACAGGTGCGGGATCCCGTCATACAGATTGAGCTCAAGGCGCTTCGGATCAATCAGGATCAGGCGGACTTCATCCGGCGTACACTTGAAAAGCAGCGAAACGATGAAGGAATTGATGGCCACGCTCTTGCCGGAGCCGGTCGAGCCGGCGATGAGCAAGTGGGGCATCTGAGCGAGGTCACCCACTTTCACCCGGCCGGTAATATCCTTGCCGAGAGAGAGCGTCAGCCGGGACAGCGACGCCGCGAATTCGCCTGACTCAAGAACCTCGCGCAGGAAGATGATTTCGCGGTGCAAATTCGGCACCTCGATGCCGACCGTGGACTTGCCAGCAACGCGCTCGATCAGGATGGATTCCGCCCGCATTGCCAGGCACAGGTCGTCAACGAGATTCGTAATGCGGCTGTACTTGATGCCTGCCTCGGGCTTGAATTCAAACGTGGTCACCACCGGGCCGGGATGGATCTGCGTGACCGCGCCCGTAACCCCGAATTCGGCAAACTTGCTCACCAACTGCTGCGCCCGCTCCTTCAGATCCTGCTCGTCGAAGCCCTGCTGATCCTCCGGAAGTCGGAGCAGCGTCGTGCTGGGCAGCTTGTATTTGAGACCCTTATTGGCAACCACTTTCGGCGACGTCGTCCGCGACGTTTCGGGCGAGGCTGCATCCTTCCCTCCGCTCAGCACGAGCAGCGCGTCGCTCCCCTGAAAGCTGGGCTCCGAATCGTCCGGTTGATCTCCCGCCGGGGCTGAGGCTGGCGGCGCGGGAACGACAGGTTTGGCTGAGGGCCTCTCAACTTTTCTGCCCGCACTTCGCGTCACCACCGGCTCCTTGCCGAGCGCCCGCTCCCGGGCCATCTGGCGCTGCAGACGCCCCCGCTCCCGTGCGTCGCTCCAGGCGGACCATCGACGGCTGACCGGACCGAACGCCGCGCCTGAGACCTTTTTCAAAAAGCGGCCCGTCGCCGAGAAGGAAAATCTCGTCACTAGAAATAGCGAAGAAAGAAAGACCGCCCCGGCAACAATCGACGCCCCGGCAGAGTTGAGCGTCTTCACGAGTCCGGCGGCAAGCAGGTATCCCATAAGCCCGCTGCCGTGAATGACGCCGAATACACGCGGCGTGCGCGGAAACAGTTGCAGCAGCGAGGCGAGCGAGGCGATGAGCAATCCCGCGCCCAGAGCCTTCGCTCCCGGCGACGGCAAGGGGCGGACAAGGAACAGGCTCCCGCCGCTGATGAAGAACGTCAGGGGAAGAAGGAAGGCTGTCCAACCGAAGATTTGCAGTAAAGCGTCCGCTGTATAGGACCCTACAAAGCCGACCCAGTTGTGAACGGCGCTCGAAGTGGTGGTATCGAAAGAGGCATCTGTACTGTGGTAGGAGACTAGGCTTAAAACCAGCAGTAAGCCCGCAACAATGAGCAAAAAACCAAAAAGTTCCGAGCGGCGGCGGTGGTCAAGGAGGGAAGACTTGGCCTCGGTATCGCGGGAACGGCCGGCTTGAGCGGACGAGCCAGATGGCATTTTGGACTCAGGCCACAGACGTACGTACCACGGTAAATAGTGAATTCTAAATGGTGAATTACAGGCTATGGACGTTACGCAGCCAATTTACCACTCACTACTTACCATTCTATCGGAAGTCCTGATACCCGGCGCTCGAAACCTAGCCTCTTAAAGCAATCCCAGCGCCAATACTATCACACTCAGCGCTGGAACTGCTACCATCCCCGCAGGTAGAGCACCTGGACGACCGCGGCCGCCACGAGGCAGTAAACGCCAAACCAATACCAGCGTCCCCCCTCCAGCCAGTTCGAGAGCCACTTCAGGGCGAGCAAACCGGCGGCGAAAGAGCAGACCATGCCCAGTACTCCTGGCGCCAGCACGGCGATGAAGTGCACCGGCAGATCGGCGAGATGGGTTTTGTGGTACACCCGCCATACTTCGCGGGCAATGGCCAAAGGGGTGATCGCGACTCCCATAGCGAAGCTGAACGATTCAATGTCGCCCCGCCTCCCTCCGCAAAGCAGACCGCCGGAAATCGTCGAGCCAGACCGGGAAAATCCACGAAACGGAATCGCGAATCCTTGCAGGATTCCCATCACGATGGTTTCCACCCAGCCGATGCTGCGCGGCTGCTCCTGCCCGTCCGCTTCGGGCCGGCGGGCCTCGCGCAGACCGGCATAGAGAATCAGCAGACCGACAATGGCCAAAGCCGGGGCAATCCAGTTGAGTTTATGAAACAGGACTTCGATGTCCGCACGACGCCGACCGTGGCTCAAAATATGCTCAACAACTTCGATAACGGGGAGACCGACGAGTCCGGAAAACAGGCAACCCACAAAGATGAGTTTGGCGTAATTATAAAATTCAGCCCACGACGAGAGGAATTCCGCACGCCAGCGCCGCCAGAAATATACGATGACCGCAAACATCGTTCCCGTGTGCAACAAGACCAGCAACAAGGCGTTGGCCGGTTGGGACATGTTTTCGCGGAGCAGTTCGGCGCCGACGATGACGTGCGCCGAGCTCGATATGGGAAGAAGCTCGGTCAATCCCTGAACTAAGGCTAAAAAGACAACGTGAATCCACGGCATGAGGTTATTCTGGATTTTAGAGTCAAGCCCTATTGCTCTCCATCATCATTACGTAGGCGATATTTCTCCAAATCGTCGGCCGTGACTTCGTCGTGTGGGACAAGTTTGTAGTGCTTCTCTGCCGAGATGGCGAGACCGTCTTCGCTGTCTTCAAATTCGAACAGAGCAATCACGTCATCCGCCATGAACTGCGCTGCAATAGGTCTGCAAATCAGGGACGGGAACTTATGGGCGCAGACCGCAACGTCCTGCTCTATCTGGACGATGCTTAGTCTGTCATTTCCGCCCTTCGCCTGGATCGGAAAAACGTAATGAGCGCCCCTCTTGTCCACGCCTACGTAAATTTCGTCCGTTTCAACCTGGCCCATGTTCGGGACGGCAGTCCGGAGGTGATTCTGCAACGAATAGCACGCCACGCCGGTAAAGATGTCTACCAGTCGGTTGTATCGCACTCTCGCCAAAAGCGCCTGCTCATCGCTGAGAGCGTATTTGGCAACAACACCCGGAGTGGCATCGGGCACCTTCGTGGTTGCGAGATTCACATTTGGAGCTATTGGCTTGTTTGGAACCAAAACCAAGCGATACTTGCCGCGCCCGCCAGGACGGATGATCCAAGTTTCTCCCTCACCGGCCTTCCCTTGAATGCTCTCCGGCAGTGCGGCCCGGTAGCGGAAACTGTAAATCAAATCTCCAAGATTTTTAGGGTCAAGCTTCAATTCATCTGCTATCTTGGCTAGCTCGTCCCGATCGAAATTTACCTCGCGCATTCCTCGCTTGAACTTGGACGCGAAAATTCTTTCGATGATTTGGCCGTACACGGTCTTTTGGTTTACCATCGGCTTGGCCTTTCCTTTTCTCCTGCTCCCCGGCCATCTGAGCAGAACGACCTCTTCACGGAGTTGCTCTTTCGTTGCTGTCGCCAGCCTGGTGCGGAACAGATCAATGCCTATGACTTCGTAGCCCAGCGATTTTGCAATGTCTGCAAGCAGTTCGCCGGTGCGAATCATGACGCGGAGGTATGAAGCCTGGTCGCCGACTACGAAGGCAAGCTGAGCACCGGAGCGCAAGACCGAGCGCAGCTCAGACAGGTGCCTGGCCATTCCTCCGAAGTAGAGTCTGGTGACCCTCGCGTACAGACGCTCAAAGCCTGAGGTTTTTCCAAGAGCGATGCGCCGCTCCTCAATGGCGTCCGCTATGTCCTGAACCTCATCGTTGTCAGCCACAAGCAGGTCATCACGGTCCGCCTTGAAAACGCCTCTTGTATTCGAACGGACCAGGTCCTCCTTCAGCCCCCGGAGCTGTTGTTTGGTTCTAATGAATCCCAGAAGCACAGACTCCAGTCGAGTTGTCCGCGTGTAGTCTTTCTCGTTCGGATATGGGGGGGAGGTGATGACAGCGCTGATCGAGCGTTCTGACAACAATCGGGCGAGATGTCTGGCATCGCCCGGGAGCACCGTCGAACTTACCTCGTTGCTGGCTCGCACTTCGCGTAGGTCCTCAACCATTCTTGTTATTGCGCGTAACCAGAGACTGACGGCGGGTACATCAGTTTTCGGGCTGCCTACTCCTACCTCAGGACCAAACTCTAAATTACTGATGCCCGATATAAGGGCATTTGCCAGAGCAAGCCGTTCATAACGGAAGAAACGATCATCCCTCGACTCTTGCATAGCTTCGAGCAATATTAGCACTCGATGGAGTGGCAAAGGGTTGATAGAATCCGTGAGAAGTAATTCTTCGCTTGATTCTGGAAGCTTTCTTAGCTTCAGGTTCTTTACGTCAGCACGGCCGAAAAGCGGCAGATCGGGGGTTTCGGTAAGTCCGTCTTCCTCAAGCTTTTGCGTCGCCCTGGCGCCCACCTCCTCGGCATGCTGAAGGAGGCCCTCGGGATCGACGTTCCAATCTACTTTCACCCGGCTTGCGAAGCACGGCATGGGATTAGCCTCAATACCGACACTCGCGATACCGAGTTTCTTGCATTCAACGAGCGTTGTGCCGGTCCCGCAGAACGGATCAAGCACGACATCGCCAGGTTCGATTCCGAACCTCCGGACGTAATCGCGCACCAAGTGAGGAGGGAAGGATAAGATGAAACGATACCAGCCATGAATGCAGAGGTCTTCGGCACGGAGCTTGTTGTTTTCTCTGCCGATCTGCACACTGGGTGCGATTACCGCAGTACCAGCCTTTACCATTCCTGCCAAGCCACTCAAGAATACGATCCTATAAGAAGCGTTCCGCAAGTTTTTGGCACGAGACGCTCGGATCGTTACACTTCCAAAATCACGGGCAGCACCATGGGGCGCTTGCCGAGCTCGCGGTCAAAGAACTTGCGGAGGGCGGCACGAATCTTGTCTTTGACGACGCCCCAGTCACTGATCTCTTCGAGGTTGGATTTTTCGAGCGCTTCGCGGATCACTTGCCGGGCGCGGTCCACCAAATCCTCGGCCTGCTCCAACGGCACAAAGCCGCGCGAAACGATCTCCGGCGGCTGAAGGAGCTCGCCCGAGAATTTCTGAATCGCGAGGATGGGAATCA
>JAKAWN010000406.1 GCA_021827245.1 Acidobacteriota bacterium | reverse complement strand
CGCTCGGACTTGAGCTGCGCCGTTACCTGATCGGCCACCTGTTCATCCAGCGTGCGTTTGGCCTCGGCGATCTGCTTTTCCTTTTCGCGCAAAGCCTGTTCGCGCTGGGCGATGTCGTTGTCCTTCGGCGCCAGTTGTTGCTCGAAATGCTTGCGCGTGGCGGCGATCAACGGTGCCGCCAGGGACTCGGTGAGCTTGATTTCCGTTTTGCAGTTTGGGCAGATAATCGTTGGCTCCGTCATCCCACGCTCCTGGAAAAAATCAATAAGCCAAACTTCCTATGAGGATACACCAACGTTTGCCGCACATCTTTGGCGATCCGGGTGAGTTCACGTTTTTGTTTCTTGCTCATCAGTAGCGCGCTATTCAAATGCGGACGCGGGCGCGTTCACGCGCCTGCAACTGAGAGCGGATTTCCGTATAGAGTTTTGCCTCTTCGTTTTCCCGGTCGCTCACGCGGATTACCAACGCATATGGCTCCTCCTCCAGGGTAAAGGGCTCGCCCCATGCAGGATCGTTACGGGTCACCACGACAAATAATCCGCTAGTGCGGCTCTGTTTGATCGCCCATGTGGACGCTTGGACCGTCCCGTAGGCGCGTTTCCGAGAACCGTAGGTCGTCTTGTTGCAGTTGAGTTCCTTGATACTTTCGACATCTTCTACCGTTGCCTTGTCGAAAGCGTCCACAGCTTCGTCAAGGGTTGCCGCTTCCACCAGCCGGAACTGGAAACGGCTGGCCTTGTAGTCGAGCCGCGTTGTCCTGACCGGAGGGCAGTGGGCTAATGCGACGGTGATCTCCCGTCTACGACGGTTCTTTCCGCTGTTGTAAAAACTTTCCGGAATCGGCACCTCGAAAAAGTGGTGATGCTTGTTGATGAGCGCCGATTCGGCAATCAAAATGACTTGCTCTTCGGTAGAGCGGTACAGATTGGAAACATCGACCATTCCGTAACCAATCACTTGCGCAATCCGGTCTTCCTCACCGTGAAAAAGAGCTTGGGTCGCGATAGGTATCTTTCCATTCGCGATTAGCAGCGCACGAAGCAGATTCATACTGGCATTGGGTACTTCCGCCAATAACCGTGCGGCAGCATGAGCAATATGTGGGGCCGCGAAGCTCGTGCCCGACCTTTCCGCAAGCAACCGCCCTTCCGCAAAATCTTTGTCGGTCGACAATTCACCCAGCCACCGGTTGGAGCCGATTCCTGTCCGGGGATCAATGGCGTGATTTCCACCATAGGCCACCAATTCGGGTTTGATAGCCCCCTTTACGGAACACCCGCAACGGGTAAAGGGTGATGGCTGATCCCTCAGCGCAACCGGTATTCCCGTCAAATCGCTCGGCTGACGCCATGCCGCGTAGTTTCGATCCCAACGGGCCAAGCTCCCGACAGTGAGGGCATTCAAGGCTGGAGCAGGATCAATCAGTTTGGCTTCATCTCTGGAAAAATAATCTGGATATTCGTTCCTTAACCATTTGGTAGGAATATCCCCAAAGTTGCCCGTTGGAACGACGAAGAGCACGTCTAATTCACGCGCTAGCCGGTCGATGGTATATAGGCGAGGCCACCAATACGGCCTCCAAAGTAGGGCTTGTTCAGATTTCCGTAGGAAAGATTGAAGATACGACAGCCATAGGATTCGTAGAAATACCTTACCGCCTCATCCACGATGTTTTCGATGAAACGCACGTCGGTTTCGGCTCTACGGTCAAGCACGCGCCCGCTCAACAGGCGCAGATGGGGGATGAACTCCTTGGCTTGGGCACAGGCTTCGATATCGCCGTAGACGGCGATTCCCGCCACGATGGTGCCATGTCCATCGTCGTCATGGGCCTCCCTGTCGGGCAATAGGAAGCCCTGTGCGTCGCCCAGTACCGGGGCAAGTAGCGGGTGTCCTCCAGCAATGCCACTATCGAGCACGGCAACCAATGGAGCATTACCCGGTGGCGGGGATTGGGTGACGTCCTGAATATCGATCTGCGTAACAGCCAGTTCCACTCCCAGGCGTGGCGGCAGGTCAGCGGCCCGGACATCGCGGTGCTTCAGCAACGCTTCAGCCTGTTTTCGAGAGAGTCTCAGTCGATAGGCCACAAAATCTTCGGCGTTGATGCGATCCAGTATTGCGACTTCCTCCTTGATCAGCCATGTATTGAAGGCCGTTATCATTGCCTCACGCTCATCGCTTCGCCCAAGAGGCCATAACTCCACATCAAGGATGAAAGCCTCTTGTGCTGGCAGGCCCTCGCGTTTCAAAGCCCAACCCATACGGTCTTCCGGCGTCCAGTGGTCAAACGCCTCCAGCGCATAGAGAATATGGGCGTACTTGGGGGTCTTACCATCCGCGAGTTGGCTAAGCCTAGCCTCGAACTCATCCAATGCAGTTTTATCGGCGAAGGCAAGTGCATAACCGCCGTCTTCCTGACTCACGACCTCGACACCTGGGAATCCCTGCTCGATTTGCTCCGGCGGCAGCGCTCCCACTTTGAGCTTGAAAAGCGGCCGACCATCAAATCCGCCGATGTCTTTATCTGCCGCCTCAATTGCCGTCGTCAGGCTTTGTTGAAGTTTGCGCGCATGGGCCAGCAAATCTGTTGGGCGGAGAAGGTGGGGAGGTTGCCCAGGACGCTTTTGCTTGACGGGTTGCTCGCGCTCAATCCTGAGATGAGGATAAGCTTCCATTGTGTATTACACCCCCGACAGTTGTCGTTTTCTGTTCAACTCACGCTCCTGGGCTTTTTCCAGATGGCGGAACTGGAGGAACTCCTGGCCCTTGAGGATCATTTCCTTGATGGCATGACGCAGCACCCGTTCCACGTCGGCATGCGACATGCCGGGGAAGAGGGCAAGAACCCGCTCGTCGTCCAATTCAAAATCACGGCGCACGCCGCGCAGCTTGATCTTGAGAAGCTGTGCAAGTTGCTCCCGTGTGGGCAGGCTAAATATCAGTACTTCCTCGAAGCGTCGCCAGATGGCGGAGTCGAGCATGCCTTCATGGTTAGTGGCGGCAATAATGAGGCTTTTACCCTGATAGGCGTCCAGCATTTGCAGTACGGCGTTGACCACACGCTTGAGTTCGCCATGCTCGCTGGCGTCCGCCCGCTCCTTGCCTAGTGAATCGAATTCGTCGAACAAAGCTACCATAGGTGTGGAGTCGATGAAGTCGAAGACCTTGCGCAAATTGGCGGCCGTCTCACCAAGATAGGAGGAAACCACACTGTCGAGGCGGATGAGGGCCAACGGAAGGCTCAGTTCCGCGGCAACAACCTCTGCCGTCAGCGTCTTGCCGCAACCCGGCGGTCCACAGAAGAGGAGCTTGTCCGCAGGACGTAGGCCGTAGCTTCTGAGCACATCAGCACGGTGGTGCTGTTCGAGAATATCGTCGATGACCTGCTGGTTTTCTTCGGTAAGGACGACATCTTCCAGGTCACGTCCAGGCTCACGGAGGCCAAGGAGCGGCAGACCACGCTCCTGATCCATGGGGATGCGCTCTCTCAGCCCTCGGGTTGCCGCCGATGCCTGGCGATGCCCCCCGCCGTAAAGAATTTGCTCAAGGTCGTTGGCGAGCAGATGATGTTGCTTCTGCCGCTCTTCCTGGATGATGGCCTCGGATGCTTGGCGGAAAGCGGTCGCATCTCCAACCGCTCCCGCTTTTACCAACTGTCTCAGTATCTTGCCGCTAGCCATGGCCAACGCCCTCCATAAATCCACGCACAGTATACTGTCTCTGCTGGCTCAGAGCAGGAGCCTGTAGCTCGATATGTTCGACAAAATTCTGCAGGTGATCTCGGCATCCCTTTTCGACAGGTTCACAGGAACCTGTCGACGGTTTCAATAGATCGGATGAGTATAAGGCGAACAGCGCCGCATCGACCTGATGGGAGTTCAGGTCGACCTGGGCACTGTCCGGCGGGCAGCGCTTGGTTGGCTCGTAGGCGAAGTATTTGGCGTGGTAAGGCGTCAGGCTCATCGGGAATACCGTAGCCCGGCAAAATGTGCATAACTCGTGAAAGACGTGTTATGCAATCCGGGTTGGGTCGTTATATTGATCACGTTGTTTTTGCGTGCGGCCATGCGTCGTTATGTGCTCGCCAAATCCTTGGCCTCCTGCTTGTTTGCATATCCTAGCCCTTCATGCCTGGAAAAGGTAGCGGCCAAAGAGCCATGGCGGCAGCACCACTACCATAATGGGATTTTCAAAGAACGTGCCATTCCACTTTTCGGTCTCGGCGTTCCAGACATGGCGGAAAAGCCTTGAGGGCTCTTGCGCACTGTTAGGATACCTTTAGGTCATCCCCCACCCTGCCCCACGCCCTCTCCATGACCATCCATAGCGGGCTATGTACCGCCAGGACACGGCCAGTATACTTTTTCTTTCCGCGCAGACCGACAGGTCCGGGCCGCCAGACATCAACCCATCAGCCTCCGTTACCGAAATCCGCCAAAATACCCACAGTCATGCCCCTTCCTTACGGCGACCATAGTAAACCTGCGCCACATACCTGCCCCGTCCATCACCATGGCCGAGATCCTGGGCGACCAAGGCGAGGGCTTCCCGCAGGCTGTAGCCGCGCGCCCGGTAGAATGCCATGGCTTGGTCCGCCCAGGCATAACGCAGTCCATGAGAGGCCCGCGCCCCCCTGAGTCCAGCTGTGCGTAGGACCCGGTGGTATCGGTCGTAGGCCGACTTCAGAGTGCCGCTTCTGCCATTGATCAGGTAGACGGTGTTGTTTTGAGCCAGTACCTGTTGTGCGTGAAGTATGGACTCCAGGGCACCTTCCTGGTCGATCACACTCTGCTTGCGGGGCCGGCCACCCTTGGTGCCTTCGATGACGTGGATGGCGCCGTCTTTCAGAGCCTCTTGCTCCCACCGGGTGAGGGTATCCGCTCTTGGGCGTAACGCCTCCAGTGCCCGGAGTCCGAGTTTCCTTTGCAGGGCCATCACGGCGGCCACACCGCCGGTAGGGTCCAGTTGCAGCACCTGCGCCCATGCCTCCTGGTAATGAGCGTCATCAATGGCTTCATGGGTTCCATCCCGTGATGCACCCGACAGGCCGAGCGCGGCATTGCTCAATTCCCGATGCTCGGCAAAGGGGCCGCGCCCGGCGGTGGTCAGCACCGTTCGGAGCGCCGACATGGTGTTTTGCAGGGTTCTTTGCCCCAAACCTCTCTTGCGCAGATGGTCAATATAGGCTTTGATCTGCCGCACCTTGATATCGTCAATATGACGAGTCTGGATATTCCACTCGCGCAAGAATCGGCAAAACTCTTTGGTGATGCGTTCCCGGTGCTCCCGGGTACGCAGGGCGCCGCCGGCGTCCCGCGCAATGCGTAACATTTCCTCTTGTAACGACATGACTCCTCCCCATATAAAAAGGCTAACGACGATTACGGCGGGCGAGCAGTAGGCTGATTGTCCATTTCTTGCGTATTTGGGACCTTTGCTACCCGCACCTTGCGGTGCGGTCAGCCTGAATCATCACGCCCGCCGGATTGATCCGGTGAGTTTCGGAGGGTGACGTGGAAGACCGTGGTCTGCACGCCGCTTACGCGGGACACCCTTACCCCTGTGAGGGGGTACTCGTCAGTGATGATTCGTATTAGTAGCTGCGTCCTTCAGGCCCTTGGCCTTTCAATGTGGAAATCCTTTTATCGCGCCGGTCACCCAGCGTGGGTTGAACAGGCATTCCTTACCGTGGAATGCGGTGACATTTTGCGCTCGCTCTAGGCGGGCCTTATCGGGCGGGGTTTCACCCGCCCTTTGTGTCGGCGTCACTTTGCGTGTGCACGCGAATGAATCACCGACCGCTTCTTCAGTTGCGCATTCAGGCATCGCTGCCATGGATCACTGTGAGGCAAGCATGCTTGCCGATATATGCCGATAACGGCTCTGGATTTGCAGGGTGTAACGCCCCCTGTGGTCGGCACATGTGTGCGGGAAATCTTTCGCCCTGGTGGTTGGCCCATGCAGCTTTATCTCACCTGAGCCGCTCGCGCGGCATGCTGTCCCTTGCTGATAACAGCATAACGTCGCCAAGGAGCCAGCAGTGGCGCATCATCGCCACTTTTTCGCATGTTTTGCTCCGGGATCAATTTGATCCCGGGA
>JAKAWN010000405.1 GCA_021827245.1 Acidobacteriota bacterium | reverse complement strand
AAATGGGGCTTTGGTAAGCGGCCACCATCCGGTGGCCACAGAACGACGGGGCCGTGTTAACGACCCCGATCAGCCGCTTTGAGCGGCTCACAAACTAAGGCCCCCGGCTCTGCCGGGGGATATTTACGCGCCACAAGAACCGATGGAAAGCACGGACAGCACGGGCACGATTCCGGACAAGAGTAAGCAAGTCTCAACGCGGGCGGAGAAGTGGTGTCAGGCGTCGCGCAATCATGCATGATGTATTCAAGTATGACGCACAGAGACGTCGCTCAGCGCAAGGGCTGTAATCGCCACTTAACAAGACTTGGTGTAGCAGGCGTTGAAGCGTTAGCGGAACTGAGAAATATCGACTCAATGCCTCCGGGACGACCCAGCCCGCTGGGTCAGTCCGTACGTCAAGGGATCCTGACGATGAAGGTGGTGGGATCAAACCTGACATGCCGAGCTACAGGAGTGGAGAGGAAAGCCCTTCAGGTTATTTGCGCGGGGCGGATCTCGCGGATCTCTTGATCGAGGCGGCTTAAGCGAGCAAGCGCTGACTCGACACCGGAAACGCCGGCATCCCGGGCCGACCGGGCATGAGCCAGGGCCTGCTCGGCAATCCGGCTCACTTCGTGGAGCAGTTTCTTGACCTCCACTTCCAACCGTCCGCGGCTCTCCTGGACGCGGTTAAGTACATCGCTCAGGAGCCGAGCGCTATTGGTTTCGAGCAGGTGCTCCAGAAATTCCGCAGCGTCCCGTTGGATCATTGTTCGCGCCCCTATGAATCCAAGGACCAGGTCGGCCAGCCATCGAAGTGGTGAAGCCGGTTGCGCTACCTCGATAAGGTCGAGAAATGAGAACCGGGAACCAATCCGAAATCCGGTTTCAGCATCCAGGGCGTGGGGCATGCGACTCAACTCAGGAATGCCTGCCTCGGCAAGCTTTTGCAGAAAATCGTTGCCCATTTGAACGAACCGGCGGGTAACCACTCTGTACTCCTGCTCCGCCTCTTGTTGCTCGGTGGAAAGCCATGGCAGAACGTGCTTCTTCGCAATCTCTTGCGCATGGCTCATCAACGCACGCCGGTAGGAAGGTCCGATCCTCCGCGGCACCGAAGGCAACACTTCCTGGAATTCCTGGATTGCCCGAGGTAGCACAGAGCGGAGAAAGGCTTTGCGCCGGTCCACAAACGTGTCGGACAAACGCTGCTGCTCAGCTATCAGGAGAAAGCCGAGTTCGCGCATCGAGCGATCTGCCTCGGCGATGGTAGCTTTCATCGCCGCAATTCGCCTTTCAGACTCTTCAATCGGACGTTCGAGCGCCTCGCGCTCCTCGGTGACAATTGCCAGCAGTTCTTTACTCAGTCGCACGAGTCCTCGATCACAGGCCGCCAGCACAATTTGGCGGCCAGAATCCTGCACCAGGCGCTCAAGCGCCGCGACAAATTTCGGCCAATCGCGTTCCGGTCCACGATTCTCAAGTCGCTCGGCGGCGCTCACCTCGAAGACGGATCCAATCGGTCTCTTCAAACGCTTTTCAAGCAGCTTACGCGTGAAATCGGAGGCAGCCGCCCTTTCTTCATCCGAGGTTCGGTCGGCCTTGTTGAGAATGACGATCAGGTCCTGAACATTCCGAGCTACAGCTTCGACAGTCGTAAGTTCGTCGCCTGCCAGCGGAGGATCAGCGCCTACTACTACCAAGGCGGCGTCGATGTGAGGGATAAAATCCTGAGTTGCGGAGGTGTTACCCGTGAAGACCGATCCCAAACCCGGAGTATCTACAAGGCACATCCCAGTCGACAGCAGACGGCTTGGCACAAACACTTCGACGCCGGTCACGCCCTTGGCGTTCTCCGGATTATGTTCTTCTGATACGTGTTGCTTCAGGTCCGAGACGGGAATCTCGTGCCACGAATAGTCACGGTCCTTGAGCCGTGCCTTGAGCTGTTCGCCGTATCGAATGACCGTGGGAACGGCCGTGACCGGAATGAAGCCAACGGGCAAGACGGGATGGCCGATCAGCGCGTTGATAAGGGTAGACTTGCCTCGCTTGAACTGTCCCACACAGGCAACATAGAAGCGCCCCTCGGATATTCGGGCCGCCAGTTCGCGGGCCTCATCGGCAACCCGATTTGTGCCCAGTTCTTCTCCCAGTTTTGCCAGACGCAGAAGCCTGCCAGCGCCGTCCACCTCAGCGGTTGCTGCGGTACTGGTTTCGGATGAGGGTCCGTACGTGAAACTCGTGGGCATCAGCTTGTCGTCCTTGCCTGTCGGCATAGGCAGCCTCCGACGCATCGGAAAAGGCTTCCGGCTTTGCAAAGATTTGGTCACTCGCAGCCGGAGATGTCTTCCTGTGTTTTCGGGGATTTCCAAATGAGGTGAGTCGCTGGATCAGCCATTTGGCGCCCATTGGGGAAATACCCCGGTTCAGGAGTCATCTTCCCCGGCAAGGGCGGTTAACGGCGAACTCCAACGCCATTTTTATTATCAGATTTTGGTGCGATCTAGTCAATCGGCTTCATTGTTAACCCTTACTGCAGCTTAAGGTACAGGGTATCAGGAAGTCTCCTGAGATGCTTAATTTCGTCAACTTGGTGAAACCTCTAGTCGTTTTTCAAACCTCGCTGAGCCACCAGGAATTCAGCCGCTCGCCCCAAGATGCCTGCGTGTTGAGTTTGACCGGCGTTTGAATCGCTTAACAGGTGGAAAAGCCTTCGTTTTAAGTCGGTCACGTGAATCTGTAAGACTGAATGCACGCCGCTACGCAACCCGGCCGGAACGCGGGCAGAGACGCTGGTTGTGTGCCGCAAGCAAAGGCACCTACACTTGCTCGATGCGGCCTGGAAATCGTGCTCATTCAATGCATTGCAAAACTCGCGAACCTTTGAGTCTTCCTGTTTCCTGATTCGGGCACACAGGTCGCATTTCTGATCCGAATATTCAGTGGAGATGGACTTGTCAATCAGACGCAAGAAAATCTTCGCTGCCGTGATTGCGTTGACGATGCTCGCGACCTGCCAAGCGTGAAACCCACATAGAGTTCGCACTTCTTCGCTGTCAAGACTTCTGAGACACCGGGATTGGAATTCCCTCAGGAAGGCACATACTGAGCACCCGTCTCTTCCAAATTTATCTGAAAGAGAATCGAAGTGAGTTTTCTTGCCGTGTGGCATGGCGTTCCTCACGGTTCTGGGGGCGCAATCAATCAAATGAACGCATACAAACTGCCTCGCCGAGCTTTACTAATCCTCTCAGTTTCAGGATTGGCGAATACCTTATCGGTGCTCTCCGCCAAGAGGGTTCCAGGTAGGAGTTATCAGTCTCGAAAATCGAGACGGTTGGATAGGCGAACTCCATCGCCACGGGGGAAATTATACCTCACTCGAGAGAGTCCCGGATTGAAATTCAAGAAAGTCATCATAGGGGCGGCTCCGCTCTTCTTTATCTGTGCAGTTTTGCGGATTCCCGAGTTTTAGAGAGGGGTTTCGGTTTCGGTGTAAACATGCCCCTACGACACCGTCTCCGGTGCTTGACTGTAAGGACGAGCGAGGCAGATAATCAGCGTAGGCGTTGGAGTTCGCCCTTAACTGCCCCACTGGGGAAGATAACTCCTACAGGGGTTCCCTGGTGAAGGGTGAGGCCAACGTTTTCCCGCCTTATTTTCGCCAGAGGTTTCCTTCTAAGTCACCAGACGTGGCTCGTTACGCCGGGAAGTGAAGGGACATGTCTTCCCACGATTCTCTCAATCCGTACCAGGCGTCCCGCGTTTTAACGGGTTTCAAATACGTTGATCAGCTTTTGTCCGAGGTCGAATCCATACTCTTCGCATCGAACTCCAAGTCTCCGTTCCCAAAGTATCGAAACGATCTCACTCCAGCGCAGGTGAAGGTCGTCCAGGACTTCATTGCCAGGATTCGCGCCCAGATGGTCCAGGCGCTGAAGAGCCTGGACATTACGCCTCCCGGACCTCAGTTCGGTGCGACGCACTCGATTCGTGTCAGTCTGGAATTCGCGGATATCACCTTCGCGGATTGCCGGCCCGAAGCCCTGCGCGGCTACGGCGAAGTGCCCCCTGCGACCGTCCCTGAACTGAATGGGGTTGTGAATGAAATGTCGAGCCTGGTCCGAAAGCTCAGTGCCTACCTAACGCAGGGACTTGGCCAGGACCTCGAAGGCCGCCTCCAGCGCTTGGCGCAGACGGGTAATGAAATCGAACTATTGAGGACACTCGAACAGGTCATCAACACTCATGGTTTGATCGAATTCCGGTCCGCTCTTTCGATCATTTTGGACAAGCTCGAGTCCAACAGTTTCCAAATCGCAGTGTTCGGGCGCGTCAGCTCAGGAAAGTCTTCTCTCCTGAACCACATCCTGGGTGCTGACGTGCTTCCTGTGGGTGTTAATCCCATCACCGCAGTCCCAACACGCATTGTGTACGGCAACACACCGCGAGTGAAGATTTCTTATCTGGATAGGAAGGTCGAAGAGGCGGAAGTCTCGCGCCTGCACGAATTTGTGAGCGAGCAGGATAATCCCGGGAACTCAAAGCGCGTCACGCGAATCACGGTGGAGTTAGCGTCCGAGCGGCTGCGTGACGGCATTGTCTTTGTCGATACACCCGGACTCGGTTCACTGGCGACGGCTGGAGCCGCGGAAACGCTGGCCTACCTGCCGCAGTGCGATCTTGGGGTTGTGCTCGTTGATGCAGGTTCTACCCTTACCGATGAAGACCTTTCCACGGTGCAGCGATTATACGAAGCGGCCATCCCGGCCTTGGTGATATTGAGTAAGGCGGACCTCCTCGTGCCCGAAGACCGTGACCGATCTTTGAAATACATCTCCGGACAGGTGGAATCGCAGCTCGGCCTCAAGGTTTCAATTCAGCCTGTCAGCATAAAGGACAGTCATGCTAAGCTTCTGGATCAATGGTTCCTTCGTGAAATCCAGCCTCTTTACGCAAAACATCAGGAGTTGGCCCAAGAGTCGCTTCGCCGGAAGATCGGCGCACTGCACGAGTCTGTCGAGGCAGCGCTGAAAGTGCAGCTTGAACTCTCTGAAAAAGGCGCGAACCAAGACAAGGAACGGCTACGGACGGCCGAAACTCAATTGCGGCGGGTGGCAGGAAAATTTGAGGACGTGAATTCGTTTTGTCTCAAAGCCTCAGACACGATCCATGATTGGGGAGAGGTTGCTATCTCGCGGGCGGCCTCTGCGGTTGCCAGCCAATGGTTGGATAAGGCCATGAAAGACACAGACGTCGGCGAGCTAGTCAGTCGTAGTCTTGCCGAGACGGCCACGGTGGGGGCGAATCAGATATTTGAGAAGCTCCAGGAATTCGGACGCGATCTGTCGGGTGCTCTGGCCGGTGCCGCCAGCGCCCTGGAAGCGAAGGATCCGCCGGGTGCAGAAGAACTTACAAGCGTAGTCAAGGAGATGCCGCGATTTGACGCTGGCCCTCTTGACGTCGGGCTTCAGAAGGACTTTCTCGCCGTGTTGGGCCGGGGACTCACGGAGCGTCGCGTCAAAGGGAACTTAAGAGAGCAAATCGGCTCAGCCGTCGATGAGGCGTTCCAAAGGTATGGAAGAATGTTGGAATTGTGGACCCGAAGGACTATGGCTGAACTTCAACGTCGCTTTGATTCGCATGCCGACGCCTATCGAGCGCAACTCGAGCGCCTTTCCACCACTAAAGAACCCGGCGCCGAAGAAGTAGAGGCGATCCGGCACGACCTTTCCATCCTTTCTGGCTCCCGAGTTCAGGAGGTAATCTGACGATGAACCGAGAGCCGGTGGTTTTGAGAGGTGATCGGTGTTGGGATGAACCTTCACCGGCTTTGCTCGGCTATCACAAACCGTTTGAGAGCATGAGTTGACTCCTATGGGTGTCCTATCATCTTCACGTCAAATCGGTAAACGTCCACCATCCGTACTTGCGAGAATCGCCTTACAGCGTGGCCTTTCCACGGGAGAATGTCTGGTATGCCACGCCTCGATGAGAGCCACGCGCAGGTACATCCATAGCTTCCTATACGAGGGTATGATGTCCAGCATCGCGCGGCAGGACTTTTTGGATGGCGGAGGTTTCTGCCGGGAGCACTTCTGGCAAGCGAAGAGGATCGAAAGGTCGT
>JAKAWN010000404.1 GCA_021827245.1 Acidobacteriota bacterium | reverse complement strand
GCACAAACTGCCAGCACCGCTCCGACAACCGGTCATACCCAGGCGAGGGCCGTCGGCACTGGAGCAGCATCCGCGAATGCTGCCATGTGGCACCACTGTAATCTCGATCCCTTTCGCCTGGCCTTGACCGACTCGCATACGTAAGTCTTAGTAAGCAAACTCAACAAAACGTTGCACCCGTTCAGAATGGTCTTCACCTCAAGTTGAATCGCTGGTCTCAGCAGCCCGGTTGGCCACTGTCTTCTCAACCGCAAACTAAACTGTACTGCTGGAGTTCAGCGGTTCCTCTTGCCCCAGGCAAATCGGGAATTCATCCACCGCCGCGGGCGGTGGGAGAAGTGGAAATCCCGTCGCTCCTGCGGGATTTCCAAGCGCAGCGCCTTTTCCACCGCTCACTCACCCACAAATTCCGCTATAGAGCCGGAGTTTGCTGGCACAAAGGAAAGCCCTTGATGGGCACGATCTCCTTCAGGAAAAACTTGACAACAATGCTCGGTTATGGAAACGATACCAATACACCATCGCGTAAAGGTCGGATGCTATGAAATCGGTCCCGCCCTCACACGACAAGTACAGGATGTATACGGTTCAGCAAAACTGAGGCCATTCAGCAAACTAAATGATGCAAGGACGCTCAAGGTGGAAGCTTGATCCGGAACCTAGGCCAAATCAATGAGCGAACTGAGACGAAGTGGAATTTATATCGGGAGCAATGCGATGTCACGAACCTCGGCCATTCTATCTTCAGCCTTGTTGTCGACTCTCTTCTTTGTCAGCGGAGCGTTGGCACAAAATAGTCAAGTCCCGGATTTAACCACCCAGCCAACTCTGTACGTCGTAGGCTACGCCCACCTAGACACAGAGTGGCGGTGGGAGTATCCGCAGGTGATTGACGAATACATACGGAACACGATGGAGGATAACTTCGCGTTGTTTCAGAAATATCCTCATTACATTTTCAACTTCTCTGGAGCCAACCGCTATCGGTTTATGCAGGAGTATTATCCTGCCGACTTCGCCAAAGTGAAGCAGTATGTGGCGAGTGGGCAGTGGTTCCCCGCGGGATCATCGATGGAGGAAGGTGACGTCAACGCGCCCAGTCCCGAGTCAATCATCAGACAGATTCTGTACGGGAATGATTGGTTCCGTAAAGAGTTCGGAAAGTCCAGCGCCGAATACATGCTGCCGGATTGTTTCGGATTTCCCGCTTCACTGCCGACGATTTTGGCTCATTCCGGCGTGAAAGGCTTCTCCACACAGAAGTTGACGTGGGGGTCCTCGGCGGCGCAGGGAGGACCCGACTCGCCAGAGAAGACACCCGAAGGCACGCCGTTCAATGTCGGCGAATGGATCGGTCCCGACGGAGAAAGCGTGCTGGCGGCTTTGAATCCAGGCAGTTATTCCGGGGGCATATACACAGACCTGAGCAAGCTTTTACCCGCTCCTGCCCCAGATACCGCGCTTGCAGACGCCCATAAACGGCTGCTCCAACTTCAAAGCAGAATGGAAAAGCAGCATGCGGATGGAAAGGAACTGGAGCAAAGCGATCTGCAGGCCTATGTAGCTCTCAGAAACGAGATCGACGGACTGAAGATCGCTCGACAGCAAGCAGATCTTGACCGCTATCAAGAAGACTGGGCTGAACGGGTCGAGAATAACGGTAAAGTCACAGGCGTCTTTACCGATTACCACTACTTCGGTACGGGCGACATCGGCGGATCGCCCAGCGAGAACTCCGTGAAACGGCTCGAAGCCATTGTGACCAAAGGCACAGTGAGCATGCCGCCTCCGGATTCCATTCGGTTTCGCGGCTTGGCCCATCCGAGCTGGCCAGAGATAAAAGTCGGCGACGGGCCAGTGCATGTTGTTTCCGCACGGGCAGATCAAATGTTTCTGGATATTACTCCCGCTGAGGCTTTGCGCCTCCCGGAATATACCGGCGAAATGGAACTTACAAATCACTCTGCTGGATCGCTGACGTCCCAGGCTTATCAGAAGCGCTGGTTGCGCAAAGAAGAGCTTCTAGCCGATGACGCTGAAAAATCTTCTGTCGCGGCAAAATGGCTGGATGGCCGTACTTACCCGATCAATCGCCTGAATGACGCATGGACACTGGTGATGGGTGGGCATTTTCACGACCTAGCAGCAGGTACTGCCACGCCCAAAGCCTATGAATTCGCCTGGAATGACGACGTGATCGCGATGAATCAGTTTGCAGATGTGTTTGATGATGCCACCGAGGCCGTTTCGTCTGCGTTGAACACGAACACTGATGGTATTCCGCTGGTGGTCTTCAATCCGCTCAATATTTCGCGCGAAGACGTTGTAGCAGCGCGTGTCGATTTCCCTGGAGGCATGCCGGATCGCGTTTCTGTGACCGGACCCGATGGAAGAGAGGTTCCTGCGCAGATTTCTTCCGGCAAGGTGGTATTTCTGGCCAAAGTTCCTTCTGTCTCCTATACGGTTTACAGCGTCCGCGCAGCCGGAAACAGCGACAAAGTTGCCTCGGATTTGCATGTGTCGGATGACTCGCTGGAGAACGGCTATTATCGCGTCAAGCTTGACCGCGACGGCGATATTTCCAGCATCTTTGACAAGCGAATCGGCAAGGAACTTCTATCGTCGCCTATGCGTCTCGCCATCTCCTACGATAACCCTCAACAATGGCCCGCGTGGAACATGGACTGGGAGCAGGAACAAGCTAAACCGAAAGACTATGTTCATGGGCCGGCGCAGGTGCGTATTGTGGAGAAAGGGCCTGCCCGCATCGCTGTGGAAGTGATGCGCGAAACTGACGGCTCCAAGTTTGCGCAGACCATCATGCTATTTGCCGGAGACGCGGGCAAGCGGGTGGAAGTTGGGAACGTAATCGACTGGAACACTCGCGAGTCTAACCTTAAGGCCGTGTTCCCTCTGACCGCGAATAATCGGATGGCGACTTATAACCTGGGACTAGGAACCATTCAACGTCCGAACGCACAACCGAAAAAATTTGAGGTCCTCGCACACCAGTGGATCGATGTCACGGACATGAGCGGCACATTCGGAACTACCATTCTTACCGACAGCAAGAACGGCTCGGACAAGCCCAACGACAATACGATTCGGCTTACGCTGATTCGCACACCGGGTGTTCGTGGAGGCTATCCCGATCAGGCTACTCAGGACCTCGGCCATCACGAATTTGTCTATGGCTTAGCTGGACATGCCGATGACTGGCAGAAGGGCGAAACCGACTGGCAGGGAGAACGGCTGAACGATCCGCTGGTTGCCTTCCAAACCACGAAACACCCGGGCAAGCTTGGCCGTGAGTTTTCTTTGATCAAGACAAGCATTCCCGGAGTTCGCGTCATGGCGTTGAAGCAGGCAGAACTCAGCAATGAGTTGATTCTGCGTCTGGTGGAACTCGACGGAAAGCCGGAGCCCAATGTGCGCATATCGTTTGCGTCGCCGATCCAGTCAGCCCGCGAAGTAAACGGTCAGGAGCAGCCGCTTGGTCCGGCGAAGGTAACTGCCGGAGACCTGGTTACATCGTTTACGGCGTATCAGCCGCGCACATTTGCAATCACACTCCGTCCCTCTTCGGTGCAGGCTGCCAAGGTGCATTCACAGAAGGTGGCGCTGCCCTATGATCTTGCATCTGCCAGCAAAGACGGCAGTCCGGTAAAGGGCGGCTTTGATGGGCGGGGTAACGCGCTTCCGGCTGAGATGCTGCCCGGGAAGATTGATTTCAACGGCGTGGACTTTTGGCTCGCTCCGGCGGGGACAGGAGAAGCCAACGCCGTTGTAGCCAACGGACAGACAGTCACTCTGCCCGATGGCAACTATAACCGCGTCTATGTGCTCGCCGCTTCCGTTGACGGAGATCAAAACGGTGTCTTCAAGCTGGGCAAGCAGGAAAACAGCCTGAAGATCGAAGACTGGGGAGGGTTCATCGGTCAGTGGGATGATCGTCAATGGCAGGCAAAGGAGGAGACAGTGCCTGCGCGTCCTGGACGCCCCGCGCATCAGAGGATGGACGACTACGCAGTAATGACTGGCATCCGACCCGGTTACATAAAACGCGCTGATCTGGCCTGGTACTGTTCCCATCATCACGACGCTGCGGGAAAGAATGTGGCGTACTCTTACTCGTATCTATTCGCCTACCCGATCGACCTGCCCCGCGGCGTTAGAAGCATTACGCTGCCTGAGAACAATAAAATCAGGATACTGGCGATATCTGTTGCCAACGAGAATCCTGAAGTAACACCGGCACAGCCGCTGTACGACACGCTGGGACGCTCCGAACCGGAGGTGGCCGCACAGCCGTAAATGTGTCAGAGCGCGAAGAGGCTCGGCAAAAAAAACGGGATTCGCTCTTCGCGCTCTGGCGCTGTTCGCAGCCTCTCACAGAGAAGGTTTTTTTCTTAGCCAACTCTCTGTAGCATGGACTTAGCACACAATAAGAAATATTCGTATATAGAAATTTATGGCGAGAAAGAGTCGACATTCAACATTGAGCGAGGTAGCCGCGAAAGCGGGCGTTGGGACAACCACGGTCTCACGGGTCATCAATGGGGGACACAATGTTGATCCGAAAACGCTGGAGCGTGTGCTTCGCGTTATTGATGAGTTGCACTATACGCCCAACCAGGCGGCCCGTATCCTGAAAGGCGACGGGACCAGAACCATCGGCCTCCTGATTCCGAGTATCGCAGATCAATTTTTTTCGAGCTGCGCAGAGGCTGCGCAGGCGATTGCACGCTCCCATGATTTCCTGCTGATTGTAACGACCACACAGAATGACCCTTATGCCGAAATTGAGAGTGTCAATGTCCTGATGCGCCACCGGGCTGACGGGTTGATTATTGCGCCGGCGAATCCTGACAGCCCGGCGCTACGCAAAGCCATCTCTCGGGCTTCTCTACCCGTTGTGGCGCTGGATCGTCCATTTTCTGACTCGTCGGTTCCGTCCGTAGTAGCTGAAAACTACGCGGGCGCGTACATGGCTACCCAGCATTTGATTGAACATGGATACAAACGGATCGTCTGCATGGCGGGCGAACCGACTTTGTACACCATTCGCGAGCGAATTCGCGGATATCGCGATGCAGTTGAGGCGGCCAACCTTCCCGTTCTTCTGGATACTTCGGTCAAGGACTATAAGTCCGCCGAATACTCTGTCGAGGGCATGCTGACTGACTCCCATCGGCCGGATGCGATCTTCACTCTAAAAAACCGGACCACAATCTATGTCTTTGAAACGCTCCAAAAACTCAATATCAGCATCCCCGGTTCCATTGCATTACTCGGTTATGACGATTTTGAACTGGCTGCCGCGGTTCGTCCGTCGATCAGTGTGATTCAGCAGCCGATCGCCGAAATCGGGCGGATTGCTGCCGAGCTTCTTTTTGAAGAGTTGCTCAGACAGAATAGCGGCAGCGGCCTTTCAAAGCATGTCCTTCCCAAGCATGTTCAACTCAGCACGCGCCTCATCCGGCGCAGGTCTTGTGGCTGCACTCCTGCTGCTTCGTAAATTCAGCGCAAAACAGTCAGGAGATATTCGTCCTCAAGGGCGCGCTGCTCTTTGAACTCTCGACCGAAGAGGCGCATCTCCCGACTCGGGGCTCATGGCGCTGACACCGTTCTTCTTGCTGGTGACCCACCACACCGCCCGGAACCAAAGGATCAGAGGCAGGCGGCTGTCCTGAAAAAACCGTCCCGGCGCTCACCGTCTTCCGGTGTACGTCCAGTCCAGCACAACGTGCATACACCACTTGCCTGGCTCTACCTCCTGGACTGCTCCCGGAGGAAGCCTTTCTCTTCTGAGAGTCTCCTTTGCGTGCTCACTGCCGCGGCAGCAGCGACAATTCCTTGTTCCTCCAGGCTTGCAGACCAGACCCATCTGCGGGCTTATCGGCACCACTGCCTGAAACGGCCTTCGATCCAGATGCAGTCGATTACAACGCTACGCCCGCACGGCAACATTTTCATCCCCCCTTGTGACCGGAACGATCATGAGCGCCTCATCTTTCGTTTGGATAAGAGCACAGTAGTCTTTTCCAATCGAAGGATGAGCCTGAAGGATAGAGAAGGGTAGGCTGGGTTGTCCTTTCTGGCTTTGAATTTTA
>JAKAWN010000403.1 GCA_021827245.1 Acidobacteriota bacterium | reverse complement strand
CGAATTTTCAATTGACGGTACTCTCGAATGGATTCCCGACGCGGTTCTCATCCTCGGCGGTGAGGGCCGGATCCTTCTTGTGAACGCCGCTGCTGAGCGGTTGTTCGGCTACTCGCGGGCAGAGCTGATTGGCCGGTCCGTTGAAACATGCCTGCCTGCCATGCTTTGCGGCCGTTGTCTCGAACTCCTCGACTACACTGGCAAAGTGGAGCCTCGGCCAATCGAAGCCCTCGAGCTCGAAGCCCGTGGCAAGGATGGGTCTCGATTCCCGGCAGAGATCAGTCTTGCGGCATTCAGAACCGAGCAGGAGGCGAGGCTCGCTGCTACGGTCAGGGACATCAGCCGCCGGAAGCAAGCTGAGCAAGCGTTGCGCCAAACCGAAGCGCGATTCAGCATGTTGGTCGAAGAAGTCAAGGACTACGCCATCTTCATGCTGGACGCTGAAGGGCACATTGCCAGTTGGAACAAGGGTGCGGAGCGGATGAGAGGGTACGGAGCAGAGGAGGTTATTGGTCGGCCTTTTTCAATGTTCTTTCTGCCGGAAGACATTGAAGATGGGAAGCCGGAAGAAGAACTACGGATAGCCGCTGCCGAGGGGCGTGTGGAAACGGAAGGCTGGCGCTTGCGAAAAGACGGGTCGCGGTTCTGGGCGAATCTGGTTTTGACGGCCCTTAAGGACGACGAAGGGAAGCTGTTGGGCTTTATCAAGATCGCCCGCGATATTACTGAACGAAAACGGATCGGTGAAGCATTGCTGCTTGAGACGGCAAACCAACTTGTCGCGCAGCGCAGCACTGCAGAATTGCTGGCGGCGATTGCGGCTTCGCTGCGGAAAGTGAAGGAATATGATTATGCTGCAGTTGCCCTTTACGACTCTGCCATTCGTAAACTGCGTGTGCGTACGCTTCCATCTCGCGCCAGCGGTGAATTAATTCACGAAGAGCGTTTGCTTCCCGTCGAGAACTCGCCGGCTGGATGGGCGTTCAAGGCGCGCAGGCCGCTTATTCTGAATCGCGTCCGGGAAGAAGGCAAGCCCATGGAGATTTCCGAAACGCTCGTCCATCAGGGGGTGCAATCCGCTTGCCGGATTCCCCTGATGGCGCACGACCGCGTGTTGGGTACGCTCACTCTTGCAAGCCGCCATGAAAATGCTTTTACGAATGAGGACCTCGTCTCGCTCACCCAGCTCGCCGAGCAGATTGCCATTGCCCTCGACAATGCCATGGCCTTCCGGCAAGTCACGGAAATGAGGGACCGGCTGGCAGAAGAGAAGGATTACCTTGAAGACGAAATCAGGACAAGATTCAATTTCGGTGACATTGTGGGCGAAAGCCCCTCGATCAAAGACGTTCTGAGCCAGGTACAAACAGTTGCCCCTACTGATTCATCGGTTCTGATTCTAGGAGAGACAGGGACGGGGAAGGAACTCATCGCGCGAGCTATCCATCGTCTCAGCACTCGCCACGATAAAATCTTCGTCACCCTGAATTGCTCGGCGGTCCCGGCGACTCTGTTTGAGAGTGAATTATTCGGCCATGAGAAAGGGGCTTTTACTGGGTCCGCAGGACGGCAGATCGGCCGCCTCGAGCTCGCGCACCAGGGAACGCTGTTTCTTGATGAAATCGGGGACATTCCCTTGGAGCTTCAATCCAAATTGCTCAGGGCTTTGCAGGAAAAACAATTTGAACGCTTGGGCAGCGCCCAAACGATCACGGTGAATGTGCGCGTCATTGCGGCCACAAATCGAAATCTTCGCCAAATGGTCGAGGAAGGAACGTTCCGCAGCGACCTCTACTACCGCTTGAACGTGTTTCCGATTGCCGTTCCCCCGCTTCGGGATCGCGCTGGCGACGTCCCGCTGCTCGCCCGGCATTTTGTGGACAAATATTCGCGACAGTTCGGCAAGACAATTGGAGCTATACCTCAGCGGGCAATGAAGATGGTCAAAGAGTACCCCTGGCCCGGGAACATCCGGGAGCTCGAGCACTATATCGAACGCGCCGTCATTCTGTCGCGTGGCTCCGAGCTCGAAGCCCCGCCTCTCGAAGCCGATGCGCCCAAACGCAATATGGACTCCTCTTCGCAGTCGCTCGCCACGGCCGAGCGCGATCACATCTTGCGCGTCTTGCAGGAAACGAATTGGATTGTCGGAGGGCCGCGCGGCGCCGCGGCGCGCCTGGGTCTGAAGCGCACGACGCTTGCCTCAAAAATGCGCCGATTAGGTATTTCCCGCGAGACCGCAGAAGTGGATTCCGCGACTGCCACTCCTTCGTCATAAGTGACGACCGGTGGCGGCATTGCCTTGCGCCACTCCCTGTCTGCCTGGAAACCTCCCACCCTTCGCTCGGCCATCCTGCGAATTTTCAACGAATTAAGGCCACCTGCGGGTGGAGGGTGGTTTGGCATGTTGGTTGCGAAACCCCTGAGCGGAGAGCATGAAGGCAAAAAATCAAAACCGGAGGAACGAAATGAATAGATTGACGATGGCCATCCTGCTGGTGTTTCTGGCAACGACGACGGCTCTGGCTGCAAATCATGTTTTCACCGGCCAGATCATGGACAGCATGTGTGCCCCGATGGGCAACCACAATGCCGGGTACAAGATGACCGGAACCCACACGCCAAGAGCCTGCACCCTGGCTTGCGTGAAATCGGGCGCAAAGTTCGTGCTTTACAATGCAGCGACAAAGACCATTTACAAGCTGGATAACCAGGTAAAGCCGCGCGCGTTTGCAGGCGAAAATGTGAAGGTGATCGGCACCTTTAATCGGACGAGCAAGACGATTCACGTGGTGAAGATTGGGGCCGCCCGATAAGAGGTGCGATCGGTCTGATCGAAAAGGAAGCACGCTATGCGGGGTAAGGGTCGAGCGGCGGCAGTGGTTGCGATAGCGGTTCTTGCCGTTGTCATTTACGGCCTGGCCAACGCCAACATTAGCGCGTTTCCTGCGCCGGGCCCGGTGGAGACGTGGCTCGCTACGGGCGCCCGCGACTGGTTGATTGCCAGGGCCGCCAAACGCATCCCGCCAGCCGATGTTCCGCTGAATGCCGATAGCGTCTCAAAGGGGAAAGCTCTGTATGGCATGGCTTGCGCCTCCTGCCATGGCCGCACGGGGCTCAAGCCGAGTCCGATCGGGCAGGCGATGTATACCCGGGCCACGAATCTTGCATCTCCGATCGTGCAACGCTTGTCGGATGGGGAACTCTATTGGGTGATTGCGAACGGTGTCCGGTTGACCGGGATGCCGGGCTTCGCAAACATTGATACGACACGCCAAATTTGGCGGCTCGTTTACTATGTGCGCAGCCTCCGCGGAGATCGGTAGGAAGAGGAGAGAGGAGACAGGATGGAAGGCCGCACAAACAAGTCAGCGGACCGCGACTCGATGCAAACTTGGCGGTTCTCCGTGCTTTTCGGGCGCATGCGGACGCTCAGTCCTCGCATTGGCCGGCAGGCGTGCGTCAGCGGGCCAACTGAAGCGGGGCGTATTCAAGTGATATGTCAGACAAATCGGTACGAGCCCATCCGGCTTAAAACGATGATCAGAAGAAAAGGCCAAGCATTCCCTCACAGAATGACTCGGCCCATCGTCACGGGGGGAGAGCCGCTAGGCCGGCTCTTCCCGCCCGCGAGCCGGCACCTCGGAATGGCAAGGAAAGGTGTTTTGAAGGGAGGATCCAATCATGATTAGCTTAAAACGAGTCTATGAAGGTGGAAACTGCACGGGAGCGCCGTGCTTTCTGGTAGAGCGGCTGTGGCCGCGGGGTATCAAGAAAGAGTCGCTCCAGATGACAGCTTGGCTGAAGGATGTTGCGCCGAGCCCGAGGCTGCGGCGCTGGTTCGCCCATGACCCGGCCAAGTGGCAGGAATTTCGCCACCGTTATTTTGCCGAGCTGGAGAAGAACCCCCAAGCGTGGCAACCGATCCTGGAGGCCGCCCGGAAAGGCAATGTGATTCTGCTTTTCAGCTCTCATGACGTTCAGCATAACAACGCCGTAGCGCTGAAGACCTTTCTTGACACCAAGATAGCGATCCCACAGGCCGCCTGAGTGGCAATGCGTCACGCCGGCGCGTCCGTTAACGACGCGTCGGCGCTGACGGCCTTCGGTCCCATCAGCTTAGAAGGGGGTTCCAAATGAAAATCTTTCTCGATACAGCGAATCTCGACGAAATCCGTGAAGCTAAAAGCATGGGGTTGCTGGATGGAGTAACGACAAACCCTTCGTTGATCGCGAAAGAAGGCGCGCGCTTTGAGAAGCGGATTGCCGAAATCTGCGAGATCGTCCATGGACCGGTGAGTGCGGAAGTGACCTCGGAAGATCCCGAGGCAATGTATCGGCAAGGCCATGAGCTGGCCAAGTTGCATCCGGACGTGGTCGTCAAGACGCCCACCACGAAGCCGGGCCTCATGGCGGCTCAGCGGCTGATTCGTGATGGGATTAAGATCAATTCGACGCTCTGCTTCTCCCCCTCGCAGGCGCTTCTGGTGGCCAGGATCGGGGCCACGTATGTAAGCCCGTTCATCGGGCGTCTCGACGACATCTCTCACAATGGAATTGAAATTCTCCGCGAGATAGTTACCATCTACCGAAATTATGGGTTTAAAACTGAAATCCTGGCTGCCTCGATCCGCCATCCCATCCACGTGATCGAAGCGGCGAAGGCAAGGGCTGATATCGCCACCATGCCTTACAAGGTCTTCAATCAACTTTTCAACCATCCGTTGACCGAAAAGGGGCAGGAGCGATTCCTGAAAGATTGGGAGCGAGTTGCGGAGCTGGCTCGATGAAGCATCAAGAGGGGTGCCGTGAGAGGACCCCGGGCCGGGCGGGTGAAGGCGACAAGGAGTGTTCAGGCTTCCTTATTCGTCAAGCCGCCGAGAAGGAACGTCAGCCTGCGGCGCGTTCGGCCCGTCAGGCCAGCCTGCTGATGCTGATGGGGACGTTCTTCTGGGCCAGCAACATTGTGGCGGTGAAATGGGCGCTCAAAGGCTTCAATGCTTTGGCTCTGGCGGAGCTAAGGATCTGCGGAGCAGCGATTCTCTTCGGGATTGGTTGCTATCTGCAAAATGGCTTTCGGCTTCCGCACGTGGGGCGGCGTCAGTGGCTCGTCCTGGGACTAATGGCCTTCTGCGGGATCACTTTGAATCAAATCTTTTACATCGGCGGAATTGCAAGGACCTCGGTGACCCATGCGGGTCTGGTTCAAGCCGTTCAGCCGATCTTGGTGATACTGCTGGCCGCCGCCCTTGGGATGGAAAGCCTCAGTTCACGGAAGTGGGTGGCGATGGCCGTTGCTTTTACGGGCGTCGCGATGCTCCTGGTCGGCCGGCCTCCCGAGGGAAGCGCAGCGCGCTGGACGGGCGACCTGATGCTCCTGGTGGCGAGCACGGTTTTTGCTTACTACACCATTCTGACGAAAGATGCTGCCACCAGCTTTAGCGACATCACTCTGAATACCTTGGTTTTCGGGCTGGGCGCGATCTTGCTTTTGCCTTTCTGCGTGGGCTCCGTCGCGACAATTCGTTGGGCCCACGTTCCGGCTCAAGCCTGGTGGGGGCTCGCCTATATGATCCTGTTTGGATCCTTTGCAGCCTATCTGATTTATGCGTACGCACTTCAGGAGTTGGCTGCCTCCAAGGTAGCGGCGTTTTCATATCTTCAGCCCTTGATGGCCGCTGCGCTGGGGGTGTGGCTGATGAGCGAGCAGATCACAATGAAAGTCGTCGCCGGGGCGGCGATGATTCTGGCGGGCGTTTATTTGGCCCAGCTCGAGCATCATCGTAAGAACTATCGAGGCCGCGGCAAGATGCAACTCGGCAAAGCCGCCACACGATGCAACGAATACTCGCCGGAACTATCTAGGGTCATGGTTCCTTCACATCGGTCAGCGCACTAACAGCCATTACGATTTAAGTCATTGCATGAGCCTGATGCGCTGGATAGGGTAGCAGATCAAAGCCACAATTTGGAGGTGGGGAAATGGAAGGTGGAAAGAGAAGACGGATTTTATACACAGCGTCTTAAGTAATGCAGTATAATTCGATTGACTCATCGTCGCCTCCTGCGCGTACAATGCGGCAGGAGGCTTTATGCGAAAGCTGGAGATTTCCGATGTCCACGT
>JAKAWN010000402.1:1038-6128 GCA_021827245.1 Acidobacteriota bacterium | reverse complement strand
ATCGGAGACTTCCCAAGATTTTATTTGTGGCATCTTGGGTCATTATCTTGCCTCAGTTCCTTTCGAAATTCAATAGCTATTTACGGATAAGCTCTTAGCGAAGGATCGTGGTCTCATCTCGCAAGCGTGAGAGACGAGCCTCTATTTCAGGAGGCGGAGAACCCGCCTGGCTCTGTTTGATGAGCGATTTGTACTGGCGGTTTAGGCTTCTCTGTTTCTGTTGAAGGGACCCTATTGATTCCGCGGGATTTCGCATTTCAACTGTCACCCCGTTCGGCATTCGATTTGGCTGTCTGAGCCTGTGGCGGTTTCGGAGCCGCAGATGGTAGAAACAAGACCCGAAGCCAAGGCCAAGCGAAGACTAGGCAAACGGTTGGGACTAACAAGCCAATAGCGCCCAGCATGAAACCCGAAAGGGCATCGACCGCTGGCGGTTTCGGCATGAGGAATACTACCGCGACCTGCAGCGCTGCCGCGATTCCGAGTAGGCTGAGTATCAGATTAAAGTAATCGCTGCCTGTCGGCCAACTCTTGTAGCGGAAACGTCTCCATAATATGAAGAATACACATATGCCTAAGATCAGCATGCCGTAAATGCGATAATCAACCACGCGGAGAGCCCATCGCCCGGCTGAGTTCAGCACCTACGCAGCGCCCCTCTTCTCAGCTTTTGCAGCTTCATTCCCCAAAAGCGCGCCCGCAATTGCGCCTAGAATCGCACCTGCCGGGCCGAACGCGAGTCCAGCCAGCAACCCCCCCCAGGAGTACTCCCCCAACGGTTTTTTCGTTGCCGACGGGGGGGAGATTCTTCCGTATTGATCTGAATAAAAGGCCCGTCCGTCTGGTAAAACGACAACGAACCTAGTTATCCCTGTGCGCGGGTCGCTGTATAAGTACACGGGATATCCTTCACGGCTGGTTCCGACTTGTGGGCCGTATCCCATCTCGCCTCCGGGCCAATGTTACAAAGGTGTTGCGCAAATGTCCACACGTGCTCAACGCGCGCGTCAGGCACCTCCGGGCACCGGGTAGCCTTGTTCTATTTTTGTTGTGGAGGTACTCTTACTTTCATGAAGGTTCGGACCGTAGCGGCGGCTGTGTTTATGATTGGTGCACTCGTCATGACGGGCTGCAAGGATCGCGCCAGCAAGGTTTCCAAAAACGATGGGGGCGTTCCGGTTACGATTAATCTGGGGAGATATGCACCCATGGGCTACGAATTCTCCCGCAAGTTCCCTCTCATAATTCCCCGAGGCAATCTGGCTCTTTCGATTGACCTTCCCAATGAATTTCCCATCGCGCCGAGTCAGCAGAAGAACGGGGGACCGAAAGCTATTGTATTCAATCCCGGCGAGCACGCAGTCGGTCTGTTCAAGAATCTCTAGTCGGGATGGCTGCTGGAGGCGGACGGCTATATTTCCAATCAGAATGGTGCTCTGACGCTGAAGGTCAAGATGGACACCGGGAAATTCCCGAAGGGCCAGTACGTTCTCGGAATCTCCGGTGATCCATATCTCGCGTACTGCCCGCTCACCTTGCAGTGATCCCGTTCGAACGTGAGCTTCGATCTTGTCCAGAATGGTCAACGCCGCCGCTTTTGCTTTCGAAAAGCTTCCAATAGTTCTTGCTTCGCTTTTGCGGGCAGTGGTGCAGGGTCGGGCAGCTTTCTCAGCGCGGTGTCCAGATGCCGCATGTTCTCGAAGAAAGTGTGGCAGTTCTCGCAACTCGCGAGATGGGCCTGGATTTCTTGGCGCTCGGATGATGTGAGGACGCCGTCATCGTAGTCCGTGATTCGTCCGACAACCTGTTTGCACGTCATGATTTTGATTCCTCCCTAAATCGGTACTCTTCACAGCTCAGTGCACGAGCGCCGGAAATTCCTGCCACTCCCAGCCGGCTTTGCGGACGAGTAAGGCCTTCTCCGGGTCGTCCTGCCAAATTTCCCCGCCCGATTCGAGCGCGCCCAGATCATCATAACGCCGAGCCTGCCTGATTCCGAGCGTTGACTCGCGGGCTCTTTTGAGAATGGTCCGGCGCAACTCATCCAGAAATATTTTGAGCGGACCGAAGATGGCGTTGCGGGTTGAACGGCGCGGTCAAAAGGGAATAGGTGACGGTTCCTTGGTCGGCGTATAATCGTGCTGCCATGCCAAAGGCGAGCCAGATTGGGAAAGAAGGCGACAAGTGCCCGCTCTGCGGCAAGGGCGAGCTTGTTGTCTCTACAAGCGGGAAAAATTTGGTGTGTCCAAAGTGTGGGCAAATCGTGCCTAGGTTGCGGCGGCAAGAGTGGCCTTCGGGTCGTTAGCTGGTGGGTTGTCGAGTCGAATCGCTTTTCTCCGCCGCCGTTTGACGATCACCAAACATCCGGCGATCCCTGCGGCGACACACATCGTTGCCAAGAGATAGTTCCTGAAAAACGGCTATCGGTAGCCAGTTAAGTTCATGCGACCATATATGAATAGCGAGTTTCAACAAGGTTTCGGGGGCTTCTCACAAAGTTCCCTAAAAGGTACGATTGTGAGGAATGCCCAAAGCCCCGCGGAAATTCGGTTTTGGCCGCTAAAAATGCGGTTGCGCCAGTATCGAGCGAATATGCTCTCCCGGTGCGCGGGCTCCGCGTTTGCAAATCTTGTGGCGGAGGCATCTTCCTAGTGCCGCGCCCCAGCCATGTCCGGAGTGCTTTGCCCAGCAAGTCGGACACGCAAACACTCGGCCGCAACCAGCGATCTGGCCGCGTTTGCAAATGTCCCGCCACGCGTTTTGTACAAAGTGAAGGAGATTTAGTCATTCCGCGAAAGAATTAACCGTTTTTCAGGAGTTGTAAACTCGGGAACGGCCTTTCCTGAGCATGGGCCGCTGCCCTGGATTGCTCTACTATACCGAACGCCAAATTTCCGGCTGTTACACCAATCGGACGATTATCGCACATGACGCAAATTCGGGTCTGGGCCAGCGACAGCAACACTTTCGCCCAACTTTTCTTTATTGTATAGATTCTTTCTCCGGGCGGCGTGATCGGTTCGATCCACGTGACCATCAAGCTCCGCAAAGCGTTTATTCCCACAAGTTTTGCAATCGATCATGCCTGTCTCGCAAGCCCGCTTTGATTCGGTGTCAAGAATTCTTTCTTGAACCCCATAATGGCCGGGTTTATTTGCCTGGATCTCGCCCAACCGGCTGAATTTGTGAGGGTTGCTGCTTCAAGGGAACTGCCCGCAATCTCCAAAGACATAGCGTTTCCATGCGGCGGTTCGGGTATCCAGGCAGCTGTTTGACAGAAAAAAGAGTTCGGCCCATTTTTGCTTGCGTAGGTGGGTTGGCACGCCACGAAACAGGTCTCGTCATTGAGACCCGTGTCGCACGAGGAGGTTCATGAATGATCCAGAATGCGCGTATCACAGCAAGGGGGTTCCCGACGGAACGGACGCCACCCGAGGACTGGCACGACGATGCACGGAACCCGACCGTGGGTTCACCCTTGTCAGGGATTCAAAGGCGCGAGGGCTCCCATGGTAGGAATTCCAACGCCGCAGATGTCGTCGCCAAACATCTTCTCAGTGTCGAAGAAGTGGCATTGTTGCTGAACGTGCCGCGGAAGTGGGTGTATCGGCGAATCGGATTGAAGCCGCCCAACGGCATACCCCACCTAAAAGTTGGCAAATACGTACGCTTTAAGGAAAGCGATATTCGGGATTACGTTGAACGCTTGCGCAGAAATCGGTGAAGGCGCTATAGTGCAAAGCCAGCAGCCAGCTGAGAGCCCGAATCAATGCCGCAAATCACCACGGAGGTAAAAATGATTCGGCGCTATCAGAGAGGAAGTGTAAGGAAGAAAAATGGCAAGTACGTTCTTCGCTATCGCGAGGATTGTTTCACGTCAAACGGGGAAGTGGAGCGGCCTCAAAAGACGGTCATCCTCGGCCCTGTTGCGGCATTTCGCGGAAAGAATGAAGCCCGGAAAGCTGCAGACCAGATCATGCAAGAGGTCAACCGAGCGGCTCCCAGGCCCCAGGCCAGCACAACGGTCGGCGAATTTTGGGTGAACCACTTCAAGCCTAACGTCGTCGACAAAATGAAACCAAACACACGCGATATGTACACGCTCCTATGGAAAAACCATATCGCGCCCGTGTTCGAACGAGAAAGAATGCGCGACATCAACGGACTTCACATCGACCGATTCCTTAGTAACAAGTACAAGCAGGGTTATGCCTCTCAGACGGTCCTGCACCTTCGATCAGTGTTCAGCAAGATGTTCAAGACGGCAATCAAGTGGCGCTGGTTAGTGGACAATCCGGCAAGAGAAATCGAAGCTCCTCCGACGAGGGTCAAGCGTCAGCAGCGATCTTTGTCGGTAGAGGAAATAGGCCTTCTATTCAACCACCTGGAAAACCCGGCCCGGCTCATTGTAATAATTGGGGTCATGACGGGTCTCCGGATCGGCGAAATTCTCGGCCTTCAAGTAGAGGATTTGGATTGCGGTATCCTCCACGTTCGGCGTTCGTGGTGTCGGGGCCACGAGGGCGGGACCAAGAATGAAAAGGATCGGGAGATCCCGGTTCCTCCATTCTTGGGGGAGGCATTGCGAGACTATTGCGGACAGCGGCCGAAGACGGGCTGGCTCTTTGCGGGCGAATCCAGAAAGCCGCTAAGCGATCGCAATCTAATTCAACGCCACGTGTACCCCATTTCACGGCGCTTGGGAATCCGTCATTTCTCCCGGCACTCGCTGAGGCACACTTTCTCAACGCTGGGGGGTAACGAAGGAAGTATCCCGACGCTGGTGATGAAGCAACTGCTTGGACACTCCCGGCTAAGCACCACGGACCGGTACATGCATGAACTTGCCGGTCCGAAACGGGATGCTGTGCAAAAGATCGAAAACCTAATTCTCGTCCCCTTCAAGAAGGCGAGCGGAGAATGAAGTCTGTATTTCAGATGTGGCCCAATGTGGCCTACCGCTCGGTAGGTCGCGATCCTAACTTGTTGAAAAGACTGGTGGACCTGGAGGGGTTCGAACCCTCGACCTCATGACTGCCAGTCATGCGCGCTCCCAACTGCGCCACAGGCCCTTGAAGCGACACAGAGCA
>JAKAWN010000402.1:0-1028 GCA_021827245.1 Acidobacteriota bacterium | reverse complement strand
TCTGACTAAGTAAAGGTATCTCATTGATTTTGCGGCACGGTTGGCAACGCTAAGTTACTGAAAAACACCCTCGGAACGCTCAAGTTGTACCGATATTGTACTCGAGACCAGTTGCGAGAAGTGCCGGGCATACGCGTTTACTCGTGAATTTATCTCTCGGTTCATTCGTGATGGAGACCGTCCTCGCGAACCACACGCCGGACGTGTCCGCGATACGACATCACGGCATGCGGCGCATATTCCCTATGTGCGCTCCGAGTTGAAAATCCAATCTTGTTATATTATGTGCTAGGAAGATCGCCCGCTGGGCTTAAATCTTGACATCAAACATAATTAAGGTAATATTTTGTGCTTTGATGCTTGCCTGAAGGGCGAACTAATGATCACAAACCGCAATCAAGTTCTCAAAACGGTCGGTCCTCGGATGGCCCAGCTTCTGACCGCGCTCCACGACCGCTCGCAAACAACGTTCACGTTGCGAGACGTCGGGAAAATCACGGGCCTGCGCTCCAGCTTGGCCAGCAGTCTGATACACAAAGCGGCCAAGCGGGGTCTGGTGTGCCGACTGAAACGGGGTGTCTTTGTTATCGTTCCCGCAGAACTCGGCAGCACTACGGAGTATTCAGGAAATCCCTACCTCGTCGCGGGGCAACTGGCGGGCGGCGCGCCGTATTTTATCTCTCATGCTTCGGCAATGGAACTCCATCGCATGGTGACCCAGCCCCAACTGGTCGTCTTCGCTTCAAGCACCAAACGGATACCTAATCGCACACTCCAAGGAACCGAGTTCCGCTTCGTCTTGGTCAAGGCGACCCACTTCTTTGGCGCTACAAAGCATTGGGTAACGAAGCAGGAATTTGTACACGTAAGCGATCTCGAGCGGACGATAATTGACGGTTTGCGGCAGCCTGAGTACTGCGGCGGCGTAGCTGATGTTGGCAAAGCCCTATGGATGCGTCACCAGGACATCGAGACGGCGAAGCTGGTGGACTACGCTCTTCGCCTTCGAATGGGCGCCGTCACCCGAC
>JAKAWN010000401.1 GCA_021827245.1 Acidobacteriota bacterium | reverse complement strand
CGAGCGGGGACTGTTCATGCTCGTCACCCCGACCGGCGGGCGCCTGTGGCGCTTCCGATATCGAATGGGTGGGGTAGAGAAGCTCCTGACGCTCGGCGCATACCCCGACGTACCCCTGAAGCGGGCGCGCGAGAAGCGCGAAGACGCGCGCAAGCTGGTGGCGGACGGGATCGATCCGAGCGCTAAGCGCCAGGCTGAGCGAGCCACACAGGTCGAGACCTTCGAGGCGATCGCGAAGGAATGGCTGGACCTGCAAAGCAAGTCGCTCGCTGTGGAGACGATGGACATCCTGGGGACCCGGCTCAAGAGCTTTCTGTACCCCTACGTCGGAAGCCGTCCCATCGCATCTATCACCGCCCAGGAGCTACTGGCGGCCCTTCGGCGCATCGAGGCGCGAGGAAAGCATGAGACCGCACACCGTGTGCGCTCACTGGCGGGGAGGGTGTTCCGATATGCCGTGGCGACTGGCCGAGCACAGCACGACGTCGCGGCCGACCTCAAGGATGCCCTGGCGCCGGTGAAGTCCCGCAACTTCGCCTCGGTCACCGAACCGGCGCGCGTCGGGGAGCTCCTTCGGGCAATCGACGGCTACACCGGACAGCCGGTCACCGCCATGGCTTTGAAGCTCGCACCACTGGTCTTCGTTCGCCCTGGCGAGCTGCGCGGCGCGGAATGGTCCGAGTTCGACCTGGAAGGGGCGGAGTGGCGCATTCCAGCGGCGCGCATGAAGATGGGAGAGCAACACATTGTCCCGCTGTCGCGGCAGGCTGTCGCGATCGTCCGCGAGCTTCACGCCCTCACTGGACGCGGCCGCTATGTCTTCCCATCCCTCCTGTCGGCGGAACGTCCAATGTCGGATAACACCATAAATGCGTCGCTGCGCAGGCTCGGGTATACGAGTGACGAGCAGACGGGTCACGGCTTTCGCAGCATGGCCAGCACACTCCTCAACGAACAGGGATTCCCGCCGGATGTGATTGAGCTGCAACTAGCACACGCCGAGCGCAACAAGGTCCGCGCAGCGTATAACCGGGCACAGCGGCTCGAAGAGCGCCGAAAGATGATGCAGGCATGGGCCGACTATCTGGATGGGCTTAAGCCGGCTAGCAGCAACGTGGTGCCGATCTATCGCCCCCAACCAACGGCATGAGGCACCCCATACACCTCTATGTAGCGAGGTTACTTATTCAATTGAAGGCTTAGAATCTAATAGCCAAGCATTGGTTTTGTCCCTCAAAAAGAGGAAGATCGCCGAGTTTCGGAACCTCCAGGTGATCTATGGCACTTACGAACACCTACGTGCTTCCCTCAGGGCGCATCCCAGACCTATTTCAGAAGATCAGGGACGGGCAACCGCCAGAGCGCTTCACAACCCAGCACCTTAAAGATTGGGGTTTCACTTCGACGAACGATCGCGCCTTTATCGCACTGTTGAAGGCCCTTGGCTTTCTGAGTAGTGATGGTCGCCCCACCCAGCGCTACAGCGACTACAGAGATCACACCCGCTCGAAAGCTGTGCTGGGTGAAGGCATGAAGGAAGCATATGGAGATATCTTTCTAATCAAGGAGCACCCTACCGAAGCCGACAGGGCGGCGATCCAGGGTAAGTTCAAGAGCTTTCACAACACCAGCGATAACAACGCGAGCATCATGACGAGAACGTTCATGGCGCTGCTGCCGCTTGCGGATTTAACCAAGAAGGGGACGCCGCCGCCAGCTCCACCAAAGGACGAGAAGGCGCCGTCTAAGGAGAGGAGGAAGAAGGGCGAATCCGACCAGGATGAGGAACAGGAGGGTCTACAGTTCAGGGCGCCTGGATTGCACTACAACATTGAGATTCACCTGCCGGCGACCAAGGATGTTGAGGTCTACAACGCTATCTTCAAATCGCTGCGGGAGCACATCATTGGAAAGTAAGGATCTCACCGACTTCCTGTTTCGCGGTCTTATCTTTGAGGCAGAAGCGGAAAAATTTCGAAAGGCTGGAATCCAGATAGGGGCCAGCTCAACCAAAGACGCTGAAGACCTAATGCAGGAAGCGCTAAGCCCATACAGCGTTGGACGCCGCAATGACGCTCTTGAGATGGCGCGCTTGTACGCAGTGATCTTCTGCTTTGAGAATGAGATTCGTCAGTTCATTCGGGATGCGCTGGAAGAAAAGGAAGGCGTCGATTGGGCTGACAAGCTTCCTGCGAACGTAAAGAAGTTCGCCGAGTCACGAAAGGAAACCGCATTAAAGGACTCGTGGCTCGAAGGCGAGAAAGCTGACATTCTCGGGTTCGTAGACTTCGGACAGCTGGCGCTGATCATTATCGACAAGTGGGACCACTTCAAAGATATCGTGCCATCGCAACACTGGCTGAAACAGCGGATGGATGAGCTGGAAAAAGCACGTAACTTCATCGCCCACAACCGCATGCTGCTGCCCAGCGAATTCGCGCGGATCTACATGTATGTGGATGACTGGAACAAGGCGATTGGCTTGTAGTTGAAACCCAAGCACTCGGCACCACCAACCTGCAGTCACTCTGGGCTGTCGATGAATCCAGATAAGTCAATCTCTGGATCATCTTGCAACATAGCTGAGGCTTCCTCGACAGAAAGCGTGATGCAGTCTGCGGTCACAAGCTCTAGCCACTTGTTGTCCTCCGCGGGGGACCCAAACTCATCTTCTGGCGTACCTATCACGAGTGACTGGTCACAGAACAAAACAACAGCCACGCCATCTATTTTTCTAGAGCTAGGGTAGATAACTCCATCTAACGGATCGCCCGCCAGGTCGGCGTGAAATCGGCGACGAAAATACTCGATTATGATCTGCGTGGGCACGTATTCGAGGTGAACGCGATTGTCCCGTTTTATGGATTTGGTGAGGTCTGCAATGAATTCTTCGAAGAAAATGGCCTCGTGTCGACGCCACTCTCGGCTGTCAGGTTCTAGAGCAAAAAAACCAGGAGGTTCCGGGGCCTTTGTGAGGTCGAGAACGCGTAGGTGTCGGAGCGTCTGAAACTGCCCAATGCTGTAGCCGCCTGCCTTCTCGCATGTCTCAGCCAACGCCGTGTCTTGGTCAAGGGCAGCATAAAACATTACGATGCCGGGAGGGCTCATTCGGTTCGATACGAACGCGCCTTCGACAGGAGGCGGTCCCAGGTCTGTGGGCGACGTAAATGGTGGGTTGCCTTCGTGGAAGCGGACTCTATACAGACTAGTACCTGCTTGAAGTGTGGAGACCAGCTCGAGCCGTATCGCGCAGTTACCGATTTGCTTTAAAAAGCCGCCCGGATCGGAACGCTCGCTGACAAAGCCACGATCACGCTCGCGCCTTTGTTCTCCAAGGAAGAACCGAGTGTGATGCTTCGCAATATTTGTGAGCTCGTCCCAATCGAACTGTAGGTGCTCCAGCCCGCTTTCCCCATAGGGGTTTTTCACGCACCAGTCTGTGTGCTCAAGATACGAGCACATGGCGTCGAACAAGGTATCCTCGTGGTCTCGTGGGAGCCCGATCCCGATTTTATCGCGCAGGAGATCGGGGGTGTCCCAGTGGTCCGCGCCGAGCCACCCACCCTCTGCGCCTTCCCACTCGAGGTTGTTCGCGGCGAGATCGTATTCGCGCCTGATGCAACCCTCGATGTGGCACATCAGGTCCAAAAATCTACAGGCGATGACATCATTGCCTTCAGCGCCGCAGAACGTGCAGCCATCTCCGCTGTCTGACGCATTTGTCTCAATGAACGCCTGAAGATCTTCGTCTTCGACGCATTCCGTACAGACATAGCTGTCACGCATTGTCAAGCGGTCCATTCTTTCGCCTCGCTGCCATGCGAAGCCCCATTAGCGGAGCGCCATCGGGGTTTCATGTAAGCTTGGTTGGCGTTAGTGGCTGTGTCATCTTGACTGGAATCCGGTTGGTTCATCCAGCGCCACAATTTGGCCGTCGACGACTGCACGACCAGTGGCCGTGGTTCCGGAGGCGCCATATCTCAATCGGTCATCGTCTTAGGTAGCCTGAGTCTCCGAATCTTGACGGACTTTGGGCTGCGTCCAAACAGCAAAAGGTCGAAATTCACGTCGAAGTGCTCTATGACGCCCGCGACCCAAGACCCTAGGTCAGGAGCGGACAGGAGCTCATCTACCCAACTCGCGACCCGAAAAGCCTTCATCATCGGATCGCGCGGTCCCTTGAATCGAGCCATTAGGGCCCTCAGCCTCTTGACCGGCGGATCGCTCTTGCGGGTAACGATGCCCTTGTAATGGGCTAACTCGTTGCGCAATGAAAGGACGAGGTCGTAGGACTGGAATGGCTCGACGGAAGCGTCCCAGAGGCGCCCGCGGCAGGTGGAGGCAATGAGGTTCCATTTCTGCTTCGGGGCCATGTCCTTCTGGTCCTCATAGAGAACAGTCCAGCACTTTCGCGTCGGCCGGATCTTTCTACCCGGACCGTTGGCTATCTGCGCAATCTCCTCGTTGAGACGCGCCTCTAGGTATGAACCGCCGAATAGCGCACAAGCGATATTCATTGAGAACGCCGCATTATTGTCGCTCACGGTCTTGGATAATTCCGCGAATTCGCGGCAACCGACGAGCAGGTCGTGTGAAAAGCCGTAGACCCCTTTCCCGCGGTTTCGGCCACTTAGAAATGTCGTACCCGTTCCCATTTGTAAAGGGTACGTCCTTCCTTGGGTTCCCGCTAGACTGTCGGCGACAATGATGGTGCGTGAGATTGCTCGTTGTAACGCAGGATCTTGCACCGTGTTCTTTCGACTACCTTTTCGCGCACCGCGTCATCTTCTCGCGCCCGGGCTGATTTCTGAGCCTTCACATTGCGGACGAGCTCAATAGCGATTTGCTCCCGGTCAGTGAGCGCTGGCGGCAGGCTCTTTACGAATTGTCGGACCTCGCCGGCGAGGGTGGTTTCCCCTTGCTGTTCGAGTAGTACAGCCGCTCGCAGCCAGCCAGTAGTAATGACCCTTCGCGTCTCGGCCAGCTTGGCGCGCGCTGGGTCTCGGATTGCGCCGGACTTCGACAGCTCTGTGGACGCGCGTTCGACCTTCTCGCGAAGCACATATGAGGTTCCCCGCCTCCTGGTCCGGTAGTGGCAGTCCCGCTCGGCTTCCTTGCTGTGCCCCCGCAAGGCGCGGGGCGTCGCATTGGCGGCGATGCCCTGGTCCCGCATCATCCGCGCAAAATCCTGGCGCCATTCGCGCAACATGGCCTTGTCGATGTGGAGGCGCGGGGCATCGACGCTTTCGGCCTTTACCACCAAGTGCACGTGCGGGTGTCGTTGATGAGTATGGAGCGCCATGGCGTAGCGGTATTTCAATCCGAACTTCTCGCGAGCGAAGGTCTTCGCAGCCGCCAGCACTTTGTCCGGCGGCGTTGGCGCCGGCATCGACAGCACGATGTTGTGCACCAGCTTGATCCCGCCGACCGAATTCTTGGCGCAGCGCGGCGCCGGCCGATACTGGCCGGCGGAAAGATCCAGATGCCAGTCGTTCAGCAGCTCCTTCTGGGCGGTCTTGGACACCCGCTGTCCGTCGTCGGTCTCGAGTTCGATTTCCCCGTGGTGGCTGATATAGGCAATGTGGGCCGCAACCGCGCCAATATTCCGTCCGCCGCCGGTGACTTTCACCATCACTTCCGGTACCCGCCGCACGGTGCGCCGGATTTGCTCGATCTGCCCGACTGTGAGCTTCACGGATGCCCCAGGCCCCCCTCTTGCGTGGCTGACGATGTCCAGAGGGGCAGGGGCATCTGTCTGTACCCGGAATGGCCGTCTACTCACTGCGGCTCTCCCAGGCGATCAGCGCGGCTTTGGCGAAGTCGTGCGTTTGCTGTTCGAGGCCGGCGAGGACGATCCGAATATGAGCGATATCTTTCCGTAGGGTCTCCCGGTCCGTGTCGCTCAGAGCTGAGCTGCGCGCCAGGCTAGCGAAGACCTGCCCGAGCCCGGCCAAGACCATCACGCTCGATTTCAGGGTGGCGAGTTCCGGGTGAGGCAGCGGGAGATTCGTGTCCTTCCGGCAGAGATGCGTGACCGGCGACGGTGGAGGTCGGTAGCGTTGGGGCCGCGCCCATTCCGGGCGACGGGAGCAACGCATGAGCAGAACCGAGGGCGATCAGCCGGCGGATTTGGGCC
>JAKAWN010000400.1 GCA_021827245.1 Acidobacteriota bacterium | reverse complement strand
GATCTAACTCGGCGGAGGACAGGGCCGGGACACGCTGTTCTTCGCCCGCGAGGGCCTTCAGGTCGCGACCTTGGATTACTCTCAGGAGGGGATTGCGGCCATCAGCGCGAAGGCGGAAGGAGCGGCCCTGCGGGATCGGATTACGCCACTTCGTCACGACGTCAGGGAGCCGCTTCCATTTGACAACGCCGCGTTCGATTGTTGCTACTCGCACATGTTGTTCTGCATGGCCTTGACGACGGCGGAGCTTGAGCGCCTTTCCGATGAGGTCCGGCGAGTCTTGAAACCTGGTGGTCTGCACGTCTTCACGGTGCGGCATACGAAGGATCCTCATTACGGAACAGGGATGCATCGGGGAGAGGATATGTATGAAGTGGGAGGCTTCATTGTCCACTTCTTCAGCCCCGAGAAAGTGCGGCAGCTGGCCAGGGGAAGCGAGATTGTGAGCATTGACGAATTCGAGGAGGGCGGACTGCCACGCAAGCTGTTCCGTGTGACCATGCGAAAGAAAACAGGGGAACCTGTATGAACAAGATCATGGGAAAATGCTGTCAGGTACGATGAAGCCGGAAGACATTCCTGGGTCTGTCCTGTCTCAATTGGCAACCGAATGCTCCCAGGTTATCGTAGCCATGGGAGCAAGGGACTGAGGCCCAGAACCAGATAGCGGTTCATTGGGGCACTGACTGCAAGGCAGACCGTTGCCAACGCGATCATCAAGGGTCCCCTTTCGTTCGGATGAAGCCTGCTTTCTTCCAGTTCTCAGCCTGGTTCGCCCGCGCGCCAGAAGACGAGGACGCCCAGGAGGATTGCCACAGCCATCGCGCCATTCGCCAATGCCATAAGCGGGTGCTCGGAAAAGATTGCATAAGCGACCCATCCGTTGATCGCCGCCAAGACCAGCTGCAAAACTCGGACCAACTCGTAATGCTCTTCGAACCATTCTTTCAGCATGAGGGTTCCTCCATGCGCGGGGTTTTCTGCGGCGCCAATCAGGTCAATTAGCCTCAGGGGAGTTCGGCAAATGTGCTGGATAGGACATGTCTCCCGGGTTCGGGGAAATGCGATTCAGGAAGTGCTTAAAAATTGGAGACCGCTGGGTGGAACTCTTGAATCACAAGAAGACGAGGCCTTAGGCGGAAGGGGAATGTGCAGCGTGCCGACCGGCTTATTTGGAGGGTCGCCTGGATATCAGGTTCGGTCTCTATTTATGCCGCTACGAACACCCACTTGTGCTGCCGCAGTTGGCGCAGCGATAGCATGACCCGCTGCGGGTCATAATGGCCCCGCATTCCTTGCAAGCAGGCGCGTCGGTCTCTGCCTCGCCCAGTCCGCCTGCCGACAGGTGGGCGGGCGCCGGAGCCATCGCCTCAGCTCCGACGCCCGTTGAGGAAGGAGACGTCGGCGGGAGAAACTTCAATGCAAGCCAGCGAGAGATGTAGTCCATAACTGACTTGGCGTAACCGATCTCTTTGACGCCCGTCCAGCCGCTTGGCTCGAAGCGCGTATGGCTGAACTTGCCACACAGAATTTCGAGCGGGACACCGTATTGAATTGCGAGGGAAACGGCGATTCCGAACGAGTCCATGAGTCCCGCAATCGTCGAGCCAGCCTTGGCCATGCGGATAAAGATCTCGCCCGGCTGTCCGTCCTCGTACAGACCGACCATCAAATAGCCTTCATGGCCGCCCACCGAAAAGTGATGCACAATAGCTTTGCGTTCATCCGGCAGTCTTCGGCGCAAGGGTTCCCGCTTCTGTGAAGTGTCCGATACAGCTTCCAAAGTCGCACGTTCCGGTACAGATGGCGGCGCTTCTGTTCCCACTTTCACATCTAACTCCTTCCTGCTCCCCATCGTGCTCAGCGGCGGCGCCCCCTTCCGTTATTCAGCCGAGACGCGCGCATCGCTCTCGCCCCAGCTCTGATTTATCGGGGACAATGATCGGCTGACACCGCGACAGCTTCCACTTCGTCTCGCCTGTGGGCGCCATCCGATTCTTGAATGACGGCCCCGTCGCGAAGCGTCAAGACCATGCCTTCGGCTGCGCCCAAGACTGCCGGAAACTCATGGCCCGCTTCCTCGACCAGTGAATCAATGGAGGAGTCGTCGGAATCAGGATCGTGATGGAACAGAATCAGCCGCTTCACATTCGAGTCCCTGGCGATTCTTGTTCCCTCAAGCCAAGAACTGTGGCCCCAGCCTTTCTTCTCGCGCAGTAGTTGGGCGGGCGCATATTGGGCGTCGTACATAAGAGCATCGGCTCCCTTTGCTAACTCGCGAAGAGAGCGATCATGCTCCGTCGAGCCGGGCTCGGTGTCCGTTGCATACACGAAGGCCGAGCCGTCCGCTTCGATACGGTAGGCGACCGAGCCTTGCGGATGGTTCAAGGGAGCGAATTTGATCGTCGCCGAGGACGCTCTGACGGGCCATTCTTCATCCTGCCGAACATGCCGAGTCGCACGCATCGTATCCGGACTGACAGGAAAGAACGGATACATCATTTGACGCTTGATGATCCCGTCCAACTCGCGGCGGCGCCATGTTGCAGCACGAATCACGAACGTATTAAGCGGTGAGTAGAAAGGCAGGGAAAAGGGGATGCCCTGGACATGGTCCCAGTGGAAGTGAGTCAGGAAAATGTGGGCGCGAATCGGCTCACCTCCAGCGTTGCGGACCAGACTATTCCCGAGCGGGCGCAAGCCGGTTCCGCAGTCCAGAATAATCAAACTGCCATCGTCCAGCCGGACCTCGACGCACGGCGTGTTTCCGCCGTAGCGGGAATTCCGGCGTTCTGGCGTCGGGATCGAGCCCCTCACCCCCCAAAATTTGATTCGCATCTTAAGCTCCTCCTGTCCTCGACAACTTCAAGATGACTGCCTCGCCTGGGCGCGTAACAGTTACCCAGCGTGGGGAGGAGAAAAACCACGGAGTCTTCCACGCGTGTACTCTCAAGGCAAAATCAATTACTGAATGCGATGTTTTCGTAACTCACGCTCCTCCCAGTCATCCGGCAACTCCTTCTCTTGCAGCACCCCCATCTCCTTGAGCTTTTTCGGCAAGAAGTCCAGGGTCTCCGGGTACTTCGCGAGCCACTCCCGGCAAGCCCGACGCAGCTCCTCATCCGTGGCGGGGTCTGCGACCAGCTTGCGCCACAGATCGCGCAACTCAAACCACTCCACCCGGGTTCGCCACTCCTCCTGCCGCTCGAGGTCCGCCAGCCGGCCGAGGACATTGCAGAGCACCAACTCGTTCACATATTTCTCAAGGTGGTGCAGCTTCATGGCGACTTCCTGGGAGCATCCCCATACGCGGGCATCTCGTTCGATGTCGTTCTCGTTTCGCAAGGGACGCTTTGACACACGCTTCGAAAACAGTGTTTCCACTTCTGGAAACTCGTCCGAAATTACTTTCGTATAGACCCACGCCACACCCGTGAGACACAGGCCTACACCAGACAGCAGGATTCCCCAAAGACCGCTCCCGACGAGGAGCACACAACAAACGAGAAGCAGCAGGAGAATCAACCCTCCGATCAGTGCCTCTCCGAGCGTGCGCCCTCGTGGTGCGAATCCCATCAGCCGCGGTTTCCTGTTCGAACGCCAAAGCGTTCACAGAGTTCATTCGCCTTCTCAGACTCATTCCCGTCAGATCGGACCTCACCGCCAATCCCGACTACGACTGATGACGAGGTGAGCGTCTCCATGAACGCGGCGAGTTCTTTCACCGTGCCTCGCAAAGTGATCCGAAGCGTTATCTCTAAACGCACATCCCCCACTGCTTTCACCTATCCCTCCCGGCAGCGCCTGCTTCGAGGGCAGCGGACTTGCGCGCGTCGGCGGTTTCCCTACTGGCAAGCCGACGCTTCCAAATCAACGCGCCGTAAACGCGTCTCTCTTCTCCTCCGCCAACGCCAAGCTAGAACTCCACTTCGACTTTGCGACCAAAGAGCAGGTAAAGGCCGACGGTGAGGAACAGCAGCCAGAAGAGCGCTGGCCACCGTGCGGCCAGCGCCACGAGAGCAACGAGAATCACGAGGCACGCGACCGTGCCCAGCAAGATTCGTTTCACGGCTGTGTCCCTCCATTGTCGGTATCTCTTCGGGCGAAACTTTCCTCAGCATTTGGCAAACTTATGGTCCGAGAACTAGAGGCTTCGGAAGCGCGCAGATAGTGAGAATGTTTGCAGCCCAAGCATAGGACCCCCAAGGTGATGCCCTTGATCACAGCGTCAAACTGAGTGGGAACAGCCAAGGATTCACCGGCACGAGAATAGAACGCTGGCATTACTATTTCTTTCTGGCCCCGTGCGCCTTTGGCGAGATCGGCCGGAAGGTATCCCTCCTCAGCATGGAAAATCGTGGTGCTTTGCAAGCCGGGCCGTTTTCCATTGCTCTCGCTGCCGGGCGCAATGCGTGAAATCAAGACGTCATAGGTCTGACCGCGACGAAACATTTCGACTCGCACGAGTGAGGGAGCAATCACGAGCGCATGGACACCGTTGACTCCAATGCCGTCGAGCGGGTGGAGCCATGGGAGCGGCTCGCCCTGGTCGCCGCAGAAGGTGACGTATCGTCCCAAGGTGTCAGTGGCGCCACCCGATTCGACGCCGCGGACCACATATCGCTTTGCAAATTGCTGGTACTCCAGACTCACCGACGCCTGGACGTAGATTGCTGCCTCCCCCAGCCGCCGCAACGCCCGCCGGGGCAGTATCAGTCCGCGATGTGGCCCGGCTTTCGTCTTTGGGTTCATCGTCACTCTCCTCTCGCGCGTTTGAGCTCCTTGTCGAGATCGGCCGCCTCAAATCCAGCCGTGGTCCGCCGGAAACACCGTCCATTGGAATCCAAGAACAGGTAGCGTCGCGTGCGAATGTGCTTGAAGAACTCAATCCCGGATCGGCGCATCATCCACATAAACTCGCCACACAATTCCGGCCCGCCGACCGCTTCAAGCGGCGCCCAATTCGGCTTGTCGCATTCCATCCCATTCACGCAAAACCCTTAAGCCGTCCGTGACGCTGGCACCGGACAACCGACCGCCGCGCGAATCATTTCTTTCGTGCAACCCGCCCAGCAGATGTATTTCTGCGGTTCCTCGATCGACACCGCCAAGTTGTCTCCACTGCGGTCATGCCCCGACGCCGCGCACGATGGGCACTGGGTCACATAATTGCGTCCCACTTTGCGCAGCTTCGTGCTGATATGCTCCAAAATCCGAAACTCGCGCCGGCTACCGTTCCCTGAACTCTTGCAAATCACCTCGTCACGGACTTCTCTCGCCGAAGGCTGTGGCGGACCGTCTTTCCCGGCGATCAGCGTTTCTAGCTGACTGCCCGACACCTTAGGGAGCTGCGCCAGATAGGCCATTTGCTTTTCGACTTCGTAGTTTGCCCCGTAGAACCAGTACCTTCGGTTCGTCGCTCGATGAACTCCGAGGGGCCCTCGGATCGCATTCCCGAACTCGCCCCGCTTCAGTGAATCGTGCTTGGGAAAGATTTCGATCCCCTCCGGAAGGCCGTTTCCTTTCACCGGAACACCCAGCCGAAGCGCCAGGTCATAGACGTAGACCCGGCAGGATCGAGCCGGTTGCGGCGTATCAAAGAAGACCCACAAATGCCCTCCACGCCGGCTTTTCTCGAGCGCACCAGAAACGCCATCCCGACTCAGGTAATAGTTCAGCTTCAGCAGGTCTTCGAGCGCATCCCTATAATCAGCGTCCACGGCAACCCACTTGCAGCGTTGAGTCGTGGGGTTGATGGCATACAGAGCGATTGTGATTTGACCTTCAAGGTGGCGCCGGACCGTCTCATGAGTAAGCCAGAGTGGCTGCCCTGTTGCCTTTGCCGTCGGGCGGTAGTAGTAGTGCCGGCCGGTCTCTGGATCTGGGCGTGCCGCCTGGACCGTATAGGCGCGGCGGTTTACAAACAGGCCAAAGTAGTCGCGAACGGTTTTGTCCAAGACTTGAGAATCCACGGCTGACTCCTTTCTGCGACAGCCGGTACTTTCAGCAATGCTGAACTTGAAGTTAATGAACTGGACGGGATACTGAGAGCGGACAAACCGCCAGCTACCCCGGCGAGGCGAGATGCGAGAAACCTGATTCTTGGATACTCCAGAAGAGGATATCTGTCAAATTTTCGGTGCATCCAAAAAGCGCTTGCTCAGGACCG
>JAKAWN010000399.1 GCA_021827245.1 Acidobacteriota bacterium | reverse complement strand
ATCAAGGCGACGCATACCTGGCTTACCTGCGTCGCAAAGTCTCCCTGCGCCCTGCCGCCGACCGAGCCAACTCAGTCATGCGCTGAGACTCGTCGCCCCGTCGCAATCGGCGTCTGTTCAAATTTATACGTTTTTAAATGCGCGCCGACAACACGCGCCCTCCCATCTCACAAAAGCACCCAAACAGGGCGAAACAGAGGGGGTGCACTTTCAGATCAATGTGCGGACAGGAAAAAGTAGACCGTATGAGAAAAATCAGGAATTCCTGGCGAGAATTGTAAGGTTGGAACCGTTCAATGGGTACCTGCGGCATTTGCAAAAAGCAATTGTGGGCAAAAGCGCCTTTCACCACGTTGGGGGAGGCGGTTGATTGTCCCTGGTCCCCAACCAGTCGATGCCGATATCGGCGCGGCGGCGCAGAAGCACGATCAATTGACCCGTGTGGTGCTGGGTGTGTCGCAAGTTATTCAACAGGAACTCGCCGACATTCAGCTCGTACCACCAGAACCCGCAGCGCTCGAGGGCCCGTTCATCAGTCAGCTTCTTGAAGGTCTCGTCGCACTTCCGCAGGCAGTGGTCGGCGTAGTCCAGTAGCTGGTCCTTGGTGAAGGGTTTTTCCGGAGTGGTGACGACGCCACCGTATTCGCGGTAGTCGCCGGGCAGAAAGTTCGCCTTATCCTGGTGGTAATCTCTCGCCTGGAACGTCTCCGTATCGTCCGACAGATAGAAGTCCGTGTAGAAAAGTGTGTGGTAGGCTAGGTGCCAGAAGGGCGTGCCATCCGCACGGTTGTCCCACAGGTCGTTGGGGCAGGCCTCGACGGCCGACCGTAACATCTGGATCGCCGCGGTGAACTGCCGGCCTATTGCGGTTTGCCAGTAATTGCGCATGGAACACCACCCGCAAAATTGACTGCGCGCCCTCCATTCTCGTCTCTATTGAGACAATATCAGCGAGGATTTCCGTTTTGGCCTCCTGGCCACCTACGATTATACGTCCGCCAACAACTGTCGGAGCCGTTTCGCTCATTCTTTCCATCCCCAGCAACTTTGGCGGCACTGGAAGGACCAGCCCTACCTCCCCTGAGTACGAAAACAACCCGGAAGTGCCCTATTTCAAACGACTTCTCAGATACCCCTTCGTCCCCTCCCTCCTCCGCCCGGTTTGACTTTCCTTCGCTGCCCACCCTACTCGGTCGGCACTGGCGGCGCCTGGATCCGCCGCATCATGCTTACGAACAACTGGCGCGTCAGATGGCCCTCAGCGAGTAGCAGGCAGTAATATCGTGCGTGCTTGACCAGCCGTCCTCCCGGCTTCACGACCCGCTGCTGTAAGCTCGTCAGGAACCAGTTCCCGATTCTCCATGGCAACAGCAGTCTTCGCCAGAGATTGCCCCGGTCATAGGCGATGATGGTTAGCCATAGTCGCATTTCGTTCGACCGAAAGCGGTGGCAACTCAGCCGCGTCATCTTCACAGCTTGCCTTCCTTGATCCACTGCTCGGCCGTCCTGCGTTCATTGTAATACCGCACCACCGCTCGGCTTGGGTAGCGTCAGGTTCGTCACAATAAAGCCCACACCAGGAAACAACTTACCAGCACCTGCCCGAGCCCTTGCCCGGCCGCACCTTGTTCGCGTGTGGGGTCACCCACGAAACTGCACCCCAATTATGCAAACTAGGGGGTGCACTTTTGAAGCCCTCTATCTCCTATCCCCACCTTCCGTTGACTTGTCTTGCTGGCCTTTTTATACTCAGAACCGAAACGAGCAAGGCGAAGGAGGCGTTGTGGCAGCGCTCAGCAAAGGTGAAATCCAGCAAAAGCTCAAAGATATGCGGGGCTGGTCGCACATGGGGAAGGCCATACAAAAGAGGTACACCCTCAAGGCTTTCATGCCGGCCATAGACCTGGTCAACAAGATCGCCGAAGCAGCAGAAAAAGCTGGGCATCACCCGGACATCACGATCAATTACAACATCGTGGGCATCTCGCTTTCAACTCACAGCGAAGGCGGCGTCACCCAGAAGGATTTTGATCTGGCTCGGCAGATTGACCAGTTGGCCGAGATCCATTCGTGAAGATATTCGTCCTTGGGGCGGTTTCAGACAGGAAAGCCCGCGCCGTCACGGGCATCCCAGATCCTGCGCACTTCCTTTGACGCATCCGGTTAGTTTCAGTCCAGATGTTTCATCGAGAGCCATTCTAATTTCGGCTCAACAAGCGGCAACTCAATCATTCGTTAAAGGGAAAACAGAATGGCCACATTCGCACAGTGGGTTCACTTGAGCGCAGCCGTGATCGGCGTGGGCGGAATGGCTTTTTTGCTGTTCATCCTCTTCCCGTCGGCGGCGGTCCTGAACCCGGAACAGCGTAATGGTCTGCTCAAAGTTGTCCTCGGCCGGTTCCGATGGGTCGCGTGGTCGGTGATTTTCCTGCTCCTGGCCTCGGGCCTATACAATGTCAAACTGGTGTGGTTGGTTCCCTGGGGGCCTTACTGGAGATTTCTGACTATCAAGATCATTCTTGCACTCGCCATCTTCGCCATCATCCTGTGCCTCACCATACCACTTGGCATCTTCAACTGGTTCCGGCACCGGCGGAACTTATGGCTCTCCATCGCCTTCGGCTTGGCCATGGCGGTGATTCTGATTTCGGCCTATTTGCGCCGCGGGTAACACCAGTCTTGCGACGCAGGGCCGTTTTTTGCGCCCTGGCGCTTCTGCGTGGCGACACATTTATGTTTCGCAAATTCTCACGGGCGCAGCAGAATCTTTCCAAAGAAATCGCGACTTTCCATCTTCTTCTGCGCTTGAGCGGCTTCGGCCAGCGGGAAGATGGAATCGATGACCGGTTTCAATTTGCGCTGCCCGATCAGCTTGAGCACATCCATCAATTCTCCGTTGCCGCCCATGAATGATCCCAGGATGGTCCGTTGGCGCCCAAAGAGCGGCTGAAGGTTCAGTTTGACCTCAGCTCCGCTGGTTACGCCGCAAGTCACCAGCCGGCCGTAAGTCGCGAGCGACGCAAAGCATTCGTCCCACACCGCCTGGCCCACATGCTCTACGATCACATCTACGCCGCGCTTGCCGGTCAGCCGCATCACCTCTTCGGCGATAGATTGGGTGGTGTGGTTGATGCCCTCGTCAGCGCCTAGCGTCCGGGCTTTTTCAAGCTTCTCGTCGCTCCCGGCCACTGTAATCACGCGGCATCCCACCAGTTTCGCCACCTGGATGGCGGCGCTGCCTACGCCCGACCCGGCTCCGATCACAAGCACGTCTTCGCCGGGCTGGAGATTCGCGCGCCCGAAAAGCATGTGCCAAGCCGTCAGGAAAACGAGCGGCACGGCAGCCGCCTCATCAAAATCCAGATCACCGGGAATCGGAAACACGTTCCTCTCCGGCGATTTCACGTACTGGGCGTAGCCTCCGTCCACCATCACGCCGAAAAGCGTGTAGCTGCGGCAGGCGCTGTCCAGCCCTTTCCAGCACATTTCGCACTGGCCGCAGTCGATTCCCGGAGCGAGCAGCACCCTTTCGCCCGCCTTAAGACGCGTCACCAGTTGCCCAACCTCTGCGACTTCGCCCGCGATGTCGCTCCCGGAAATGTGTGGCATTGGCAGTTTCCAGGCGCGAACGCCTTCACGCAGCCACAGATCGAGATGGTTCAGAGCACACGCCTTCACCTTCACCAGTACTTCATTGGGCTGGATTTCGGGCTGGGGAGCGTCTTCGTATTTCAGAACGTCCAAGCCGCCATGCTCGTGGAATCGAACTGCCTTCATCTTGAACCTCCCGTAATGTGATCAACACGCTATGTTAACAAATCTTGATGGGATTTCCGGTGCTTGCGACGCTTTTCACGAAAGGCAATCTCACGCGAAGGCGCAAAGTAACATCGGTCAAGAAGCTCAAGTTCTGGTTGCGGGCCTTGGCGTCTTTGTGCCTCTGCGCGAGGCTGCTGTAAAGTTGAAATTCAAGCGGGCGGCGGCGATTGACAACACCTGCGCTGCAGTTTAACCTGAGAATAATTTTTATGAGCGACGTCTTCACCGAAATCGTCAAGCTTCGAAAAGCAGGCCGCAAGGGGGCACTTGCCACCATCATCCAGGTGCAGGGCTCTATTCCCAGCTACGAATGCTCCAAGATTCTGATTCGCGATGACGGCTCGATTGTGGGCACCGTGGGTGGCGGCTGCGTTGAGGCCGAAGTCTGGTCAGCCGCGCAGGATGTAATGCGGGAAGAGAAGCCACGCCGCATGCACTTCAATCTCAATTCCAACCCCGAGTATGACACTGGCCTCGTTTGCGGTGGCTCGCTCGACATTTTTGTTGAGCCAATCCTGGCTACGCCCACTCTTTATCTCTTTGGCGGCGGCCACGTCTCGCTCAGTGTCTCGAAGGTGGCGCACCTTGCCGGTTTTGACATCGTTGTCTCCGACGATCGCGAAGCCTTCGCCAACCAGGAGCGATTTCCCCAGGCTGTCGCCACACATGCCGGTCCCTGGAAAGTGATTTTTCCGCAGATCTCACCCAATGATTTCTCTTACATCGTGATTGCCACTCGTGGCCACAAAGGTGATCTGGATTGCCTGCGCTGGGCTGTTACCACGCAAGCTCGGTATATCGGAATGGTGGGCAGCAAACGCAAGCTCGCCGAATTCTTCAAGATTCTCGCCAAAGACGGGGTTCCCGCCGAGCGGCTTGAGCAGATCCACTCGCCCGTGGGCCTTGACATAGGCGCACTCACGCCGGAAGAGATTGCTGTTTCCATTGTGGCAGAGATGATCGGGGTGCGCAGAAACGTCTCGCCCACGGCCTCTTCTCTTGACTGGAAGCCCAAGGTTCAGCAAACCTCATGAGCGACGATTCCGCTTCTGCAGGGACGGCGTCCTCACCGTCCGATATTGCCGGTTTGATTCTTGCCGCGGGCGAATCGTCCCGCATGGGTGCCGACAAAGCCTTGCTCATGTATCGAGGAAGAACTTTTATCGAAACCATTACTTCAACTCTACGCGAAGCGGGTGTCCGGCGCCTCGTCGCTGTTCTTGGCCACAACGCGGAAGTGATCCAACAGAGCATCGACCTGTCTTCGGTAGAAGTGGTTGTCAATCAGGATCACCGCCGCGGCCAGACATCGTCGCTTCAGGCAGGCTTGCACCTGCTGGCAGAAAACGAGCCTGACTGTGTCATCTTGTGCCTCGTAGATCACCCTGTAATATCAGTGGATACGATAAGGAAATTAATCCAACGCTTTGCATCCATCGGCAAACCTGTAATTGTCCCACAGATGCAGGGCAAGCACGGCCATCCGGTCCTGCTGGGCAGGGAATTGTTCTCCCAGCTTCGGGCGCTCGGCCAGGGCCAGGGAGCTGACACAGTGATCCGCAGGTACCGCGACCGGACGGAGTTCGTCGAAGTCAACGATCGTGGCATCCTCCTCGACGTGGACGACCCGGAAAGTTACCTCCACCTGGCAGCGCAAGACTAAGAGCGGCTCTTCCTTCCGCGTGACCCTCTCTCCGGTAACCCAACTTCCACGCCGTTTTGCCGGAAAGTATGGGATGGTATGTGCAAGTGGCGTGTTTTCAGCGTGGGCCCACGAAATTGCCAGAATAGTGACTAATTATTATTAACTACATCTTGACATGTCCGGACAGTAGTCGTATAGGTAGTGGCTAATGTATATCCGCAAGACAAAGCGCGTCTTCAAGGGCAAGACCTATATCAATCACCTCCTGGTCGAATCCGTGCAGACTCCCCAGAGGCCACGCCAGCGCACCCTCTGTTCGCTGGACAGCTTGGAACCGGCGCCGGCGGAGGACTGGCTGGGGTTGGCGCAGAAGCTGCGGTCGGCGCTGGAAGGGCAAGCCTGGCTGAGCGCGGTTCCGGCCGACGTCGGGCGGTGGAGTCGGCGCGCTCAACGAGGAAAGAAACGGGCTGCGACGTCGGGTGCGACGCTGGCCATCGAAGTGGACCGCGTGGAGATGGAGGAAGCGCGCGAGGCTGGTCCCGTGCACGTAGGGCATCAGGTCTGGCGACAACTGGGCTTGGACGCCATCCTGGCTGGCGCCGGATTCTCGCCGCGCGCTTGCACTTTGCCCGAAGTGATGACCCTGAATCGCTTGATTGGTCCTCGCTCCGAGCACGCCATGCCGGACTGGATTCGGTCGACGGCGCTGGGCGACATCTTGCGAGAAGATTTTTCCACC
>JAKAWN010000398.1 GCA_021827245.1 Acidobacteriota bacterium | reverse complement strand
TTTGCCCTGACGATTGCCGTCTCCGTGATTATCTCTGCCTTTAATGCCCTCAGCCTCAGCCCCGCCCTCGCAGCGTTGCTGCTGCGGCGGCAAAAGTCACGCGGCCCCCTGGGCTGGTTCTTCGATTGGTTCAATCGCACTTTCAACCGCGGAAGAGAGCTTTACATTCGCATTTCGGGACAATTGATTCGGAAGAGTGTCATCGCCATGGTGCTCCTCGGGCTGGTGGTGGTGGGAGCGCTTTTCTTTGGGGAACGATTGCCAACCGGTTTTTTGCCCAATGAAGACCAGGGCTATGTTTTTGTGAACATGGAGCTCCCGCGGGACTTTTCGTTACAAAAAACGAGCGCGGCCGCACGAGTGGTCGAGCGTATCATTGCCAAGACCCCGGGCATCCAGTACGTCACCAGCGTCATCGGCTTTAGCTTGCTGAGCTACGTTCAGGCTACTAACACCGCCTTCTTTTTCGCTGTTGAAAAGCCTTGGAGCCAGCGGACGAAACCGGACGAGCAGTATGAAGCCATCGAACAGCACCTAAATGAAGTGCTCCCGCGACTTCCGCAGGGGACTGTCTTTTCCTTCCCCCCGCCTGCCATTCCCGGGGTAGGGACGTCCGGGGGCGTTACAATGATCCTCGAAGACCGGAATGGCCGCGGCATTCCCTACCTGTGGGCCAACGTGGAGAAGTTCATGGCCGCGGCTCGCAAGCGCCCGGATATCGCCAGCATCAGTACGTCTTTCAAGCCCAGCGTGCCGGAGGAGTTTGTAGACGTAGATCGCAGGAAGGCGCTCAAGCTGGGCATCCCCATTGCCAACATTTACCAGAGCATCCAGACCTTCATGGGAGGCTATTTTGTTAATTACTTCAACCGCTTCGGCCGGCAATGGCAGGTGTACGTGGAAGGGGCGGGGCCCTATCGGACAAACACCCGGGATTTGAGCCAATATTACGTTCGAAACGACCTCGGCCAAATGGTCCCGCTATCAACCTTGGCGAAATTCAAGACGCGCTATGGCCCGGAATTCATCATGCATTACAACGAGTATAACTCCGTCGAGCTTAACATCAGTGCGGCTTCCGGCTACAGCTCGACGCAAGCCATGGCCACTCTCAAGCAGGTCTTTAGGAAGACGATGCCCTCCGGCATGGGCTACGACTGGATGGGCATGTCCTATCAGGAGGCAAAAGCAGCGCGCGGCGTTTCACCGATGACGATTTTTGCAATGTCATTCCTGTTCGTTTTCCTGATCCTGGCGGCGCTTTATGAAAGCTGGTCACTGCCGTTCAGTGTGCTGCTTTCGACGCCCATCGCCGTCCTGGGGGCGTTCGGCATGTTGTACTTGCGCCGCGTGGTGGACCTCGCGATCATGCCGCCGTACATGGTTCAGCTTCAAAACGACGTGTACGCGCAGATTGGTCTGGTGATGCTGATTGGTCTTGCGGCCAAGAATGCCATTCTGATCGTCGCCTTTGCCAAAGGGCAGTATGAAAAAGGGCGGCCGCTGATCGACTCGGCGCTGGAAGGGGCGCGTCTGCGTCTGCGACCGATTCTGATGACGTCGTTCGCGTTTATTTTTGGAGTGGCGCCGCTTTGGGTGGCGTCCGGGGCGGGGGCCGTTGCCCGGCGGATTATGGGAACCACCGTCATCGGCGGCATGATCGGCGCGAGCCTTATCGCCATCTTTTTTGTTCCTGTCATCTTCTGTGTCGTCGAAAAAGTCGCTGGTGCCCGAAGGGCGCATGCCCTCGCGCCGTCGCAGCCCGACGAAGCGCCCGCGGGAGGTAAATGATGAGCTGTCGCCCTCCCAAATGCACCGCGCGGCCTGACGATGGCAACTGATGGACCTGTCATTTCATGTGGGTTACAGTCAGGGCTCTACCGGGGGATACTTACCCTTGAGCAAGGCCTTCGAGGCGGATGACGACGACGCTGGAGTCCTCACTGCTGCTGGGAGTCCCATACTTTCCTGTGCTCGACGACCTTCTCGTAGCTCACCACAAGCAGGTTCCCCAAGGGGGGGCCCGTGCCCAGCTGCGGCGTGCTATCGAGGTTCCCGAACAGGATGCCCGCCTCGTCCTCGCCGGTTTCCACCTCGACCCAAATCCGCTTGTTCTAGGCCGTCGACTCGTCCCGGAGCTCAGCCTTGACATAGTCGCCCTGCTGGGACCTGCCATGCTGGGCGTCCGTCCACACCACGTGATTCCGCCAAAAACTGAGACTCTGCCATTTGGAGTCGTCTGGCGTTGAAATGCCTTCCAGCGCAGAGATTAAAGGTAGGACAGGCCTAGTGAACTCGGAACAGGTGGTCCGCTCGAGCTCCTGTCACTCGCTATACTGAGGGTACAGTCGCAGATCGACCTTCACGCCTCTGACTCCCTCTACACTCTTCGCAATCAGCTCGATGTCTTCGGCTTTGGGCCCCGGCCTCGCCATGGGTACCCCCACGGAGGCCGTTTCGGCGAAAATCTCCACTTTGCCATTTTCCGCAGTCACGTCGAAGGAGATCGCCCGTGAGTGGATATTAGCGGTGAGGGCCACTTTGACGCGGCAGGCCAGGGCGAAGTCGCGCAGCTTCTTCTTCACGCGCTCGGTGGCGGCGTAGGCGGGCAACTTCACGGAGGCGGCAATCACGGCGCAAGCGTTTGCGATGCTGATGGTGCCGAGATTGATCACCAGATCGTAGTTCTTCGGGTCGCTCCAGTTGAGGCCATAAACAAATTTCGTCCAGCGAACTCGCTCCTGGTCCATGATGCGGATGTACTCTTTGGCGCCGTTGTAATCAAGTCCGTTGCGCTTCATCGCCTCGCGAATCCGCATCGCCATAGGAGCGATCACGCGCACGCGCAGCACAGTGGGAAGATCGGCCAGCAGAAGATGACCGGCGTGGCCGTGGTAGACCAGATTGCCACCAACCGCAGCATCGGCTAACGCAGATTGCAGTGCGATCAGGTAGATTCGCCGGTCCGACGTCATTCGTTCCCAAAAGCCTGCGCTCCGTTCCACCTTGCCCCGAAGCATGTCTTCACTTACACCGAGCTTCCCGGCGGCTTTCACCAGGACTTCGCGCGACAATACCGGATAGCCGAGGTGATTCGCCAAACACTCCGCCAGTGCCATGCCGCCGCTCATGGTTCCGCGCGAGACGGTGATGACTGCCATGAATGCTTCCTTTCAGCTAACGTAATGCCCCATGAGGCTGTACATCAGTATGCCAAAAACGATGAGCGTTATCACCACGTACATGTAATCTTTCTGCAGTCCGAAGGCGATGGCCGAGAACGCAACGCGCGCGATAGGAGTAAGAATCAGAAGGAGAAGCCCCAGTTGGATGATGGCCCTGTCGTGAATGGTGCCGAGATCGTGGAACACTCCCGGCACACTGCGCAAATCCTCTCGCTCGCCCGTGAAGATACGATAGTGCGACTCGGGTTCGCCACCGCGCACAAGGTACGGCACACCGCCGCCGATGACCACGAGTGCGGCCAGCACCACGCCAATCTGCAGCAGCCGCCCAACCACAAGTTCGATGCGCTTTTCCGTCCAAAAGGGCTCTTTGGGCACGTCGGAGGATGCTTTTGCGCCCGAAGGCACCTTCGCAACAGGAAGTTCTGCCGTTTGCGGCTCGCTGTGGGCAGCTCCGAAAACGATCTTGGCCATTCGCATATCAGATCCCTCCCGCGATGCCGTGATAGATCATCTCAATCGCAAGCACCCCGACCACAATCCCGAAAATGACGCGCAGCAGAGGCACCTTCGCGCCGATCAGGAAGCGGGTTCCAAACGTGGCTCCCGCCAAAACTCCCAGCATAACCGGCATGGACAGGCCGGGATGGATATAGCCCCGGCGGAGATAAATCCCCGCACTCGCCGCGGCGGTGACCCCTATCATGAAGTTGCTGGTGGTAGTGGACACCTTGAAGGGAAGCCGCATGGCTTGATCCATGCCGATCACCTTCAGCGCACCAGACCCGATCCCGAGCAGCCCCGAGAGGATGCCCGCGATGTACATAACCCCGAAACCCACCCCCACATGGTGCACTTGGTAGGAGCAAGGCCCATCCACAGTGGGAAAGCTCGAATTCATCTTCAAGCGGGTGCCCCAGGGGTCGCTGGGGGAGGAGTCCAGGTGGTCGGGCCGGGGGCGGCCAGAGATGTAAGCAGACTGAAGCAAGACGACGCCGAAAATTATAAAAATCGCCGAAGCCGGAAGTTTCTCTGCCAGTATGGCCCCTGAGACTGCTCCAGCGGTGGTCGCAATCTCCAAAAACATTCCGACCCGAATGTTGGAAAAGCCTTCACGGACATAGGCAGCTGCGGCACCGGAGGAAGTGGCGATGACCGAGACCAGCGTTGCGCCAATCGCATACTCGATCTTCACCCCAAAGACCAGCGTCAGGATGGGCGTGATGACGATGCCGCCGCCCAAACCCGTCAGCGACCCAAGAAAGCCGGCCGTGATGGACGTTATCAGCACGGCGAATGTGAACTGGACGGGACTCAGATGCATTACACCGGGCTCCTCTCGTGATTTAGCAGCACTGAGTTTGGAAGGGAAAGAAGCAGCGGTCAATACACGGGAGGTGAACTGCAATAAACTCGGGTGAACTTATTCCTCATTGATTTTGCAGGGGATCCAAGAGATTGACTCTGGAAGCTGTGAGCATATAATTTAACTTAAACACGCGCAGGAGGGAAAGACTATGTCTGCGGACGAGGTCCGGTTCGCAGGGTTCGTGCTGGATTTCGGGCGGCGAGAACTCCGGCACGGCGGGCGTGTCGCCAGCCTCCAGAATATCCCTTTCCAACTGCTTACCCTCCTGGTGATGAAGCAGGGGCAGCTACTGACTCGCGAAGAGATCGTGGAAGCCATATGGGGCAAAGACCGTTTCGTAGACGCCGAACATGGAATTAACACCGCGATGCGGAAGCTGCGGCAGGCCCTCGGGGAGGATCCGGATCATCCCCGCTTCATTCAGACGGTTGTAGGAAAGGGGTATCGATTCATCGCGCCAATTGAAGTTCCTGGAGAAGCCACCGAGCAGGCGGAAGGGAAGGCAACGGCTCGGAAATGGGTGACCGGTCGGCGGGCGGCCACCGCTTGGGCTATCGCTGCAGCCTGCCTGATGGTATTGGCAGCGATCGTCCAACTGCTGCCCCATCGTCACGCCGCGCGCACCGCGGTTGCAGGGAACGGCACCGAAATACGATCCCTTGCTGTGTTGCCTATAAGAGACCTTTCGAACGATCCCGGAGAAGGATATTTCGCCGACGGGATGACGAACCTCCTGATCTGCGATTTGTCGGAGGCGCCGGGACTGCGCGTGACCTCCTACAGTTCGGCAATGCGGTACCGGAATGCGAATGAGCCGTTGCGCAAAATTGCCTACAAATTGGACGTGGATGCAATAGTCGAGGGGGTCATGGAGCGAGCGGGGCACCGGATTCGCATCACCGTGCAACTGGTGCGGGTGGCGCCGGAGAGGCAATTGTGGACCGAAAGCTACGAAGAGATGCTGGGAAACAGCGTCAGGATACAAGACCGCGTGGCGCAGTCTATTACCCGCCGGATCTGGTCGAAAATCGACCCAACGCGCCCCGCCCTTGCCGTAAAGAGCGCCCGGGTCGTTCCTGAATCATACCTGGACTACCTCAAGGGCCGGTCACATCAGAGAGAACAAACGGCGAAGGGGAGGAAGCTGGCGGTCGATGATTTCCGGCAGGCCCTCAAACTCGATCCGCAAAACGCCTTTGCTTATGTTGGCATGGCGGAAGCCTACGCGACGAAGGGGGGAACATTTGTCAATAACGATACCCTAGCGGACACGCGGAAAGCCGCCCTGCGGGCGATTGCACTCAACGACCGCCTCTCGGAAGCTCATACGGCTCTCGGCATGATCGAGGGGTTTGAAGAATGGCGCTGGAAAGACGGAGCAGCCGATCTAAGGCGCGCGGTCGAACTTAATCCCAACTCTGCAGTGGCCTATGACCTCTACTCGGACGTTCTGTTGGCTGAGGGCAGAACGACTGAGGGTCTTGCCGAGGCGGAGAAATATGTCCAGCTTGATCCCGTTTCTCCTTCTGCCCGATTGAATATGGCGGTTGCCGACATTTTGGCCAGGCGGTTCAGACGCGCGGTCATCGAAGCCGGGCAGGCCGTGAGTCTGGATCCCAATTACGTCGCTGCGCGCCAAGTGCTCGGATGGGCCTACGAACTTTGCGGAATGCATTCT
>JAKAWN010000397.1 GCA_021827245.1 Acidobacteriota bacterium | reverse complement strand
TCTTATGGCCATAGCGCCGGCGGGGTGATCAACATTGTTACGAAGTCGGGCACGAACCAGTGGCATGGAGATCTCATGTATCTCGGACGGTATCCCTGGATCAATGCGATCAGTGACAGGACCCAGATTCCTCCCAGCGTTACCTCCACACGCCAGAATATGTTTGGGGGTACCCTTGGCAACCCCATCATCAGAGACAAACTCTTCAACTTTGCTTCGGTGGAATTCTGGAAGGTTGGCAACCCCACCAATTATAGAACTACAGTCCCGACGCCGCTTCAACTGAATGGGGACTTTTCCCAGACTTACAACATTAACGGGGGTCTCGACACGATTTACAACCCGTATTCGACCGTCTACGATCCCGCGACGGACACCTATACCCGCACTCCTTTTGCAGGGAATATTGTTCCAAAGTCCATGTGGGACCCAGTGACCTCACAGATTCTGAAGAACTTCTGGGCCCCAAACAACCCGGGAACCAACATCACTGGGGCGAACAACTTCCAAACCAGTTATCTGGACCGGTGGACGTATTACAACTGGTCCGACCGTGTGGACTGGAGCATCAACTCGAAAATGAAAGCATTCGGTCGGATAAGCGCTTACCACACCACGGACATCCAGTCAAACGTGACGCCTAACAATTCCGTGCTATACGAGCCTACCGGCACTTACCGGACCGCGAAGCAGATCATGGGCGAGGCGGTCTGGACCCTGAGCCCGACGACGGTGTTAACCATGCACGCCGATACTGATAGCGTGGTTGACGCCTACACCTCGACACCTATGGGCGGGAACGGATGGGCCGATATCTGGCCGAACAATCCCTGGTATGTGCCGGCTCAAGAAGCCTCTGCGGGATTTCCTATCTACTACCCTGATCTCAATGTTGGTGGCAACAGTTTCGGAGGAAGAGGGTTCTACTGGGACCAGGCCCCCAACGGCGAAGCGCTCAGCGCCGATGTTGCGCATCAGATGGGATCGCACTACCTCAAGGCAGGCGTGGAATGGCGGCGCGCCGGCGGACCGGTTTACGTGTCGAATACTTCTCAGTTCTTCTTCAACACAAGCACGACCGCTAACTCGCCAGTAAGCCCCGACCTTCTGAACACCGGGAACGGATTCGCAACTTTCCTGTTGGGCGCCCTCGATAATGGAAACAATGGCACAACAGAGATCATTTCGGGTCCTGTCCCGGTCCCGATCGACCAGTACTGGGGCATGTATATCCAGGACGACTGGCGAGTGAGCCGCAAAATTACCGTTCAATTAGGTTTGCGTAATGAGTATGAGACGGCGTGGTACGATGCCGCCCACACTCTTTCAAAGGGTCTCGACCTGTCGGCGCCGATTCCCGCGATGCAGGCCAACCCGCCGAACATGCCGGCGGAAGCTACAGCGATTGCCGGCAATAACTACTGGCACTATACCGGGCAATGGAATTGGACAACGGCTGCCAGCCCGGGCATGTGGAACGCGCCCAAGCTGGCCCTGGCCCCACGCGCAGGCATCGCCTACCGGATTGACAAGAACGATGTTCTCCGTGCCGGCTACGCCCGCTATGTAATCCCTACGGAGTTTAATTTTACTGCAGCTCCGTTCGCCGGATTCGAGGACGTCAACTTCCTTGAGCCACCCTACTTTGGGATGACGGGTTACCAGAGCACTCTTGGTCTCAATAACGGCGTACCTCAAGCAACTTTTTCTAACCCATTTCCGAACACGACATTGACTCAGGCCAATGGTGCCACCGTCACCCAAGACCCGTTTATTCCAGTCTTGGGAACGCAGTACGGGTCAAACGTAGGCCGCGGAGGCGAGAATCTGCTCTGGTATCCCCAGAACTTCCAGAAGGCCTGGAATGACCGCTTTGACGTCAATTTCCAACGCCAGATACCCGGCCACATGATGGTGTCTTTCACTTACTTCCTCAACCTGGGGCACCAGCACTATACAAAGGAGTTGAATGCCGTCAACCCGGCTTGGAACGTACAATACCAGGGCGCTCTTTCGCAAAGCGTGGCCAACCCCTTCTATCAATACCTCAACACCACTTTGATGCCGGGTCCGTATTTCAACCAGCCCACTATCCCGTTGAGTTCACTTCTGGTGCCGTATCCTCAGTATGGGCCTCTGTATGAAATCGGCGTATGCTGCAACCTTGAGCATTACAACCAATTTCAACTGCAGGTGTCGCGGCCGTTTACGCACGGGCTTACTTTCATGTTCGGTTATGTTTATACCAACGAGTCGCTCCAGTATAACTACTTCAACGATAAGACGTACTTCGACAACACGTTCATGTGGCAGAAGAGCAACCAGCCGACGAACCGCATTGTGGGTTCGGCAGTGTATGAGCTTCCCTTCGGCAAGGGCAGACCCTTCCTGAATTCGTCGTCCAGGTTTGTGAATGCCATTGCCGGGGGATGGGCGATAAGCCCGGTCGTGACATATATCGGGGGCGACTACCCGAGGTTCGGCAGCGGAATTGTCACCAACTACCAGGGTTCCGGCAATATGATTGCAAACGGCAATCCCTGCGCAAACATACCGTCCGGTTACTGGTTCAACCCCAACGTGTTTAGGCAAATTCCGGCGAACACTTATGTGCTACGGACAAATCCCATACAGTACGGATGTCTGAAGGGACCCGCCTTCTTTGATCTTGATGCAAGTCTCACTAAGGACTTCCAGATCTACGAACGGTTCCACGGACAACTGAAAATGACGGCCTACAATGCCACTAACAGACTGAACCTCGGTGACCCGGATACGAACATTTCCTCTTCAACGTTCGGTCGGGCAATATTCCAGGGTTCTCCTGGTGGTAACTTTGGCTCCCAGGCGGCTACTTCGGCCTATGTTTCCGGGCGGCAGGTCGAGCTCGGATTCAAGATCACCTGGTGAGTTATGTTGCCGGCGCCGCTCCTCCGTGTGTTCGGATGCTTATGTGGTATATATCGTGTCCGAATTTCGACGGGAGGAGTGGTTGACCGGCGGATAGACGTCGGTTAGTGGGCCTGCCAGGGGTTCCAGCCGCCACCATGAGTTTCATCCAAACGGCGGCTGGAGCCGAAGTGTTTCGAACGATGGCTTCGAGAGGTGCTGCATTGGTACCTTATTCGAAGCCATCAATCCTTCAGTAGCGTGTCCACTTTAGGGTTGCGGGTCCGCACGCCTGGGGCGAGGACGGGAAGAGGTGCCATGGGCGAAAGTGTTGGAGCTGTTGGTCGTGAGTCGGCTGGCGGCGCCGGGCAGCAAGTTTCGTCTGCACCGGCAAGGTTTCGATCAAAGCGCCATGGGCGATCTGCTGGGATACGGCTTCGCGGTGGCCGAGAAGGATCGGCTCTATCGCTGCCACCTCAACCGCCGCTGCGTTTTCTCTCAGTCACGGCCCAGCGGAGAGAAAATCGCGCGGAGCAGATAAAGGAAATCTTTGCGGCCATCCAACAGCTCAGCGGAGGCTTGGCAGAATTCGAATTCCTTTTTCCGGTTCATCCGAATCCGAAGTTTCGACAGCCTGCAGAGGAAATGCTTGGCGGTATTCCCAGTGTTCACCTTCTGCCTCCGGTTAATTATGTGTCCTTTGTCTGGCTGATGATTCATTCCCACCAAAAAGCCACCACTGTAATACTAAGGTTTGCGCTCACCCAACCAAACACCGAAGCCGCGCTGTGACGCTAGCGCATAATCGTACTCCAAGGCCTCAACCGGCGAAGTCTTGGCACGCCAGAACGGAAACTTCCGCAAGCGTCGCAGAGCGGCAGCGCTTACTTGAGGAAGCTCAACCTGGCCCCAGAAGCCTTCCGGCAGTTTCCCGGCCGTCCAGAAGGTCGCCGGATCGGCCGCGAGCGGTTGCGCGGCGGGTGCGACTTCCTGCCCTGTCTCCGAAGCAGCAGCGGAAGCCTCGCTCCCTTTTCCGGCTGCGGCTGCTTCGTCGGAGCGGCCCAGAAGCTTCATCAATTCCTCGCGGCCCATCCCACGCATCCTGAAGATCAGGAACGGATCACGGTCAAATTCCTCTCCCAGCAGGTAATAGACCGCCGCGACATGCTTGCAAGGGTTTGACCAGTCTGGGCAGGAACATTGCGTCTCCAGGTCGCGGCTGGTGGCTGGGAACAGAGAGAATCCCGTCTCCTTGAACACCTGCTCAATCTCCTGGGGCATTTCTCCGGCCAACAGCTTGGCGGCAAACAGGGCCTGCAGAGAAAGCTCGGTTGCTACCTGCTTCCATTCATTGGCCTTCAAGGCCTTCACCTTGATGGTGACGTTGTAAGGGTCGGGCCGCGATCCCTGGACCCGCGCTTTCACAACGCCTTTCTCGACTTCAATGGAAAGGACCTGGCCCTGGCGGGCGTAACTGCGGCCGCGTTGCAGCCGTGCCCCGATGTGGAAACTTTCCAGCACGGCGATCCAGCGCTTGGCCCACCAGCTTTCACCAAACGCCCCGCGCTTGGATTGCGACCGGATTCCTCCCTTGGCCTTGCGCGGAACCGATGGCGGAAAGTAGTGATCAAAATAGTCCCATCGGCTCATCTCAGTCCTCCACGGCTTCCCGGCGCAATGCGAACAGTTGTTTCAGCTCGGCGGTCGATAGCTCGGTAAGCCAGCCTTCGCCCGTTCCGACAACGCTCGCTGCAATTCCCTTCTTCTTTTCGATCATCTCGTCGATCTTCTCTTCCAGGGTTCCCACGCAAAGGAATTTGTGGACCTGCACGTTCCTGGTCTGCCCGATCCGATAGGCGCGGTCCGTAGCCTGATTTTCCACTGCCGGATTCCACCACCGGTCAAAGTGAAAAACGTGGCTGGCGCGCGTAAGGTTCAACCCTGTTCCGCCGGCCTTCAGTGACAGAATGAAGAATGCCGGTCCGTGATCCTGCTGCTGAAACCGCTCCACCATCTGGTCGCGCTGTTTCTTCGGCACACCACCGTGCAAAAACAGCGCCTCCCGGCCAAAGTTTTCCTCCAGATGGCGCTTGAGAATCGCGCCCATCTCCGCAAACTGAGTAAAAATCAGCGCCCGGTTTCCGGTCGCCAGGATCTCTTCCGCCATCTCCGTCAGCCGCGCCAGCTTGCCCGAACGGTTCGGAATGGCGGAATTGTCTCCCAGAAACTGGGCCGGATGATTGCACACCTGCTTCAATTTCGAAAGAGTGGCCAGCACCACTCCCTTGCGCTGGATGCCTTCGGCGGACTCCAGAACCTCTTCTGCCTCTTTGACAACCGCGGCGTAAAGTGAAGCCTGCTCCTTCGTCAGGTTGCAGAAGACTTTCATCTCCATCTTTTCCGGCAGGTCGGCGATGATGCTCTTGTCCGTCTTCAGGCGGCGCAGGATAAAGGGCCCGGTCAGTTTCTTCAGGCGGTTCAGCGCCTCTGTGCTCCCTGATGCCTGGATGGGAATAAAAAAGGATTTCTTAAACTCTGATTGGGTTCCCAACAGTCCGGGATTGAGAAACTCCATGATGGACCAGAGGTCTCCCACGTTGTTTTCCACGGGCGTTCCCGTCAGGGCCACGCGGTAATCCGCCGGCAGGCTTCGGGCGGCGCGGGCCTGCTTGGTCTCGGGATTCTTGATGTTCTGCGCCTCGTCCAGCACAATTCCGGACCACGAAACTTCCTTCAGGATTTCATAATCTCTCTGGAGCAGCGAGTAGCTCGAGATCACAAGATGGTGCTTGACTGCTTCCTCAACAAACAGCTTGCTCTTTTTCCGCGTGACGCCATGATGGACCATCACCCGCAGGCCGGGCGTGAAGCGTTCCGCCTCTTTGTGCCAGTTCCCGACAACCGAAGTGGGGCAAATCAGCAGCACCGGGCGGCTTCCATTGCATTGCACCTCGCGTTCCAGCAGGGCAAGGGTCTGGATGGTCTTTCCCAGGCCCATGTCGTCAGCCAGGCACGCGCCCAAACCCCATCGCCGCAGGAACGAAAGCCATGAGAATCCGCGCACCTGGTAGGGTCGGAGCGTTCCATCAAACCCTTCCGGGGCGGCATGCTCCTCGAAATGGGCTCGTCCTTCGAGCTGAGCCAGCAGGTCGGACACCCAGCCCGTCGCTGTAATCTTGTCCAGCGGAAACGGAAGTGAAGTATTCTCCGCTCCCAACTCCATTCGCACCACGTCGCGAACCTTTACCGAACCGGCGGGCCTGCGTTTCCAGAGATTGAGCGCCGCCTGCATCTCTTCCGCGGTCATCTGCACCCATTGGCCCCGAACCTTGACTAAAGGAGCCTTCAAACGGGCCAGTTCCTGCAGTTCTTCCCGC
>JAKAWN010000396.1 GCA_021827245.1 Acidobacteriota bacterium | reverse complement strand
ATTGAAAGTAAGGTCGGCATCAGAGCCGGAGTGAACTACCATCTGCAAGCGAATGGAGAGTTTGCAGCGCTGAATTGCTACGGGCGCAGGATCCTTTTTCCGCGAGGTGCCGGTGAGGCAGTTCGATTCGCCCTAAGCGGATCACAGTTTGCAGTTCGTGACCTTCCGGGCCGTTTGGATGACGCTGGGAAATTAACTTTAGTTCGCAGACTTGTCCGAGAGGGCCTGCTGATTGTTCTCTTGCCTTGACCTTGGTACATGTAAAATTGGCGCCGGCTAAGTAATAAGCCTTCATTTCTGTCGGCAGCGATTCGAGGGAATCAACCATCCTTCTCATTGGCATGTGAGACTACGCCCTGGCTGCCGGCAGTCGCACTCGGAAGAGGGAGCCTTCACCAGGCGTGCTTTCGACCTCGATTGCGCCGCCATGAGCCTCAGCGATCCACTGCCCAATTGCCAAGCCCAGGCCTGCCCCGCCCAAATCCCGTGAGCGGGCTTTGTCCGCCCGGTAGAAACGCTCGAAGATATGGGGTAGATCGTCCTCAGCGATTCCGATCCCTGAGTCCCGGATCTCGATGACCGCGAACCCGTCAGATTCTCCGAATGAAGCGCTAACTTGACCTCCGGGAGGCGTATATTTCACCGCATTGTCAATGAGAATGAGGTTGAGGCGTTCGAGAGCGTGCGCGTCGCCCTCAACGAAAACCGGAGCGCGGACAATCTGCTCTTCAAATCCAATCTGCTTAACTTCGGCAAGGGTGCGACCTTGGCGGCAAGCTTCGCGAAAACTCTCTGCAAAATCAACGCGCCTGAACTGCAGCGCTTCCGCTCCTGAATCTGCACGAGCGAGTAACATCAACCTCTCGATGAGAGTCGAAGTTCTTTCAAGCTCCTTCAGGATTTGTGATAGAGCTTCGCGATATTCCGCCTCCTGCCTCGGTTTTCGAAGCGAAAGCTCGGCTGTTGTTCGCATCAGAGCGACGGGAGTGCGCAACTCATGGGAAGCGTCGGCGGTGAACTGAGTAATCCTCTTGAAAGCGCCTTCGAGTCTCTCCAACATCCCGTTTAGTGTCTCCGAGAGGCGCTGCAATTCGTCATGGCTCTGAGGCGTTTTCAGGCGGCTCGAAATGTTCTTGTGGCTTATTCTCTGGGCAGCTTGTGTGATCTCGTCCACGGGCCGGAGAGCCTGGCGGCTCATCCAGTAACCGCCGACAGAAGCAAGAAGTAAGAGAAGGGGGCTCAAGAGGAGCAGGACCCACCGGAAATGGTCAAGAGCTTCCTGATAATCGTCCATCAACGCCGCGACTTGAATGCCGTAAGTCCGGTTACCTAGACGCAATGGCGCAGCCATGATTCTCAAAGGCATACTCGCGACGTTGAGATTATAGATAACAGAGCTCCCGACATCCTTCTGCGGCACGTTGAAGCGCTCCATCAGTCGCGAGCGATAGAGCCAGTGGCCCCCAAAATCCGCCACTTGTAACAAACCGCCCTCTTCCTGAAGCTCCGCGTGCTCTCGCAGTTCATCCGCGAGTCTTTCCGGGTCCTCGCGCGCGACATGCGTCATCAATTCCTGGACATCGGATACACGGTCACGCAAGTTCTCGTCCACGGTCCTGTCGATGCTCTTCTGCATCGCCAAGAATGCCACGACACCGAAAAGCGCGAACGTCGCGGCGAGGACCGCGAAATACCAGGCTGTCAGCTTCACCCGAATCGGAAGTGGCCTCATAACTTGGGACTCTCTCGCAGGGCATAGCCCGTGCCGCGAACCGTATGGATCAACTTCTGTTTGGAGTCTCGGTCTACTTTGCTTCGCAACAGGCGGATGAAGGCGTCCAGCGTGTTTTCCTCTACTTCCCGATCGAATCCCCAAACCGCTTCCACGATTGCGTTTCTGGAAACAACTCTTCCCGCCCTGCGCATGAGCAATTCGAGCAGCCGGAACTCCGTGGGGCTGAGATGAATTTCGTGACCTTTGCGAAAAACCTGCTGCTTTGCGGGATCGAGAATCAGATCGGCGACCTTGAGGCAAACAGGACGCGGAAAAGAGCCCCGACGCGCGACAGAACGCAGCCGGGCCAATAGCTCTTCAAATGCAAACGGCTTCGTTAAATAGTCGTCCGCCCCGGCATCCAGGCCTTTCACAACATCGGGCACCGCGTCACGCGCGGTCAGGGCCAAAATCGGAGTCTGGTTTTTGTTCCGCCTCAAACGTCTGGCGACCTCGTACCCATCGATCCCTGGCAGCATAATGTCCAAGACGATGGCATCGAATTCGTATAATTCCGAAAATTCCAGCGCAGTCCTCCCGTCGTAGGCCAAGGTCACCGAGTGATTCTCCTCCTCAAGTCCCTTCTTGAGGAGTTCGGCCATCTTCTTTTCGTCTTCGACGATCAAGATTCGCATGGCTTAACGCAGATCGCCCCTTGAGACAGCAGTGCAAATTGACGCGAGTGGCTTGGCTTCGCCGCCACAAGCGCTGCAGAGACGTGGAGAAACACTCGAAACTGTTTCGATAAGGCTTTCATGCTCGCGACACGCTTCCCTGAGTTTATTCCAACGATCTGAAGGTTACCTGAAAACTATGTCGCGCCAACTATTAATCAGCACCCCGGAAACTAGCGCGAACGCCGGGTCAATATTCAATCTGACGATCTAGCTGATTTGACGTTTTCATCTGGCCCGCTCGAAGCAGCCCCTTTCATCGTCTCCTCGGGCGGTTTCAGACGGCGAAAGGCCGAATAAAGCAAGATGTCATACGCAATCTTGACGCTACCCCCGAGAAAGAGAGGAGTAGCCAGAGCTACGTTTTGCATTACGTATCCTGCGAGTGATGGCGTGGCCGACCGTGCGATGCCACGCGCGAGATTGGTTACCCCCGTCGCAAACGTTCGCTCGCTGGGTTGGACAACCGCCACCAGGTAGGATTGCCGCGTCGGCACGTCCATTTCAACCAGCGATTCCCAGGCCAGATAAAACATTATGGCCCATCCTGTTGAAGGCGCGAAGGGGATAGCCATCAGAATGAGGCTGGAAGGGATGTGCGTGAAAACCATGGTGTTGAGCAACCCAATACGCTTCGCCAGCCATGCCGCGAAGAGATAGGAGATTGAGTTGAGAATGTTCCCAAGCGAAAACAGCAGGCCCAGGATCCCCTCGGTAAGACCGAAACGTCGAAAAAACCAATAAGCCAGAAGCGCATCAGTAAGGAATCCTCCGCCCATACTGTCGATTCCAGACAGGGCGGCGAGTCGCGTTACTACAGACCTTGATTGTGGCGAAAGGAACCTTGATCTCGGAGCGGCATCCCCTGGAGCGTGAACTTCAATCTCAGCAGAAAGCAAAAGGTAGAGAATCGCCACAAGGAAATTGATAAGGCCGTACAGCCCGAAGGTCGCCTTGTATGAAACGAATACATCGACGTGAAGCAATCGTGAGAGGAGTAAAGGTAATCCTGCAAGCAGAGATCCCGCGGCATGGCCGATGTCCATAATGAGGCTGTGCCAGGACAAAGCTCTTGTACGGGAGTCGCTGGAGATCGTTTGAGGGATGATGGCTTGCTCAAGCGTGAAAGCGGGCCCGCGGTCGGTACCCATCCCGTTGACCATGCCGACGAAGCTGAGGGCGAGAATGCCGGAGAACCGGCTTGTCAAGCCAAAACCAAGACCGCCTGATGCCGCAAGGAGAGAAATGACAACTAGAATGGGGCGCCGCCCAAGGCGATCTGCGCGAAGGCTGACAATCAGAGTTCCGAGAGCCGCTCCGGCCAGGCCAGTGCTGATGACGAGGCCAATTTGACCGGCCGACAGGCCGGCGCGGGAGAGATAAACACCTAAAAGCACCCCTGTGAGTCCGACACCCGCCGAACGCAGGAGGGCTGCGGCGTAAATCACGCGGAGGTTGTGGCTGGCTTGTCTTAGAAACGCCATAGCAAGGGCGCGCTGGCTCGTCAGCCTTTTGGTCGAATTCTCTCCTCTATTATCTCAACTGCGTTTCCATGGCGCGCCGGATGGTCAGGGCAAGCTCTCGCGCTGGCCCCTTTCCCCAGAAATGTACGAAATAAAAATCCGGATTCGAATCCATGAAGTGATTGTGGAGCGCGGTGACGTAAATGCCTCCATTCCGCAATGCTCGGAGCACGTTTCGGGCTTGATCCCGAGTCACAATGATTTGGCCGTCTACGATGGCGTCTTGGTCGGTTCCCGCGAACGTAATTGAGGTTCTGAGGCCCGCCTGTTTTCCCGCAGGAACTCCAAATATCGTCCCAGCCATCCCCATCGTCGCCTGGTAGACGCCGTGCACAACTCTCCCCTGAGTCATTAAGACTGAGTCCAGATCAGAGGCGGTGAGATGATTCTGGCGTGAAACTGTTCTGCTCCCAAGTTGATTACTGTGGGAGGAATGAGCCACACGAATCGCACCAATAGTTTCCCGAAGTCTGCTCAGTTTTCTCGCAAGCTCAGTCGGCTCCCCCAATTCGGAAATCTCCATGAAGAGAATCCTGGGCTGCTCGAAGAGATAGTCGTTCCCAAGGCTTGTAATCGCGAACCCTTTATCGAGAGCTGTTGAAAGAACAGGATTCACCTCATTCTCTAAGAGGGCAAGCTCCGCTACCAGAAGGCAACCTCCGTGATGCGGATCGCCAACGAAGGCTGCCCGGGACTCAACGCTTCCAAGCTGGCCGACCTCCCGCCCGTGGACCATAAGCTTCGCAGCAATACCAAGAAAGCTAAACTTGTATGTGTCTTCAGACTGAACATACGTCCCCGTCATTCCGAGTTCCGTGTCGATTTTGTGCCGCTCGGTCGGGGTGATCATCGCCTTAAGGGAGGAGGGGATGCAAACCACCAGGAATAGGAGTATGAAGCTCGTTAATTTCATTTTTTCCTCCACCTATCATTACGGTTTGGCATTTGGCCGTCCCTGGCGCGCCCCCGCTCGCCCCGCATTTGACTTTGTGAAGGGGCGGAAGGTAAGCGCTACGAACTAAGTTCACGGCGGCACGTAGATTCTTAACGACCTCATGGTTGCTAAGGATTGACAGCCATTCAGCCGTCACTTGATCGAGATCCTCTGTAATGCAGCTTTGATTCCGTTGGATACCGATTGAGGACTTCCAACTGCCCAGAAATGCAAAAAGAACAATCGCGGCTGCTCCTCGAGCATGTGAGTGTGCAGTGCTGTGATGAGAATGTGGTGCGCTTCGAGAGCGGAAATAACGGGATTCACTTCATTCGTGGTGAGCACGAAATCGCCCGTCGTAGCCACTCGGCCAGGCCCGGCTTCCTGGAAATTGATTGCTTCCGCCACTCCCATGGTAGGCGGAATCGTCATGCCGTTCATGGTTACGGCATCACGTCTGGGAATCCCGAAGGCCAGAACGCCGCCGCTGAAGCTGCCCTTGCGTCCCAGAACGCCTTCCACCTCCTCCACAAATGCTGGCAGGGAAGCGACCTTGGCGGCCGGAGCCGGCCTCCCGAGCGGGGTCTTTGAAGCAGAAAGCGCATTCTTCAAGGACTTCGCTAGGTTTTCTGCTGGGCCGCGACCCATGTAATGCATATACATCAAGCGCGGCGTCTCATCGAGCAGGTGATTGTGAAGTGCGGTGATCTCAAAGCCGTTAGATCTCAGGCGCATCATCACTGGGTTCACTTCGTCTTGCAGTAAGACGAGGTCTCCCATGACCGTGGCGTTGTCGTCGGTTCCAGAAAAGGCAGCCCATGAGCCTAACGCCAGCCCGGGCTTGACGACCACGCCGTGGACGGACACGTGAAGATCGGTACGCGGGAAGCCAAATTTGGTGATCTCGCCGATTTTCTGGCCAGGCCTGCCGAGGACCATCTCCAGTTTTGTCGCATCAATCCCTTGAGCCTGTACCACCGCCGGAATGAGCAGAGCAATGGCGAGTAAAGCGATTTGGCGTGCTTTCATGGATTTCCTCCTTATGAGTGTTTGGTTCACATTCGAAACCTCATGGCGCTGTTGCATAGACGCGGAGTTGTGCGCTACGTGAACCGCGCTGTGGCACGGCGACGTACAAGCGGCCAAGCTCGGGCGAAAAGAAGGAAGTGCGCGCGCCCGGCGCCGTGGGAATTTTCCCGATGAGCTCGTAATGATCCGCGTCACGTTGCGCAATGACGCTGATGTAGCCCTCGCCTCCTGTGATGTAAATGCGGCGGAGTCGAGCGTCGTACCAAACATCATCTGAGTCGCCAACCGCCGCAACATGTGCGACGACTTTCCCTGACCGGGAGTCGAGGGCGAGGAATTGC
>JAKAWN010000395.1 GCA_021827245.1 Acidobacteriota bacterium | reverse complement strand
CCAACTATCAACAAGGAGTAGAAGTAAACGTGAGTAACAATCGTGAGCAAGGAACCGTAAAGTGGTTCAATGCCAGCAAGGGGTATGGTTTCATCCAGCGGCAGGGTGGCGAGGACGTTTTCGTCCACTTTTCTGCGATCCAAGGAGACGGTTACCGCAGCCTTCAGGAAGGTGCGCTCGTCGAGTTCGAGGTCGTCAGGGGCCCGAAAGGACTCCAAGCGGCAAATGTGACTCAATTGTAAGACACGGCAGGGCCGGATGGCCTCCGGCCCCCGCTTCCCCAGCAGCCTCAAGACATCTGAAACACATCCCACAGCATTCAGCTCCGACCGCCTGAGAGGGAGGTCCTGTGTGCATCCCCATCCGCGGCATCGGCCAGTCGATTGTTTTTCAATATCTTTCAAGCAGTGCTAGAATTTGCGGGTAAGCGCGATTTGGCGCCAGGAGCGGCAGCGTCCTTGCCGACAGCGAGAGCCAGGGCAGGGGCTGGCCTTCCTCCACTCTGTGACTCCGACTGATAGGCCGAAACCATGACTCCCTTGATGGAAGAAATCCTGCAGCAGCCGGGCGCTCTTTCCGGTGTCCGGAAATATTACTCAAGCACGGGCGCAATCCCACTGGATCTGCGCAAAAAGTTCGGGATTTCTCGCAGCACGCTTGTGGTCTTTACGGGAATGGGTTCATCGCTGCACGCTGCGTATCCTGCGCAAGCCTATCTGACCGCGATGGGATATCGGGCACTGGTGTGGGAGGCCGCCGAACTGCTGCACCACCACCTGAAAGTACTGACCCCGCACACGCTTCTGGTTGTTGTTTCACAATCGGGAGAGACGGCTGAAGTCACCCGGCTGCTTGAGGTTCTTCCGAAAAAGATCAATGTTGTTGCAGTGACTAACGTGGAGGGCAGCGAGCTTGCCAGGAAGGGCGACTTGCTGCTGCCGATGATGGCCGGTGTTCAGGCGGCAGTCAGCACCAAGACCTACACGTGCGCCGTAGCAGTTTTGATGTATCTGGCCTTCGCGATCGCCGGAGTGTCCCGTCGGCCGCTCAGCCAGGCGCTGATTCACGCCGTTGACGCGCAGGAGAAGATTCTGGAACGGCATGACGACCTGATGCTTCCAACTCTCGAGTTTTTCGACCATCCGCCTTACGTCGCGCTGCTTTCGAGAGGAGCGGACCTGGCTTCGGCCTTCCAGGGAGCTTTGATGCTGAAAGAGGTGGCACGCCTGGCCGCCGAGCCGATCTCCGCGGCGCAATTTCGCCATGGGCCGATTGAGATCGTTGACCCGTCGCACTGCTATATCATCTTCGCACGGTACACACAGCCTGATGCCGCGACGCCACGCGCCCGCAGGCCGGCTACGTTGCTTCTGAAACTCGCCGATGACATTCGTTCTCACAAAGGGCGGGTCCTGCTTATCTCCGACCGGCAGGTCGAGAACGTGACGAACATACGCTACATCCACGTCGATCCCGTCCCGCTGGGCCTCGGAACTCTGGTCGATATTCTTCTGATTCAGCTTCTGGCTCACGATTACGCGCTGCGGGCCGGCTTGGAGCCCGGGAAGTTTTGGATTGCGCATGGAGTGACCCGACGCGAATAGATGGACACGGTTCTCATGGGCCGCTTACCGTGTGAAGGGGCGAGTGGAAAGGATTTTGCCACCTTCCTGGATGGTATAGGTGGCGTTGGTTTTGAGGTTCCTGAGAACATCCTGCTGGCCGCTCGGCCAGGAAATGTGCACCTCTTCCGCCGTTGTTAGCTTACCAAGGCCAAATGTCAAAGGGAGTTCACTCTGCGAACAGTAGCTTGATCCGGAGTGAACCATTTGCCAGTTCATGATACCGTCCGAATGGACTCGGACCACTGCATCAAGACCATCGCGATTCGAGCGGGTTCCGACTGTCTTGATCCGGATCGCGTTGTCGGTGTTTGGACCCTCATTCTTGTACAGATAAGCCGGGCCGTTGTTGGTGGTGATCAGAACGTCGGGGTAGCCATCGTTATCGATGTCTCCATAGGCCGCGCCGCGCGCCACGACTTTTTTCGTAAGTCCGACCTGTTGTCCGACATCCTTGAAATGGCTGTTTCCCTCATTTCGAAACAGCAAGGGACGTTCGGCGTAAGTTACCTGCGGCTGGATGATGGAGATGTCAGGTTCAATGTGGCCGTTGGCGGCAAAAAGATCCAGGAGGCCGTCGAGATTATAGTCGTAAAAGAAGAGGCCAAACGTAAGTGAAAGGCGGCTGTCCTGTCCGATGGCCGACTCGGGTGCGACGTCGATAAAGAAACCGTGATCCTGGTTCTGATAGAGACCCAGCATCTGGTTGGAGAAGTTCCCGGTGGCCAGGCTGGGGAAACCTGAACGGTTATAGTCTGCGGCGTCGATGCCCATGGCCGCGCGGGCGATGCCGTTCATATCGTAGGCGATTCCCGCCTGGATGGACACCTGGGTGAACGTCCCATTGTGGTTGTTGCGGTAAAGCTTATTGGGCTCGGTATCATCGGAAACCGCGATGTCCGGCCAGCCATCCATGTTGTAATCGATGATGGCCACGCCCATGTTCTTACCATTCGGATCGAAAATGCCAGCCCGTTTTGTAACATCCTCAAAGCGGCCATTGCCGAGGTTGTGAAAGAGGCGGTTCGATTCACCCTTGTAGTCTTCGGGAGTGCAGTAGGACTTGTGGCGACCATCCAGCGTGCAGTAAATGTCCGTCCTTTCAGTCCACTGCACGTAGTTGCAAACAAACAGGTCAAGCTTGCCGTCGCGGTCGTAATCAAACCAGGCGGCGCTGGTGCCAAAGCCGGTGTTGTTGACGCCAGCGTCTTTAGTCACGTCCCGAAAAGTGCCGTTGTGCTCGTTGTGGAAAAGGTGGGCTTCGCCAAGAGCGGTCACGTAAATGTCATCCCAGCCGTCATTGTCGTAATCCCCAATAGCCACGCCCATTCCGTACATCGGGATATTCAGGCGAGCGCGCGCTGTGACATCCGTAAAGGTTCCGTTGCCGTTGTTATGGTAGAGCTTCATTGTGGTTTGCCGGACGACGTGGCCGGGAAAGTCCGTGCCATTGATCAGAAGAATGTCCTGATTGCCATCGTTGTCGTAATCGATGAAGCCACACCCCGATCCCATGGTTTCAGGAAGCCACTTCTTGCCGAAGGCGCCGTTGTTGTGGATGAAATGGACTCCGGCCTGGGGGGCGATGTTGACGTAGTGCCGCCCGGAGGAGGACTGGGCCACGGCAGAAAGACGCCGCGGATCGATGATCTGCGCTGCGCCAGCCGCGACCAGAAAGTTCTTGAGAAAATCACGGCGCGAAGAAACAGTGCTCACTTTTGATCCAACACCTTTCTTTCGGGAGGGTTCAGCCCCAAGAGGAAGAGAAATGCAGCCAGCCCCGATAGTCGATTGTCTTAAAGCGTTGCCCCGGTTTTAATGAAAAGGTCTATCCTCAGCTACAAGCTTGTGTGCGGCATGTGGCTGAGGCAGGGTCTCTGCCGCCACGGTTTTTTCCCCGGCCTGCTGCTTTTGCCCCTGCTGCGCTAAGACGTTGTGGGGCGTCTGCGGATTAAGTCCGGGCTGCGCCATGATCTTATGATCAGCCACCGGCTTGAATTCCAACTCCGTCATGGTCTGATGGGGGAACTGAGACTCACCATTCTGCCCCGCCGGAATCTGGTGTGACGCCTCCGGCTGTATCCCCAGCTCTGCCATCATCTTATGCTCGGCCTTCATGTTGAGTTTTGCTTTTCTCAAGTCAGCAAGATAATCGTAACTTCCGTCCTTCTTGTAGTGGGCAAGAGCAGTATCCTGCATTTTGCCCAGTTTGCCCGGCAGCCAGTCCCACTTCTGGCCGTAATTCCAATAGAACTCTAATCCTTCAGGGTTTTCATCGTTGATGGACACCTGCTCGTGGATGGGTTGAGACAGGTTGTTCGCATTCGGGTGCTTCCGTTTGAACGGACCCGTGATGGCACGAGCGATTTCATTCGCCTTGAAGCGCAAATACAGCTTCTCTTCAAGACGTGACTTGGCGTATTCCTGCAGCCCGCGGTAGCAAAGCATCAGATTGTAATTGGCAGTCAGGTTCTCCGGATCAATGCTCAGAGTGTGCTGAAACTGCTTGGCAGCGGCTGCAAACTTTTTCTCAAGGAAGAGTATTCGGCCCATCGCGTTGCTGACGACACGGTCAACCGGATAGGTTGCGGCAGCCGCTGCAAATTGGTCATAGGCTTGCGGATATTTCCCGTTTGTTTCATAGACCAGGCCCATGTAGTAATGGGCGCTGGCGAGCGCAGGATCGATCCCGAGGGCGGTTTTGAGATATGGAATTGCCTGATTAACATTGCCTTCCTGGACGAGCGCCCGGGCGATATTCACCCAGCCGTTAGCGTACTTGGGATTAGCCATGACGGCCATCTTGAAGGCTCGTTCCGCACCTTTCAGATCACCCTGGAGCAGCAGCCCGATGCCGTAATCATTCCAGCGATAAACGTCCTGCGGAAGGACCTTGATATCTTGCCGGAAGGGCTGGTTCGATGCCGGCAGCACCGGGACCGTCACCGTGTCTTCGGACATCACCACGATAGGGACATTTGGAATTTTCTTGTACTTTGCGGCGACACGCTCTTTTACAGGGTTGCCATCAAAAATCCACTTGGTGTTGTCCTCCTGGGTGTTTGTCACGCGATGTCTCTGGAACGGGTCGCGTTTGCCCGAAAAAGCCCACTGCGTAAACCACCAGTTGAACTTGCGGTAATTCAACTTGGCGGTGAAAGTGATTTTGTTGCCGCAATCTTTCGGGACCTTGATGCGGAAATGGACGATGGCGGCGGCCCCCGGAGGGATTAAGTGCACGTAGACGTCAGCGTGATCCGACCATGCGTTGCGCTTGTTGATCCAGTGCCCGCCCGCATCCAGCGAATAGGAGCGGAAGACCTGAGCGCCGGGATCGACCGGGCCTTTGCCATGGTCAGCCACCTCACCACTCCAGAAGATGATGTGGCCTTTGTTGTCCACAGCCTTGAGTTCCACCCACACCATTTGAGCGTCAACGGTGCCGCCGGGGAAGAAATGCCCCACGCCGCGCGTGCGGACCACTACATCGAGGCGAGCGGTTTCGCCACGGCGCAGGTAGGCGACACCCCGATTGAGAGGGGCCATCAGCTTGGCAGGCGGGCCAACAGTGACCTCGGAGGACTCCAGCCCACGGGCCGATTCTTCACCGACTGCAAACATAGTGGAAGTTTGCCCCCCTCCACCCAGCAGTTGCATCGGCGCCGCTTCCTCTTTCGATCCCTTCGGTTCCTGGGTAATGCCGAAGATGTCAACGGTGACTTTGTCGGCTTTCAGGAAATCCTCAACAGCTTTGACCTGTTTCATGTGGCCATAGCTGGTCGGGACGGCTGTGTTGGCTGCAATAAACCGGTGCGAATTGACGTAACCGTTGACGTTGCCGTAGTCATTGGACTTGACCCAAGGCATGTGGCAGTCCACGCAAGTCAAAGGTTTCGGCGGGTAATAGAACGATCTGGCGCTGTGGCCTGAAACGCCGCTCGCCTGCCAGTGATCATAATCGTCGAAGCCGCGAATCCAGCGATAGTGATTGACGGGAACGTCAAGATGGACTTTGTGGCAAACCGAGCAGAATCGTGCCACCTGACTTTGCTCATGGAGAAACGGCCGGAAGAACGCCGCGCGGTGAGGTTTGGGGTCGAGAAGAATTGAAAAGTAAGCGATGTCACGGATAACCGGGTTCTTGCTGGAAGCATAGCGGTCGAGAGGAGGGTATTTGAAAATGTAGCTGCCATTTCCCATAGTGCTGGTGACGCGCTCGATCGAGTGGCAGGAGACGCAACTCAGACCCGCCAGGGCTTCCGGCGTATGCTCAATCTCGCGGATCGGGTATTTCTGCATCATGTCCGTGAAGGCCACGGCCTGGTCATGGCAGCCCGCGCACCACATCGAAGACTTGATCCCTACTGTGTCCTGCATGTACTCGATGGACTTGCGGTACCACTGGTCGTTGAAGGATGAAAAGTGGTGCAATGAGTCGTACCATTGGCGATAAATGTCTTTGTGGCACGGTTCGCAGGTTTTGGCGTTCAGGAAGAACTCTCGTGGAACTGTCCCACCGTTTGCTGACTGCGCCGAGTTGGGCCACATCAGGCTCTTCTCGCCCCCGCCCTCTTTGTACATGCTTGTCGGTGCGATCAGCGGATTCTTGATGATGTATTGCTGGCTGGGGGAATAATGCTGGTATATGGTAGACA
>JAKAWN010000394.1 GCA_021827245.1 Acidobacteriota bacterium | reverse complement strand
TCATAACGAATACTTTCCCAAGCTCGAAAACCTGACCGCAGCCGTAAGCGCACAGATGGAAGCTTGGAAACATCCGAACCGTGTTTTACGCAAATTATGCTGTATTACTTAAGACGCTCTGTATAATCATTGATTTTGATGATGAGTTCCTTATCCAAGGGCAGATCCTGCTCGAGGATTCTGGGTTTGATGTGACAACTACTTGGAACGGAATGGGGGCCGCTGAGCTGCTCAGCTCACAAACATTCGATTTAGTGCTTTTGAGCGACTATCTTCCCGACATTGGGGCGCGAGGGCTCTGGTCATTGTTACGGAGAGTTCCCTCAAGTACCGAAGTGGCTGTGATTCAGAGCGCCCACCCGACCCTTCCGGAGATTCATGAGTTGCTGCGAGACCACGTCCGGCATTGCGCCTTGCCCCGACATACGCCCGTTCAGATTGCCGACCACGTCATCGAATGCCTCAGGCAGCCGAGAGAAAGCCGTGAACCGGCTGTGTTGGAGCCTGGGGCCGGTAACCGGGGACCCGAGTTGGGGACGGCGACGGACAAACGTCACACTCCTCGTCTCAACTAATTCCTTCCATCCGAAACCTGCTTCTTTGCTTCCGTAACTTCTGCGACGAGGAATCGTCACTTTTGTCCGGAAGTGGCTCGCGTCTTCCGGCTCAACCATCTCTGGGATGGGCTGATCCTTCAATTTCAACGAGATGCACACCTTCACCCGGCCCAAGGTTTGGCACGTGCATTGCCCTAACGGTCAGCGAGGTTGAGTGATGGAAGAGAAGGAGAGTTCAGCCATGTACCCTGTATTGGAAGATCTTGTCGTTGTGGCCATTGTGGGTTCCTTTTTTCTGATCCTTTTTGTCGTCCTAGCCCTCTGGATCGTTGTGACCGAGGGGATAAAGTGGCTTGCCAATTTCGGCACTCAGATGCTAACTCGCGCGCTCGTCCGCATGGGGTCTGAGGTCAAGCTTACATGGGCGCGGGCACGCCTCCGAGAAAAGCTTTTGTCGCTGCGGGCTATGGCTAAGCATTCTGATGAGAAACCCGGCTTGCCGGCCGAGCGCATGAAGGTGGCGCGGGCGGTTCGTCAATTGGTGGCCGCGCACGGGCATTTCAGAACGTGAGGGAGATCTGTTCAGGAGGAAACGAATGACGGACTCATTGCGGATAACCAAAGAAGATGTCAAACGCCGGATGGACTCGGGCGAGGAGATTGTGTTCATTGACGTTCGTAACCCCGGACCATGGCAGCAAGCGGCGCGGAAGATCAAAGGCGCGATTCGGATCGCTCTGAATGAACTTGACAAGCGGATCGAATCCATTCCACAGGGCAAGCCGGTTGTGACGTATTGCACCTGACCGCACGAATCGGCGAGCGCCCGTGCGGCGGTCAAATTCTTATATCACGGTTGGACGGATGTCCATGCCCTTGTTGGCGGGTTCGATGAATGGGAGGCTGCGGGCTATCCCATGGAGGCGAGGGAGGGTAGCGAGTCCTCTGGCCGGGCGGCATGAAGTTATCTCCCAGGCAGAGCGGGGATCTCTTATGACCAAGGCAGAAGAGTTAGCGGATTTCGCAGTTGGGGCAAATTTTAAGGATTTGTCCTCACAAGCCGTTCACCAGCTCAAGATCCGGCTTCTCGATTCAGTGGGCTGCGCGATTGCTGCTCTGGGCCAAGGGCCGACTCCAGTGATTCGTGATCACATCCGGGAATTCTGTCCTCAGGGCAATTGCACAATAATCGGCGGCGGGCAGACGACCCCGGACTTGGCGGCGTTTTATAACGGTGCGCTTGTCCGCTACCTTGATTTCAACGACTCTTACCTGGCAAAAGGCGAGACATGCCATCCCAGCGATAACGTCGCTCCGGTCCTTGCGGCGGCGGAATACAGCGACGCTGACGGCAAGGATTTTCTAGCGGCCTTGGCCGTCGCCTACCAAGTGCAATGCCGCCTTTCGGATGTCGCTCCGGTGCGGGCGGCTGGATTCGATCATGTTGTGCAAGGGTCGTACGCGGTCGCGGCAGGCATCTCGCGCGCCATGCGGCTTAACCCGAACCAGACTGCAAATGCGATTGCAATCGCCGGAACGGCTTCGAACGCCTTGCGCGTGACGCGGACCGGAAAGCTCTCACATTGGAAGGCGCTAGCGTATCCGAATATGGCAGCAGTAGGAGTGCGAGCCGCTCTGCTTGCCCGCAGCGGCGTTACAGGCCCGCTCGAAGTGTTCGAAGGCAATAAAGGCTTCATGGATGCGATCGTGGGAAAATTTGAAATTAACTGGAAGCGCGAAAACCTCGAGCGAGTGACGCGGACGATTCTCAAGAAGTACAACGCCGAGATTCATTCCCAAAGCGCCATCGAGGCTGCTTTGTCACTGAAGAATGAGAATCAGATACCCGTCCAAACGATCGAACGAGCGGACCTTGATATTTTCGACGTCGCCTACAACATCATTGGCGGCGGTGAAGAGGGCGACAAGAAACAGGTTGAAACCAAAGAGCAAGCGGACCATAGCCTGCCTTATCTGATCGCAGCCGCGCTCCTGGACGGAAAGGTGATGCCGGAGCAGTACGCAGCCGGCCGCATCGGACGCAGCGATGTTCAGCGATTGCTGCGTAAAGTCTTTGTTACCCCCAACGCAGAGTACTCGGCGCAGTTTCCAACGAGGATGTGCTGCCGGCTGACCTTAACGTTGAAGGACGGTTCGGTATTTAGCCGCGAGCAAGAGGATTTTCCGGGCTTCCTGACGCGCCCCATGTCATGGCAGGAGGCGGCAGGAAAATTCACTGCCCTTTGCGCTCCATTCGCAACCAACGAGCTCATCAAAGCCGTTGCCGATCATATCACCGCCTGTGAAAACAGGAAGCCCGGCGATTTGCCAAGTCTTTTGTGTCAGGCCAAGCCCCGCGACTCGGCCGGGCAAGCCGGCGCGAAGCGGCGTCAGGCCGGAGGGTAAAGATGAAACCTGAAGAGGGTTCAACGGAGAAACCTTTCTCGTTCTTGCCAGCGAATCAGCGAATGGGAAAGCCTCGATCGCAAGGCATCACGGAAATTCGGGGGCCTTACTACACGCCGATGGGAAGCCGGCACCTCGCAGACGTTCTGGAAACGATGGGAGATTACATCGACTCCCTCAAGTTCGCCGGGGGCTCGTTCACTTTGTTCCCGGAAACGCAGCTTCAGAAAATCATTCGCCTCTGCCATGAACATCACGTGTTGGTTTCAACGGGCGGGTTTATTGAATACGTCCTAATGCGGGGCCGGGAATTCGTGACCAAATATCTGGAAGAGTGCCGCAGGTTTGAGTTCGACGTCGTGGAAATTTCGAGCGGATTTATCACCCTACCCTTCGATGACTGGCTGCGCTTGGTCGAGCAGACCCCAAAAGCCGGGCTCAAGGCAAAACCGGAAGTAGGAATCCAATTTGGAGCGGGCGGTGCGACCTCGGCCGAGGAGCTAGAGGCCCAGGGAACACGCGATCCGGCATGGGTCATCCAGCTCGCGAAGCGCTTCATCGACGCCGGAGCTTACATGATCATGATCGAATCCGAAGGTATTACCGAAAGCGTGAAAGCTTGGCGGACGGATGTGCCGGCGAAAATTGTAAGCGCCTTGGGCCTGGAAAAAGTCATGTTTGAGGCTGCCGATCCGCCGGTCTTTTCCTGGTACGTCAAGAATTACGGCCCAGACATCAATCTATTCGTGGATCACAGTCAGATCGTTCAACTGGAGTGCCTGCGGTCGGGAATTTGGGGGACTGCTGATACGTGGGGGAGGATTGTCAGCTACAAGTAGCCCGGAGCAAAGGCGCTTCAGACCATTTTTAGGGAGGTTTAACATGAGCACGACGGAAGTATCAACTATCTTTAAGGCTCGATTGCTCGACCGCCGCGAGGTCGCTGAGCAAACCATGGCGTTCTTTTTCGAGAAGCCGCCAGATTGGACATTCAGGCCCGGCCAGTTTGTGGATCTGACTATTCTCGATCCGCCCGAGACCGATGCCGAGGGGAACACGCGCGGTTTTTCGGTGGCGAGCGCTCCCGAAGAGGACCATCTCATGTTCGCCACCCGGATGCGTGACACGGCGTGCAAGCACGTCCTTCACTCGATGCCCATTGGGACAGAAGTGAAAATCGAAGGGCCGTTCGGCAACCTGAGCTTGCACAACAACGTGAAACGTCCCGCTATTCTTCTGGCAGGCGGCATCGGGATAACGCCCTTCCGAAGCATGGTCGTCCACGCCGCCAAAGCGAAGCTGCAACACAAAATTGTGCTTTTCTATTCGAACCACAAGCCGGAGGATGCCGCGTTCTTGGATGAGCTCAAGGCGCTCGAGCGTGAAAATTCCAATTATCGATTTGTCCCGACGATGACGAACCTGGAGGGCTCGCGGCTTCCGTGGGATGGCGAGCGCAGCATGATCAATTACGACCTGATTGCAAAACATCTGAAGCCCTTGGCCTCGCCGGCGTTTTACGAGGCCGGCCCGATCTACTACATTGCCGGACCACCAGCGTTGGTGGTTGGGATTCGGTCCGTGCTCATCAATACGGGCGTCGATGATGATGACATCCGGACGGAAGAGTTTGCGGGATACTAGCCTTTGGAAATTTGGAAGATTAATTCTAAAACCGAAAGGAGGAGATATGGCTCATCGGATCGATGTTGACAAAGTTGCTCCTGAAGCAGTCCGGGGGATGCTTGGCGTTGAGGATTACGTGAGATCGAGCGGGATCGAGCCCTCACTGCTCGAACTGGTCAAGCTGCGGGCTTCCGAGATGAACGGCTGCGCCTACTGCGTGGATATGCACACCAAAGACGCACGAGCCCAAGGCGAGGCGGAGCAACGTTTATACGCCGTGGCCGTCTGGCAAGAGGCTCCATTCTTCACAGAGGGTGAAAGGGCCGCGTTGGCCTGGACGGAGGCGGTCACCTACGTCGGTTACACGCATGTGCCAGACGATGTGTACCAAAGAGCGCGACAACACTTCAGCGAGAAGGAATTAGTTGATCTTACGATGGCTCTGATCGCGATCAATGGCTGGAATCGTTTGGCTGTGAGCTTCCGAAAGGAAGCGGGCACGTACCAGCCAGGCGCCCAAAAGAAAAGCGGCCAACGAAAGGAAGATTCTGCTCTGCGAAAGAGCGCGTAGTGTTCGCTACATAAGGGGGTAGGGAGTCGCTTTGCCTGTGGCCAGGCAATCCGTAACGATATGCTATTCGGGTGGCAGGCAATCCGAATAGCTCCGTTGTCGTATGTCTTACAAAAGAGCGTGGCACATTTGATTCGCCGCTCACATTTCAGGATGTTTTGGGCTTTGGCGGCTGGACTTGGGATTCATCCGGCAAGCCGAGATCGCGGGCCAGTTTCCAGGGATCAAACGGCGAGCAATGAAATGTCCGGCCATCCACATCAAACGTGGGTGTGCGCTGTTTGCCTTGATTGGCTCGCATCACAAACTCGAGGGCTTCCCGGCTCTTGTCGATGTCCACTTCCTCAAAAGGAATGTGACGCTGCTTGAGAAACTCCCGGGCGGCATCCGAGTCTTCACAGCCGGCTCGTGTGTACATGACAATAGGTTCGGGCGCCAACCGTTTACCAAGGATCTCCGATCGCTCCTGAGGCATGGGGCTTTCAATCCCTATCCGCCTTTTCACCTCGTCGAGGGTTGAGAATGCGACCGGACGTACTCCTTCCGCTCCCTTTTGAAGCAGCTTGTCGAGAAACGCAGAGTCATTCATGAATTGCAGATACTTGGTCCTGATCGGATCAAGCACTGAGATCACGACATCAGCCACTTCAGCCTTCAGATACCGGTAACCCTTCCCCGCAAAGTGAGGCTCAATAGCAGGCCGAGGTGTTCCGGAGAGGGCCTCGAAAATTATCAACAGGTTTCTCACTCCGGGTGAGGCGTGCTCAAATCGGGTTTCGGCGCCCGAATCTGTGACCGATTCCAAAATGGCCCGCCGGATCTCATCCGGCGAGTCCGCCAGGCCGATGGCATGACCTTTCCGGACTTCCGCCAAGCTCTTGCTCATCTTGATCGAAGGATCATCGAGGCCCATGATGCGAGCGCCCGTTGAGCGAATCAGCGGCTTGGGTATCACAAAGACCTCCCCAAAAAGCTGGTTGAAGCGCCGGGCAACGTCAACCGTCAGCTCGATGTGCTGTTTCTGATCTTCGCCAACCGGCACAAAATCGGTTCGATAGAGGAGAATATCGGCGGCCTGGAGGACCGGATAATCGAGCAAGCCGACGGTGGCGCGTTCTGC
>JAKAWN010000024.1 GCA_021827245.1 Acidobacteriota bacterium | reverse complement strand
GAAAATATCGGCAGAAGTCATGAAGCCGGTCAAAAGTTGGTCCGCCCTTTCGCCATAGTGACGGAATGAAATGCTATCTCATTGCCAATGCGATACCTCGCTCGCCCGAGCGCGGAAGTCAGGCTAAAGGGGAGGACTGTATGTTGAATATATCGTCGGATCTACGCCGCCTGGATAGGTTATGCGAATTGGGTCAATCCTTCCCGCCGCTTTCTTCCTGATACTTGTTCCCTCCGCCCATGCAGCCTCAAAAAATCCTGACGGATCGGCCATTTTCGACCAGAAGTGCGCGGTGTGCCATCGCAGTTCGCAGCGCACGCCAGCACCGTCAGTAGCAGCGCTCAGCCAGCTCTCGCGGAGCTATATCCTGCGCACGCTTGAAACCGGAAAGATGATGACCGTGGGCAAAGAGCTGACGAAAAATGAACGCGTTGCGGTAGCGGAATTCCTTTCAGCCTCCGAGACCGACGGACAGACCCCAGCAAGCGGGTATTGCACGGTGAGACGTAAGCCGGTGCTGAACGACCCCGGATACACGGCCTGGGGGGAAAATCTGGATAACAGCCGGTCCATCCCTGGCGCCATTGCGGCGCTCAAGCAATCGGACGTCCCCAAACTCAAGCTGAAGTGGGCTTTTGGATTTCCGGGCGCTTCCGCCACTTTCGGCCAACCCACCGTCTTCGGCGGGAGGCTCTATGCGGGCAGCGAGGACGGCACGGTCTATTCCTTGGACGCCAAAACGGGATGCATCTACTGGACATTCAAGGCGCCAACCACCGTGAAGACGGCTGTTACGTCCGGGTTCGGCGGGCGCGTGGTGTACTTTGGCGATGTGGAAGGAAATGTTTACGCCGTCAGCACTTCAACGGGAAAACTGATCTGGAAGGCCCATGTTGATCCGCATCCGGCGGCCCGCATCACAGGCTCGCCCGTCTTCTATAACGGCCGGCTATACGTTCCGGTCTCCTCCGGCGAAGAAGGAGCGGCGATTGATCCGAAGTATCCGTGCTGCACCTTCCGGGGCAGTGTGGTGGCGCTGAACGCCCGGACAGGCAAACAGATCTGGAAAACTTACACCATCCCGGAAGCGCCGCACCTTACCGGACGCCGGAACGCGGCCGGGACGCCGCTGTGGGGGCCGTCGGGAGCGGCCGTGTGGTCGCCGCCCACCATCGACGCGAAGAAGCACGTCATCTACGTGGCGACGGGAAACAGCTACTCCGATCCACCCAGTTCTTATACGGACGCGATTATTGCGCTCCGCATGAGCGACGGAAAAATGCTCTGGCGCCGGCAGCTTACAGCGGACGACCTGTGGAACATCGCCTGCGTCGCGCCCGGCAAAGTCAACTGCCCGCCCAATCCCGGGAACGACTTTGACTTTGGGTCGCCGCCCATCCTCCGGAAGCTGCCGGGCGGGCGGCGCATCCTGATCGCCGCGCAAAAATCCGGAGTGGTCTACGGTCTCGATCCTGATCATGATGGCAAGATCGTGTGGAAGTCGCGAATTGGAAAAGGCGGCCCGCTCGGAGGAATCGAATGGGGAGGAGCGGCAAGCGGAAAAGTTGCCTATTTTCCACTGTCAGACTGGGACCCCAACAACCCGGAAGCAGGAGGAGGTTTGTTTGCGCTCGAGGCCGCCACGGGCGAAAGAGTCTGGTACGCGCCTCCGCCCATGCCGGCCTGCGCGAAACAGGTGGGATGCAGCGCCGCGCAGAGCGCACCGCCGACATTAATTCCCGGCGTCGTCTTTTCAGGCTCCGAAGACGGGCACCTTCGCGCTTATGACACGAAGACCGGCAAGGTGATTTGGGATTTCGACGCGCTGCAAACTTTCCAGGCCGTCAACGGGATTGCTGTGCAGGGAGGCTCAATGAACGCAACCGGGCCCGCGATCGTCAACGGAATGCTCTACGTTGAAGCCGGGTATACCAATAACATCGCGGGAAACGTGCTGCTGGCCTTTTCGATAAACGGAAAATGATTTGGACCCGGCAAGACCGCACCAGACTTACAGCCAACCTGTGTTGAAGAGATTGGTCTTTTGGCGGGATGAACCCGCCGCTACACGCTCTGTAAGACATTTTTCAGCAAACCGCTAGTGGACCGGCATCCTGCCACGGCTTTTCGGCCTTTTCATCAGGAGAATGGCCGGCATCACGATGACAAAGATGATGGCCAGGAACAGGTAGGTGTGATTGAACGACAGCATCGCCGCCTGCTCCTCCACCATGCCAAACAGGGCCGCATAGGCCCGCTGGGACGCAGTAACCGCATCCGAGCCGCTGCTCATGAAGAAGGAGCGAAGGTTCTGGAACATCATCTGGGTTTGCGGACTGTAGGGATTGACGTGGCGCCCGAGGAAATTGGTGTACTGCTGCTCGCTGCGGGCAACGATGGTGGTGGAAAGAGCAATGCCCATGCTTCCGCCGATGTTTCGCATCAGGTTAAAGATGCTGGTGGCGTTGCCCATTTTTTCGTTAGGGATCGGGTCCATCGTGACCGTCGTGAGCGGTACAAACAGGAATCCCATTGACAATCCTTGCAGGAACTGGGCCCAGAAGATTTCCCAGTAGCCGACGTTCAAGTTAAGAGTGCCCAGCAATACCAGAGAGGCGGCGCAGCCCAGGACACCGATCACCAGAAGCTTTCGAGCATCGTAGCGGGATAAGATCAGGCCGACAAAAGGCATGGCAATGAAAGACCCAAGTCCCCTCGGAGCCATGGCGACCCCTGCCTGGAGAGCCGGATACCCCAGAATGGTCTGAAGAAAGATGGGCAGGATCACCAGGCTACCATAAAGAACAAAACCCAGGACGGTCATGAGAAAAACGCCGGCGCTGTAAGTTCGCTCCTTCAAGGCCCGCAGGTCCACCACGGGATGGGCGACGATTAGCTCATAAACGATGAAGAGGACCAGGGCGATGGCGGAGATGATGACCAGCCGGGTAATGAAGGTCGATGAGAACCAGTCTTTTTCCTGCCCTTTGTCCAGCACGATCTGCAATGTACCCACACCGACGGCGAGCATTCCAATGCCCCAGTAATCGATGCGGCTGGTGGCGCGCTTAATGTAATGCGGATCGAATACGAAGAGCTGGGTCATGACGAGTGCAAGGATGCCGATCGGAATGTTGATATAAAACACCCAGCGCCAGCTATAGCTGTCAGTGAGCCAGCCGCCAAGTACCGGGCCGAGCATGGGCGCCACGACGATTCCAAGCCCCCAGAAGCCCATGGCCTTGCCGCGATCCTCGGGCGGAAAAGATTCCAGCAGGACCGCCTGGGAAATAGGCTGGAGTCCGCCGCCGCAGGCTCCCTGTACAACCCGGAAGAAGACCAGCAGCGGCAGGCTGGGCGCCAGCCCGCACATGAACGACGCCGCCGTAAACCCCGTGACGGAGGTCATCAGCATGCGTTTCCGCCCGAAGTAGTTGGAAAGCCAGCCAGTGATGGGAAGGATGATGGCGTTGGCCACCAGATAAGAGGTCAGCGTCCAGGTGGCTTCATCCACCGAGGCCGACATGCTGCCGGCAATGTGCGGCAGCGAGACATTCACCACCGTGGTGTCGAGCACTTCCATAAAGGTGCTCAGCATCACCGCGATGGCGATGATCCAGGGATTAACCTGCGGTTGTTCGTTTTTTTCTGCCATGCTCAGGTTGTTTTGGGTGTGACCCCCGCTGCACAAACAATCGTGTTGGTCACGGTATCAAGACCGAGGGTCGTAGAAATGACCAGGTGATAGAGGCGGCGATCCTTCCAATCCCTCGCATAGAAGCGATCGATGTACGCTGCGCGCCTGCGGTCCATCTCATCCATCGTACGCTCCGGGTCCTTATCGGGTGACAGGCGCTCGCGCAAGCGCTGGATTTTTTCATGGCGCGGGCCGAAGACCGAAACGTGAAAAATATTCCTGTGATGGTGAAGGACGCACTGGCTGCCCCGGCCGACAATCACACACCGCCCCAATGTCGCTGCCTCCCGGATGATCTCCCCGCTAATCTTTGCCATGCCTTCGGAATCGATGACGGTGATATCGACGGTTGAGGCTGATCCCTCATAACCGCCGCGCCACAGGCTTTTGACCAGACTGTGAAACCAGGGATCGACACTTTCGTCGAAACTGGCGGCCGTTTTGAGCTCAACTTGCGCCCGCTTCGCAACTTCGACGACCAGCGACTTGTCCACCAATTTCCAGCCCAGGCGCTGGGCCAGCATTTCTGCAATCATTCCGCCGCCGCTGCCGTATTCGCGGCTGATGGTAACAACATTAAACATTGCACCCTCTTTAGTTCTTGGTGACCACTGTAGGTTCGACAGACATTCCAATGCGCAGAAGGTGCTGTTTGTCCTCGCCCGGATCGAAAACGATCTTGACGGGAATCCGCTGGACCACCTTGACATAGTTGCCGGTTGCATTCTCAGGCGGAAGCAGGCTGAATTTCTCCCCTGTGGCGCCGGCAATGTTCAGCACGTGTCCTTTGTAATTGCGGTCATAAGCGTCAACATGGATTGTGGCGGGATCGCCCGGGCGCATGTCTTTCAGTTCTGTCTCTTTGTAATTGGCGGTGACGTACAATCCTGCAACCGGCACAACTGCCATTAAATCCTGGCCAACTCCGATGTTCTGTCCCGGCTCGACGGATTTCTTGCCCACGATGCCATCCACCGGCGCTCGAATGGTGGTGTAGTCCACATTCAGTTGCGCCTGGTCAAGGTTGGCCTTGGCGATCATGACAGCTGCTTCGGCAGCGGCTGCTTCGGCGCGGCTGACTTTGACGTGTTGAGGCCCGTTGTGGGAAGCTCGGAGGTCGGCTTGCGCCTGGGCCAAGCGGGCTTTCGCCAGTGAAACTTCCTGGGCCGCGGCCGAGGCGGCTGACTGTGCCGCCGTCACCGCTGCGGAGTCGGCTTCGGCTGTTTGCAGTGCGTGGTCGTACTGCTGCTGGGAAACTTCGTCTTTCTTGACGAGCTGTGCGTAACGTGCCAGGTCTGACTTGGCTTTGGCGTAATCCGCCTGCGTCTGTCGGACCCTGGCTTGGGCTGCCAAATATTGTTTTTGCGAGGCGAAAATGGCCGCCTGCGCCTGTTCCACTCGGGCTTCGGCGGCAGAGATTCCGGTTGTGGAATTGACGAAAGTGATGGGCACGCCAACGCGGGAAGCCTGAGCACGCGCCTGGGCCATTGCGTAATCGGCCTGGGCGCGCTCAAGCGCCACCTTGTAGTCTGTCGGATCAACCCGAACCAGAACCGTGCCCTTCTTGACGAACTCGTTGTTCTCGACCTCAACGGCTATTACATGGCCGTCGATGCGCGCGCTGATGGGATAAATGTCACCGTCAATCTGGGCATCATCGGTCGATTCGTGCGTTGAGTAGTACCGCCAGACAAAGATTCCACCCACAACCAGCACCAGGGCGATCACAAGCAGGACCCACTTGGCTTTAGGATGAAGCTGGAAAAATGATCGGCGCTCTTCGGACTCAGGCGCGTTCCTTTCGTTTGTGCCATTTATTTCCACCGTCTTCGTGGCATCCGCCATTACTTGTTTCCTCCAATCATTTGCTTGAACGCCTCCTCCGCGAGACCCAGGGCGCGTGCCAGCGAGGCTTTCGCAACGTTGTAGCTGTAGAGACTGGAAATATAGTTTTCGTCAGCCGTTGCGACGGCCTGCTGTGACTGCACGACTTCAAGGCTGTTGACCACTCCGGCAGCAAACCTGTCCCGGGCTTCCCTTAGCTGTTCATGGGCCAGGATTTGAGTGCTCCTGGCGACACGAACCTGGTCTTCCGACGATCTCAAGTCCAGGAAGGCCGTCCGCACCTGGTACTGGATCTGGTTGCGCAGGTCTTTGAGTTCCGACTCGCGTTGTTGTAACAGGGCATTTGCCTCCATCTCGTCACCGCGAACTTTGCCACCCTGGAAAAGCGGTATTTTCAGATTGGCTTCAACCGTGTAGGTGCCGTGAGAATTCCCTGGACTGGGCCCGATGTCTCCGTAATCCGCATGGAAATTCACGGAGGGCAAGGCCTCGCTGCGCGCGGCCTTCTTCAAGGCTTCGGCCGCATGAACCTGGGCAAGCAGGCTCTTATAGTCGGCCCGCGTCGCGAGGGCCCGGCTGAGTGCTTGATCGAGCGTGATGGGAGGAGGCGGTGTATAGGGAACCTTGCTTGTCAAGCGGAACTCCTGGGCCACCGGCAGCCCTATGGCTCTTGCCAGGGAAAGTTTCTCTGTCTGAGACTGATTCTTCAAGAAAATCAGCCGTTGCTGTTCTGCCTGCAGTTCCACCTGGCTGCGGAGGACATCGATCCCGGGCACCATGCCCGCCTTTTTCATATCGACCGCGCGGTCATAAACCGCCTGAGCGGTTTTGACCTCAGCCTGTGCCGCGCCCACCCGGCTGGAGCCAGCTAATGCCTCCAGGTACAGGTTGGCGGACACCAGCACCACCAGGTCGCGTGCGTTTTGATACGTAAACTGGGCGGCCTTGACGTTGTCTCTTTCAGCTCTTTCCTGGTGAAGGTCCTTGAGATCCAGAACGGGCTGGTCCACGTACCCCCGCACGTCAAATACACTGAAGGGACCGATAATGGGAGGTATTCCTGGAAAATTGGGGAACCCGAGAGCTTTCAGGTTAATCTGTTCGCTCGTCTCAGACGTACCCGCCGAAATCTGGGGCAGAAGGCGGCTGAGAGCGCGGATTCTGGCCCCGCGCGCCTGCAGAGTCTGCTGATCGCTGAGGAGCAGGCCCAGGTTGTACCTCAGCCCGCGCTGAATCGCGCCGACCAGGGATAGAGATAATACTCCCCGTTGCGCGGGGCCCGGCGGAACACCACCCAGATATGGATTTTGCTGCGTTGCCGCCTGCACCGATGCCGATGAGGCTGTCCCGGCTGATTCCATCCCCGCCTGACCGGCCGTATAGCTCCCCATGGCGGAACTGGTTTGAGCCGCTGCATAAGTACAGCTAAAGAGGAGTAACATCAGTATATAAATTGCGGTCTTTGTTCGTGCGCTGATCATCAGGCTGAGATTCCTCTCCAAACGAGATCAAAGATAAAATTGATATCGGATTCAACATCTTTTTTGGACCAGCCGAGAACCCGCTGGACAATGACGCCCCGGATCAAATCACTGATCGCTACCGCTGCCGTATCCGTGCGGATATGCCGTATCACCCCGTGTTTGATGCCCTGCTGGATCGCGCCCTCCAGAATCCGCGCCTGCTGGAGGTACAGGTCACCAAATCGCGGCGGCATCTGGGCTGGGTGCGTGAATCCGCTTCCGAGCTCTGAAAAATAGATTCTGAAAAAATCACGGTTCTTTTCGAAATAATGGATCTTGATTGCAATGTAAGCCCGAACCTTTTTCTCAGGCGTGTCTTCCGCCGCCAGCCGGCTTTGGATTTCTTTTTGGAGTTCCGTGATACCATGTTCGAGCGCCGCCCAGTAAACATCCTGCTTTGACCGGTAATAGAGATAGACGGTGCCCTTTGCAACCCCGGCCGCACTTGCGATATCATCAACGGTTGCGGCGTGAAAGCCCTTTTCTGCAAAGACCTTGCGCGCTGCTTCGAGCAGTTCCGCGGTGCGGAATTCCTTGATCACTTCCTTCCGTGTTTTGCCAAGGAGAGGCATCGATGACGCGAGAGAGCAATAAAATGACTAAACAGTCAGCTTACTAGACTCTTGGACTCTATGTCCAGTCGAAGCTCTCAAGCGATCAGATGCCCCTCGCGTGACGGACCAATATCTGATGAAGGCAGGGAAAAGTCGCCGGTACCATCCCGGCTCTAACGTTCAGTCCCATGAATGGCCCCTAGCTTAATCAGATGTGTGTGACCGCAGTTCGGTTCAGGTGATCGGCACCCTGTGGGCGCGCTGAGGCCAAGTGTGTCGAATAGAGCTTGCGGCGGCTTAAATCTGCGAATACTGTTTGAATGAGAGGTTCGGTATGGAGCGCAAGAAGGCGTGGTTATCATGGAGCAGCGGCAAGGACAGCGCCTGGTCTCTTGAAGTCGTTCGGAGGCAGGGCGAATTTAGAGTTGAGGCATTGCTGACCACTGTGAATGCCGAATACCAGCGCGTGGCCATGCACGCGGTGCGCGAATCCTTGCTGCGGGCGCAGGCGGCAAACACGGGCTTGCCTCTTGTCACTGTCCCCATTCCCAATCCGTGCCCGAACGCAGCTTACGAAGAGGCCATGACGGCAGCTATGCGCCGCGCTCGCGACGAGGGTATAACTCACATCATTTTCGGCGATCTCTTCCTTGAAGATATCCGTCGCTATCGCGAAATGAAGCTGGCGGGTTCCGGGATCGAACCGGTTTTCCCTCTGTGGGGCCTGGAAACGCGCCAACTCGCCCATGATATGGTCGCGGCAGGGCTTCGCGCCCTGTTGACCTGTGTTGATCCAAGGAAGCTGGATTCTTCTTTTGCCGGCCGCCGTTTCGATGGTGAGCTGCTGGCCGATCTCCCGCCCGGGGTTGATCCCTGCGGGGAAAATGGGGAATTTCACACCCTCGCCTACGAAGGCCCTATGTTTCAGACACCTATCGCGATTGAGCCCGGAGTCGTGGTGGAACGTGACGGTTTTGTTTTTGCCGACGCGATCGAGAAGCAGGGACCTTGGTAATTAAGTGATACAGGGGCGGTGGACAGGCTGAGCCGCGGGGATTTTCGAGATTTCGTTGTGGCTTATGTGAAGGTTGGTCGGAATTGCGCGGGCGGCGTAGTCCCGGGGAATGCAGTCTCAAAAAACGACTCAACTTATTGATTCAAAATATGATGCCTGCCCATGGCCATTGTCCGGCGCCAGGATTCGCCGCATTTCATTTCTCTCCGGAGGGTAATGACCACAGGTTCCGCGTTGTACGCACCCGCTTGATGTAATTTTTGCGTGACGGCTTGCCGCATGTGTGCAAATTCTTCCAGCCCAATGTATAAATTGCACACTTGCATTATTGGTAATATTATCTTTTTAGGGGTTGTCACTGGCACTCAGCCTCCTGCTGGAAGAACGGGAGGGGGAGATGTTCTTGTGGTTGGAACCCTTCCGTACCTCCTGCGTATTCCTTTCGCCCTGGCGGCTGAAACGCCCGGTAATGCTGGCTGCGCTTGAAGTGGAGACGGTGCGAGGGTTGCGAATGGCAGGCGAAAATCCCTACCTGGCTTGTGAGGCTGTGACGAAGGGAAACCGGTGACTTCATCCGCGGAGCAGGCAGCACAGGAAAGGGGACGCACATCGCCTCGGCAATTGGAACAGCGTTTGCAAAGATACACAGTGACCGCACGGTAGTGCGAGATGGATGGCGGTCCAAAAGCATTGGTTTTAACTTTGTTTCCCGGAATGGCGTTGCGCACGGTCGCGAAGCCCGAGGGAAACGGCGATTTACCCGAGGCCAGCGTCCCCCTCCCCACGGCACTCGGGGCCTAGCCTGGGTTGGAAACCCAACCCAGGCTACTTTTTTTGTGGATGAAACCCTCATTCCCCCGAAGATTTTGAAACCCTCAGCAAAGGACTGGAGGAGGAAACCATCACCCGGAGTTTCCGCGGGAGAATGGTAATTTCCATCGGCAGGGTCCCCAGGGGTTCACCATCGATCTCGATCCGGGTTGGACTGTCTGATTCAGCAAGAATCCTTCCGGCTTCAAAGTGACGAACCTTTGGATGTGAATAGACCTTGCCTGAATAGAGCACGGAGATGCTTCTGAGCAGTTCCAGGGCACCGGCATAGTCAATAATTGTCACATCGAAAACGCCGTCATTCAGGATAGCCGCCGGGCACGGCCACATGCCCCCGCCATGGAACTGGCCATTCCCGATGGCTACGTTGCTGATGAAAAGAGGCAAGGGACCTGCATTCACGTCCAGGGTCAGATGGATTTTCCTGCCGCGATAACTCAGGAACGTCATCAGCGTCGCCCAGAAGAAAGCCGCCTTCCCACCGAACCAGCCCATAAAATTCTTTGAGCGCGCAGCCACTTGACCGCCCATTCCAAAGCTGACCAGGTTGACAAAGTAGCGGCTTCCAGGCGAGCCGTCGTTCGCGCAAAAGCGCACCTTGCCCACATCAATCAGCGCGGGAATCCCACCAGCAAGAATCTCAATAGCTTCAACAGGGTCGGGAGGGATCTCCAGGGTTCGGCGAAAATCTCCGCCTGTGCCGAGGGGGAGAATCGCGAGGGTTGCTTGCGGCTCGATCAGGCGGGCCTGATCAAAAAATCCGTTGGCAACCTCATTGATCGTTCCGTCACCACCTACCGCGACAATCAGATCGTAGCCTTCACGCAGCAGATCGCGCGTGATAGGGATTCCCGCACCTTGCTCGTCCGTGAAGCGGGCGGCAACGGGGCCCAGGCGGCGTTCGAGAAGGCCGCTCAGTTCCGGCCAACGCCGGGCTGTCTTGCCTCCGGAGGAGTGCGGATTCACGACGGCAGCAACTTTTCGGGGCCTGGTCATACGGAAGGCGGAAGCTGGCCGGTCCGATACAGCCGCAGGTGAACGTCTTCGACAGTGTCCTTGAGCGTATCTTCCGGGTCCCGCGTCTGGAACCCAAGCTCGGTGCGGGCCTTCGTGGAATCGCAGTACCAATAGCAAGCGGACATCTTGATGGAAGCTTCGTCCAAGTCGACCTTCTTCCCCAGCAACGGATAGATTACGCGCAGGGCACGCGCTCCCCACAGCGCAACTTCAAAGGGCGGCTCCTTCGTGGGTGCGCTTTTGCCGGAAATTTCCGCCACTTTTTCAATCAATTGTCGGAAAGTCCAGTTGACGCTGCCCATCAGGTAGCGCTCGCCCGGTCGCCCTGAGCGCATGGCAAGTTTCAACCCCTGGGCAACATCGCGAACGTCCACAAAATTCAACCCGCCTTTTGGGATCACCTTGATCTCACCCTTCAGAAACAGAGCGACGTCGCGGGTGGAGGAATTCCGATCGTCGCCCACGCCCAGCAGAAGACTGGGATTGGCGATGACGACGTTCAGGCCGCTCCGCGTGTGATAATCAAGCGCCAGCTTCTCCGCAAAGATCTTGCTCAAATAATAGGGCCACTCGCCGACCACCTCGTTCTTGTAGCCGGAATTTTCGTCGTGAACGGTCGGCGTGGTACTGACGGCGATGGTTCCCGAGCTTGACACTACCACGACTTTTTCCACCTTGTGCTTCAAGGCGGCTTCACAGACGTTGCGGGTCCCTTCGATATGCGTCTGATACATCAACTCCTGGTCACGGGAGTTGCGTGAAACGATGCCCGCCAAGTGGTAGATTTCCGATACGCCTTCAGCCGCGTGCTCGACGTGCTCCCTGTTCACTATGTCGCCGTGAATCACTTCTACCGCCGAATCGCGTTCCCACGGTGACAGCCCACGGCAAAGCAACCGCAGGCGAGTGTCCGGCTCCGGCTTCAGTTGTTCCACCAGATGTTTTCCCAAAAAACCTGTCGCGCCGGTAACAAGAACGGTCTTCATGGTCGTCAAATACTCTCGGGCGTTCCCTGAACATCCGCCATCAGGATGGGCGCGAAGTGCATCATCGTAATGCTCGGTTTGTGGCCCACGTGGCTCTGGGCCATTTCGAGCGCCTCGTTCATGCTTTGAGCGGTTTCCCATCCCATGATCTCGGCCGCTCGCCTCGATTCCGCACCCACCACGATCACCTTACTCACGTGCGCTCGCCCGTTTTCGCCCCAGTACCACATATAAAACGGATGGACGCCGTGATAGGCGTGACCGGTCCGGTACATGCGGATATAGTCGGGATCATGGGCAAACTGGCCCTCATATTTCTGCTGCAAGACTACCGAATCTCGTGTCTCCGTCAGGATGCGGTTGAAGAACTCGATGTAAGACGGATGATGCAGCGGATCAAATTCATTGTAAAGGGGATGAGTAATGATCAGGACACCGTTTTTCTTCACCACCGGCATGCCACGATACATGTTGTGGAAGTATCCCAGCGCCATTGTCTGAGCCAAGATGGGATTCAGAATTGAATTCACGTTGTAAGGCATGATGAACGGGATGCCGTACACCACCACGTCGGACTGCCCCTCGAGCGGCGTGCAATACTGCGCGTAGCAGTAAGCCAGGGTTTTGACATGCGTGGGCAGAGTGGCTCCGGCATGGATGGCAATCGGCTGGTAGGGCGCCGGAATCGCAAACAGAATTTTCCGCTTGGCTGCCCGGGGCAGCATTCCGAGTCCCCTGCGTGTAGCCTCAAACTCGGCGCGGTCAACTCCCGACCAGTGGTCTTCATTCTTGGTGAAGAACGCCATCGCCGGCTCAAACATGCGATTGTTTATTGCCGTTTCTATGTGGAAAACCTTGAGGTTCCGGTTGATCACCTCCATGATGCGATCGCAGGAGCGTGCCATGGCAGAGCGCGTATGGTCAAAGTAAGAGTCGCTGGCCAGTATGGTCTGCGGCGTGTGGTGTGCTTGAAGGGTGGGGTAATCACACAATCCCACTCCAACGGACTTGCTCCCCCCGTCCATCGGCACCAGGTTGATGTTGACGTAAATCAGCAGGTCGGATTCCGCCGCGCGCCGGTTGATGCGGACACTCTCGCCATGCTCAGTCTTCCCCATGTCCACCATTCCGTCCGGAGCTTCGCCATCGTGGTTGTATAGGTGATCGGGATAATATTGGGAAAAGATCTTGTTCCCTACCGCATGCCGGATTTCGGGGCCCGTCATGCGCCGATGGTAGGAGGTTGCGACAATGATGTGAACGTCCGTCACGCCTTTCTCGGCCAGCAGATTCAGCACGATGGTTAGGACGGATTCCCGGATGTCCGGCCTTTTCATTTTCGGCAGCGGTAATGAAATGTCGTCGATAGCGATGGTGACTTTCATCCCGGGCCGCAGCAGCGCGGCGAGGGGCTCCATCTGCTCCGGGTGCTCGATGGCATAGCGGATGGCCGCATTGCGGTCCGCAATGCCGGGAATGGTGGGATTGGGATAGAGCACCCTCGTGCCTGCGGGCATTTTGACGGACAACAGGTCTTCCCCGTACCACATCAGGCGGGGAGCCGAGCGGCCATCCAGGTGCACCACGCAGCCCTCGTGTGAAACGAGCGCGTTGCGCCCCACCGCGTTAGGCGTTGGATCGCCGAACTCAAATGCCGGCGAGCCCGCCGGGTGATTGTTGCCGGCGTCGGTTGACATCGATTCCTCTTTTCAGGTCCAGAATGGTCCAGCCGCGTTCCAAGGCAACGCGCTTGAGCCTTCTATCAGGATTGACGGCGACTGGAATCCCCACCGCTTCCAGCATTGGAAGATCGGAGAAACTGTCGGAGTAGGCCTTCGACTGTTTCATCTCCGTACCGCACTCCCGGCAGAGGGCTTCCATGACCCGGACTTTCTCCTCCTCGGCAATCAGCGGCGCCTTCACTTCCCCCGTGGCAACACCGTCCTCGAGAACCAGGGAGTTGCAGATCACGGCTTGGAAACCAAGGTACCGGATTACGCCCTCCAGGGCAACGTCCAATTCGCCCGTCACTAGAACCGGGAGATAGCCTTGGCGGCGGTCCTCTTGCAGCAGCGCTTTCGTATCGGGATAAATGGTCGGCAAAATCTCTTCATAAAAGAGCTGTTCCGCCTGGCTACGAAGTGTCGCCTCCTTCATCCCACGATACTCGCGAAAGAACACGATGTTGAACTTCCGTCGTGAGCGGTATTCCATTACCAGCCACATCGGAAGGCTTAGAAGAAGTTTTGCGTATTTCCAAACCGCCCGTGTCCTCGATGGCTGGTGCCAGGTGAGATAGGCGTACCTCCGGACGATGTTCCCCGAAGTCAAAGTGCCGTCGAAATCGTAAAAAGCCAGCGGTTGGTTTGCGCTCATGGTCCGGGAACGTTTGAGGACTCAGGCTGTGACTAGCTGAAAAAGGCTGTAGCGGCGGCTTTACGCCGCCAGCCCGTGCTGAAAGCAATAGGCTTATGGCGGGATGAACCCGCCGCTACACCCCCTCTAACGCGTTCTTCAGCAACCTGCTAGGCCTGACCTCCCGAAGAGTTACTGCCTTGAAGCGCTGCAGCGTTCCGTGACAGAAGGTTCCGGAAATTCTTCTTGTGCCTCCAGCCAAGGAACAGTGTCAGCAAGGCGGCGTAGAGGGCGTCCTGCGGGCTGACAAAGGCCAGCATCAGGATCGCGAACACCACCCAGGTGCTCATGGAAGCCATGGCTCCTGCCTCAGGCCATTTCAGGCGGCTGCCGGTCACCCGCGCCACCACGAAATAAGCCAAGGCGACCCCGGCCCACACTGGGTAAAGCCGAAGCATCACACCTGCAGACGTGGCAATCCCCTTGCCGCCGTTGAACTTCAAAAACGGCGAGAAGCAGTGGCCCAGAATCGCTCCGAAGCCGAACAGCCAGCCGAGAGTCGCTCCCGGCGCCCCGTGGCTGACCAGCCAAACAGCAACATAGCCCTTGCCCAGGTCCCCGATCAGGGTCAGCATCGCGCGCCACTTGTTCACGCGCAGGACATTATTGAAACCGGGATTCCCAGATCCGACTTTGCGGATATCGACGCCGCTGCCCATCATGGCGAGCACCGCAAAGGGTATCGACCCCAGCAGGAAGCAAATGACGAGTCGGATGATAATTCCCAATGGACTCGCAGTCATATTCGATCTCTTTGGAACATTCCCTGTTGCTCAAAAAACCTGGCGGCGGTGTTCCTCGCCCCGGTCAGGAGCAGAGTCTTGCGATTGCTTCCCGAATCTGTTCGCGCAGCATCACCAGTTCGCGAGCATCGTTAATCTGAGTAACAATGGGCTCGCCCACGATAATCCTTGCTTTCCCCTGCATGCTCATGCGACTGCCCATAGAGAGTATAGAGGATGTTCCGCGAACCCCGAGAGGATAAATGGGGCTGGAGGCCTGCACCGCCGCGTCCAGGGCGTCCAGACGGAAACGGCTGAGATGGGCCGGCACTGTCGGGGGCCCTTCCGAAAGTACCAGGACCGATTTTCCCTCGTCCAGTCCCCGGCGAATGCGCTGGCGTAACGTGCCCCCAGGGGGAATCATCTCCTCACGGAGCGGCGGCAGGACAATGGGCCTCAAAAGAAACGATACTACCCCTGGAATTGAGTCGAGCGCGCCGGAGTCTGAGAACCATGTGCGCTTCGGAAGGATCGCGGCCAGCACGAGCGCATCCATTGTTCCTGCGCGGTTGGCCATCCATATCCCCGGCCGCCCCGGCTTGATCCGCTCCATCTCCGCGAAGTCGACTTTGTGCCCCAGCAACTTCAGCAACGCTCTTGCGGCGATGCGCACCAAAGAGCCTTTAGCGCCCTGGCTGGGAACCACCCTTGCCAACAGCCCGCCCGCTACCGCCACAATGGAAAGTAGCACCTGCGAATATTTCCGGTAGAGCGACCGGCCCGCACGCAAAAGCCCCAGGCGAATCCATGCGCCCAGATTCTCCCACCAGAGGCGCAAAATCTGCATCCAGGGCGGGCGGCGGTTGAGTTCGAGAGCGCCCCGTTCATAGAGCAGCCGGGTTTCATTGCGACGGATTTTGCCGCTGGAGGTTTTGGGAATGCTTTGGGGCGCCACCAGCTCCACTTTGTCCGGAGGGATTCCTACCGCAAGTCCCACACGCTCAACGATCGCTGCCTCGATGCGGTCAAGATCTTCCTTGTTGGCCACGCGGGTCTCGGCCACAACCACCAACTGTTCGGTTCCGAGGTCTGCATCGCGCGTTCCGAAGGCCGCCACGCAGCCCCTCCGCACCTCGGGAACCTCGGCCGCCGCAAGTTCCACTTCCTGCGGAACGATGTTCCGGCCAGACTTGATGATCAGGTCCTTGGCGCGACCGGTGATGTGGATTTCCCCATTGGCCCAGTAGCCGAGATCACCTGAATCCATCCAGCCATCTTCGGTGGTGACAGCAGCGGTCGCTTTCGGGTTGCGGAAATATCCGGCTGTCTTTGACGGACCGCGGAAAAGCACCTTGCCCTGGATTCGCTCTCCGAGCGACCGACCCTCAACGTCGATCACTTTGATCTCGTGCCCCGGCAGAGCTTTGCCGTTGGCCACAAAACGCAGAGCGCTCGAATCGTAGGGCGCGGCCGGAACGGCTTTGCCCTCGGACTCAAAAACATCCCGGCGAATCCGGTCGATCACCGGTCGCCGGTTGATGGGCGGAAATGCCAGAGCCACAGACGATTCAGCAAGCCCGTAACAGGGCACAAAACTCTCAGCCCGAAATCCATAGGATTTGAAGCGCTTTTCAAAACGTTCAAGCGTTCCTGGCAGTACGGCTTCACCCGCGTTGATGGCCACTCGCCAGGCGCTCAGGTCAAGTCCTTCAATCGAGCTGTCCGGAATCTTGCGTGCGCAGAGCTCGTAGGAAAAATTAGGAGCGGGACAGAGTGTTCCGCGGGAATCGTGCAGCGCCCAAAGCCATTTTTCAGGCCGGCTCAGAAAAGCCAGCGGCGAGAGAACGGTGATGGGCAGCGCGTAATAAACGCTGTAGAGCCACGAGCCAATCAGCCCCATATCGTGATAAAGCGGCAGCCAGCTCACCACGATGTCTTCGGGCTGCACGTTCACCGCCCAGCCGATGCCGCGAATGTTGGCCAGCAGGTTGGACTGCGTCAGTACCACGCCCTTGGGATCGCCGGTGCTTCCGGAAGTGTACTGGATAAATGCTGCCTCGGCGGCCTCGATGGCTCCCGGCTGCAATCGCGCGCCGCTCGCGGCCAGGCCCTCGACGGTGGTCACGCCCAGGATGCTGGGCAGGTTCAGCCGCAGAATCTCGGAAACCTTCCGTGCAGCTTCAAAGCTGATCAGGAAGCGCACTTCCGCGTTGCGAAGAATCCCGACTTGGCGGCGAACGTATTCTTCGATCTTGTCCGGACGCGCTGGAGGATAAATGGGCACGGCGATTCCACCCGCCAGCATCACGCCGAAAAAGGCATAGAAAAACTGCGGCGAAGTGGGCAGCATGATGGCAACAGTTTCGTTCCACCGCAAGCCGGCCGAAACCAGCCCGGCTGCCACATTTGAAGCTGAGGCCAACAGTTTGCCATAGCTGATGTCTTCGCCAGAGTTGCCTTCCAGCACGTGCGCCTGCACGCGGTCCGGATCTACCTCGGCATGCTTGCGCAAAACTTCAATCAGCGTGTGGGCGGATTCCGGTGGCGGCGGAGCAACGCGCGCGGGCTGCTTGATCGTGTAGCGCTGCGACGCGGTGGGCGATTCTTCTTCGCCTCCGGCAATCACGCGCACCCACTCGCCGGGCGTATCGGCCTCTTCGGCAATGCGGTCGGGCAGCCGGATGTTGAAGTGCGATTCCGTCCGCACCAGCAGCTCCACCATCTCCAGGCTTCCGAGCCCCAAGTCGCGCTCCAGCGACGAATGGAGCGTCACCGACTCCGCCGCGCGCACCGATCCCAGCTCCGTCAGAAGCTCGCGGACAATCTGCAGCATCTGCTCTTCAAGCTGCGCCGAGTCGATTTGTCGAGGCGTTGTTGGCATTTCTATCCACACCGATTTAAGTAGATTCGATTCTGATGTGTCAGGGCACGGCTTCAGCCGTGTCAGCGTTGTCGCCATGTAATTCCAACGGCTTTAGCCGCTGTGGCCTCAGTGGCTAGAGCCACGGGCATCACGGCTCCGCTAACGGCCCCGATGAATCGGGGCCCTGACGTGATTCTTCTTATATCTTAAATGCCCACTCCTTCACCGCTTCCGGCTGAATCCACTTCTCAATACCCTCAATTTGATGATGAATCCAGTAATTTTTCCAGTGAATCCTTTCCGGGTCCCAGGGCAGCAGCATCTTGTCTTTCTCAGAAATCCGGCTGTAAGCGCTTCGAATGTTTTCTGATTCAAAAATGTAGCGGTTGTGCAGGATGAACGGCAGATACTGATCGAGCGTCTGTTCGCGGAACCTTGCCTGCAGGCCCAGCGTCCTTAACGCGCCCTGCCAGCTTGCGAGCGATTTCTTGCCCGGCAGTCCGGTGTTTTTCACGGCGCTGTACATGCGATCAAGGATGGCCTGCGCGCGTTGGATGCGTTTTTCAAGCCGCAGACGACGCGCCCGGGCCTCTTCCATTGAAACAAAACGCGCACGACCGCGGGAGGCCGAGATGCGGATGGGCAATCCGCCTGCGCCGTTTCTGCCCGCACGCTTTCGCGCCTCCTTCCGGAGCAAATTCACCAGCGGACCCAGCTTCACAGGATTCACATCCGCCGTTCCTAATTGATAGACACGCTCGGCGCGTCTATCCAAGAGAAGCGCGCCCACCGTGATGATTGCAGCCGCCACCAAGTCCACGGGAACCACTTCCAGGGGAGTGTCGCGCCGCACGGGCCAGTGCTTCAGCCCGCCCATGGCCATCAGTACCAGCGGGGCCGCGGTTCTGCCGCCCTCAATCCAGCCGGGGAAAGGAAAACGCAAAGCGCTTTCCACAATGGCGGGCCGCACGATGGTCCACTCCAGATCTTTCTCGCGCGCGATGAGCTGTTCGCCCAGACTTTTCGAGTAGGTGTAAGTGTTGACCCAGCCCCAGTGTTCCGCGCGCCGCTTGCCCAGCGCCACAAGTTTCTGCGCCGTTTCTTTGGAGCGCGAGGTCCGATCATCCGCCTCAACCGCCCCGTCCGTTTCTACTATCAGCCGGATCTGCTCCCGGCAGTAGGCAAGTTCCTCGAGAGCGTTGAACGCATTGTCATCGGGGCCCTTGCGGTGCGGATAAAAGCCAAGGATGGGTTCTGTTTCCTCAATCAGGCCATTAGCCTCACCGGAAACAAAGCAGGTGGAAACGTGCAGAAGCCGGGCGCCTGCACGCCGCGCCAGCGCCACGACGTTCTCCACACCATCAACGTTTGCCATGAGCGACTCATCGACCGGAGGGAAAAACTCCACCTTTCCGGCGCAATTGATGATGAGCCGGACCCGGGCCGCAATCTCGCTGAGCGCCACGCTGCCGAGCCCGCAGTCAGGCTGGCTGAGTTCGCCGGGCCAGATGCTGACCTTCTCCCGGACAAACGTCTCGCCTCGCCGCATGATCAGTCCGGCCATTACAGGCGAATCCATCACCTCGGCATTAAACCGCTCCTTCTGCGAGAGGTTCCGGCCAGACCGCAACAGCACGTGAAGATGTTTCAGATGAGGATAGCGATCCAGCAGCATGGCCAGGATCACTTTGCCCAGGAATCCGTTGGCTCCGGTTAGCAGGATTTCGTTTTCCCGGAACGTTCGCCCGGCATCCGTGAGATGTAAATCTTGCACCATCGCAGGCAGGGAGTCACAACAGCTTCAAGCCCTTCGTGGCCCGAGGTTTTTCATATTATCGGCGGCCCCGAACCGCTGTCAAGACTGGCTTACCGTGGTGACGCGCACTTTGGGAATCTCTTCCGTGGCGGGAGGGACTGCCGGCGCACTTTCCAGCCGCCTGGCCTCGTGGTAGGTGTGGATCACGCGATGCATCACCGTCAGGTTCGAAAACACCACGATCACCCACAACACCGGCGCCATCCGGTTGAAAAGAGCGCCAATAATGATCAGGACCACGCGCTCCGGGCGCTCCAGAAAACCGACTTTGCATGACGAAATCAGATTCTCCGCCCGCGCCCGCGTGTAGCTGACCATCACGGAGCCGATCATGGCCAAGGCCACCACGGCCACATAAAGAAAACGGTTGATCCTTCCGTAATAGACCAGCAAGCCGATCAGGAGAAACAGGTCGGAGTAACGATCCAGGACGGAATCAAAAAAACCGCCGAAAGGGGTCACCTGACGCGTCCTGCGGGCCACCGGCCCGTCGGTCAAGTCAAAAACCCCACCCACAATGATCGTGACGCCCGCCCAGCGGAAATAGCCGTAAGCAAACAGATAAGCAGCAATCAGATTGATGGTAAAGCCAATGAAGGTCAGAAAATTGGGATTGACGCCAATCTTCGCGAACAAGCGTATGATCGCGTCATAGGCATACCAGCAAACGTCACCAATTTTCCGCGTAACCATAGCGTCAAATCAGGAATTCATCCGGCTGGGGTTCCAGGTCCGGGGTATTGAAAACAGATCGCATTCCCCGCCGCTTCGTCATGGCTGCGCCTTCCTTCCGCAGCGTGTTACCAGGAGCCTTCCTCGTGAAGCGTATCTTAGCGGAAATGCGCCCGCTGTGCAACACCCGTAAGCATCGAGACTTTTGGCTATATACCACGTAAGGGTTGGTGTGCCCATCCAGTTGATGGGACTGGTGATATGCCGACAGGATATTCAGCACGGGGAACGGTCTGATTCAGGTTCCCAAGGAGTCGGCTGAGGACTTGCCGAAGGCGATCGAATCGGTTCGGAGGAAGGAGCGCCGGCTGATGGACCTGGCGAAGGACCGGGGCTTTACCGCGGGTCAATTGCGCGGCCGTTTCCTCCATTGAGCAAGAGAACAGCTTGAAGCAGAGCTGCGACTGTGACAAGCGCCTTTCTGTGCAGGCTGTAAACGAGCTTGGCACCTCGTACGCGGTATTCAGTTGGCACTATATAATGGTTTTGTAGGAACAATGCAGGCAAAAGGGTGCCGTCCGCCTAGTTGACGGGCGGGGTCCGCTGAGGGATAGATTACCTTTTTCGCGACCCAAGTTTCGGAGTGGCCTACTTCTGCCGCGGCGCTTTCATTGACAAGGATTCAAACGAACGCATAACATTGAAGGTTTTCACACTGTTGATGAGGGTTTTCCTTGCGGTTGCATGTTGAGCGGTAATCTGAAAGAAGGAAGATATGAAACTGGCCTACCTGGATTGTTCCTCGGGGATCAGCGGCGACATGTTCCTGGCCGCCCTACTCGACGCTGGGGTAGAATTTGATCGCTTGCAGGAAGAGCTGAAGAAGATTGACCTGGGGCCCTACGAGTTCACCCAAAGCCGCGTGATGCGGAAGGGACTGGCGGGCAACCACGTGAATATCGTGGCGCCGGGTAAGCAACCGCACCGCCATCTGAGCCATATTGAGAAACTGATTGGGGATGCAGCGCTTGATGAGGCTGTAAAGCAGAAGTCGCTTCAGGTTTTCCGGCGGCTGGGTGAGGCAGAGGCAAAGCTCCACAACAAGTCGATCGAAGAGATTCACTTTCACGAAGTGGGCGCCGTGGATGCGATCCTCGACATTGTGGGCGGGTGCCTTGGCCTTGCCATGCTGGGAAATCCGGAACTGGTTTGTTCGCCCTTGAATGTGGGTGGCGGACGCGTCGAGGCGGCACACGGTTCTTTGCCCGTTCCGGCGCCAGCCACGGCGGAATTGCTGAAGGGGATTCCGATTTATTCCTCCGGCGTGGAGAGCGAACTCGTCACGCCGACCGGGGCCGCGCTGGTCTCAACCTTGGCAACAAGCTTCGGGCCTGTACCGGCGATGAAAGTGGAGCGCATCGGTTATGGCGCGGGCACAAAAGATTTCTCCACGCACCCCAACATCGCGCGGCTGATGCTAGGCGAAAAAGCTGAAGGCGCGGCGAAACGTCCGGCGGGCGCAGACGAGGAAACCGTCCTGGTGATTGAAGCCAACATTGACGACATGAACCCGCAGATTTACGGGTACCTGATGGAGAAGGCGCTCGAGGCCGGCGCAGTGGATGTGGCTTGCAGCCCCGTGCAGATGAAAAAAAACCGCCCGGGCCTGCTGCTGAGCATTCTCTGCAAGCCCGAGCTGGAAAGTACGCTCACCCGCCTGCTGTTTGAGCAGACCACGACCATCGGCGTGCGCATCACCCAAGCACGGCGCAAGGTGCTGGAGCGCGAAGTGGTGACGGTCGCAACTTGCTATGGAGCGGTGAGAATGAAAGTGGCGCGGCTGGACGGCAAGAAAATGAACGCGACGCCCGAATTCGACGATTGCCGGCGCCTCGCAAGCGAGAAATCCGTGCCGCTCAAGGAAGTGATGCTGGCGGCGCAGGCGGCCTATTGGAAATTTAATGATTGAAACATTGACTCATTGAATCAATGAATCAATCAACAAACCAAACAATGAGTATATTTTATTTGACCACTCCGATCTACTATCCGAACGCCCGCCCGCACGTCGGCTCGGCGTACACCACCATCGTCTGCGACGTGATTGCGCGTTACAAGCGCATGTGCGGCGAGGACGTGGCGTTCCTGACCGGCACCGACGAGCATGGCGAGAAACTTCGTCGTGCCGCCGAGGAAGCCGGAAAGTCGCCCGCTGAATTCGTGGCGGAAAAGCGCAAGCTATTCACATCGCTTTGGCGGGCCCTCGGGATTCTGGAATACAGTCCGGAACATCCCGCAGGGTACCGTTTCGTCCACACGTCGCAGAATCCCGACCACATCAAGTCCGTGCACTGGATGATTCGACGGGCCCTTAACTACAAGATTCCGTTCTGCCCTCGATGCGATGCGTACTTGCAGCATGGCAGTGCTCCAAAGGTCTGCCCTGGGTGCGGAGGCGACGTAGAACTTCTGCCCGCTATCTACCCTAAGAAGTACGAGGGCAGGTATTGCATCCATGATGAGCGCTACGTGTCTGACGGTACCGATCCTGCCAATTGTGACATTTGCGGTAGACCGGCGGAACTGATCAGCGAAGAGAATTATTTCTTTAGGCTCAGTGCATTTCAGGGGAGACTCGAAGAACTTTATGCGCGCCAAGTCAGGGATCCAAAACAGGTGCCGTTTGTGCGCCCTGAGTTCCGCCTAAACGAAGTGGTCAGCTTCGTGACCCAACCGGGCGGCTTGCGTGACATTTCCATCAGCCGCAAACGACTCAAGTGGGGCATTCCCTGGCCGGACGATCCTGGGCAGGTGGTTTACGTTTGGTACGATGCCCTCACGAGTTATTTGACCGGCATCGGGTTCCGTGGCCCAGAACGCAGTAAGGAGTTCGAAAAGTATTGGATGGCCGAGGACGCCGAAGTGGTCCACATGATTGGCAAGGACATCCTGCGCTTCCACGCGATTTACTGGCCGGCGTTTCTGATGGCCGCCGGGCTGCCGCTGCCCAAAACCGTTTTTGCGCATGGCTGGATCTATTACGAGCAGGACAAGATGTCCAAGTCGAAAGGCAATGTGGTCTACCCCGAGCCGATTATCGACGCGCTCGATTCGTTCGGCGCGCCCGGCAATGACGCCCTGCGTTACTACCTGCTGCGTGATACGCCGTTTGGACTGGACGCCAGCTTTTCTTACGAGGGATTGGTGCAGCGCTACAACTCGGATTTGGCGAATGGGCTAGGGAACCTTGCCAGCAGAACTTTGATGATGGTGCAACAGTTTAGGCGCGGGCTAGTTCCGAAGGGCAGAAACAGCGCGGGCCAGCAGGATATATTCCCATTAGACAGCTTAATCTTCACGAGCCAAGATGCCTTCGACCGCTGGGACCTCTCGGGCGCACTCGGCGCTATATGGGACTTTCTCTCGCAGGCTGACAAGCTGATTGTGGAGTGGAAGCCCTGGGAACTCGCAAAATCGAACTCCGTCGATGACCAGGAAAAGCTCGACGCAACGCTCTATAGTGTCGCGCATCTGCTGCGCGTGGTGAGCGTGTTGCTTTATCCGGTGATGCCCTATACTGCGGAACGGCTGTGGAAGCTCCTTGGCTGTGAGGGCGACATTAAAGATCAGAAACTTGAGGACTTGAAATCGGAAAGCCTGAAACCGGGCACAAAGGTTGGCAAGCCCGAGCCCATCTTCCCACGACTCAAGAGGACCGAGGCCCTGGCGAAGCTGCACGAGCTGGCCGAAGCAGACCGCAAGCGCAATCACGTGCCGACAGAAAAGGAGAAGACTACTGTGGAAACACCATCTGAAGAAAAACCGGTAACCAGCGAGCAAGCCGAGGCACAACCCGTGGCCACGCCCGAATTGCAGAGTAGCACGGGCTTCCAGCCCGTGAAGGAAGACACGGCCAGGATGGCCGTGCCACAGACCGCATCGCAAATTTCGATCGAAGACTTTGCCAAGGTGGAGATGCGCGTGGGCGAAATCATTTCTGCCGAGCCCATCCCGAAAGCGACCAAGCTGTTGAAGCTCCAGGTAGATATTGGCACAGAGATCCGGCAGGTGTGCGCGGGCATTGCGGAGTATTACCAGCCCGAGCAACTGGTGGGCATGAAAGTGGTTCTTGTGACGAACCTGCAGCCGCGCAAGCTTCGCGGGATTGAATCGAACGGCATGATCGTCGCCGCTTCCGTGGGCGAAGAGGGCCGCCCCGTACTGGCCACTTTCAAGGAAGACGTTCCGAAGGGAGCCCGACTCAAGTAATTGAATCATTGAGAAACTGAAGAATGTCCGAATAATGGCCAGCGGTCAATCAGTCAATGACTCAATCACCAAATCCTTCAATCACCAATGACTCAATTCTTTGTTGATTCCCACTGCCATCTTGACGATGCCCGGTTTGACGATGACCGCGAGGAAGTGATTGAGCGGGCGCGCCGGGCGGGACTTCGCTATCTGCTAACCGTGAGTGGTGGCAGCGGCCCGGACGATCTTGGCTCAGGAGTCCCCATTGCTGCATCTTATGACTGGATATATACAACGGCGGGCATCCATCCGCATGAGGCCAAAGGCGCCGAGGATAGGCATTTCGAGATGCTGCGGCAGGCCGCCGGCGAGCCAAAGGTGATTGCCATTGGCGAGGTCGGACTGGATTATTATTACGACCATTCGCCGCGCGAGGTTCAAAAGCGGGTTTTGATTGAGCAGTTGCAGATTGCCAGGGAAACAAAGCTTCCGGTAATCATCCACTGCCGCGATGCCTGGGCCGACCTGAAGGAGATTGTCGCCCGGCACTGGGCAGGCTCGGGCCAACGCGGGATTCTCCACTGCTTTACGGGGAACCGGGAGGATGCGTTCAAGTTCCTGGACTGGGGGTTCATGATTTCCTTTGCGGGAAACGTGACTTTTAAGAAAGCTGAGGAAATTCGGGACGTGGCCCGCGAAGTTCCGCTCGACCGCCTGCTGACGGAAACCGACAGCCCTTACCTGGCGCCGGTGCCCAATCGCGGCAAGCGCAATGAGCCGGCTTTTGTGCTCGACGTGGTACGCCAGCTCGCCGAGCTTCGCAATAAGAGTCCCGAGGAGATGGGGACGCTGGCGGGGCGAAATTTCGTGAACTTTTTTCGTCTGGAATGACAGGGATGAGAGCGGCCAGATGAAGGGGCTTTGCGACGACAGGCTTTCCTTTAGGAAGCTTTTGTGGGACGATGTGAAGTCTATGCACTATCAATGGGTCGGAATCTAGTAGGGCCGGGTTTTCGTACGCGATGAAGGTGGCAGGAGAAAATCAACGCTTGGCAGCGCCCAAACCCTTGACGGTCAGGGAAGTATTTGACCTGGTGCGGGAAGACCTTGAGAAGGTCGAGAAGGAGTTCTGCAAGCAGACGGTTTCAAGCATTCAGGCCATCACTGAAATCGGGCAGTACCTGCAGGTGAGCGGCGGAAAGCGCCTGAGGCCGATGCTGGTGCTCCTCGCCAGCAAGCTGTTCGGATTTGAAGGCTCTCCGGCCATTCGCATGGGTGCCGCGTATGAAATGATCCACAGCGCCACGCTGGTTCATGATGACGTCATCGACAAGGCTGAGACTCGCCGAGGCCAGCCATCCATCAACTCCCGCTGGGGCAACCACATGAGCGTGCTGGCGGGCGACTGGCTTTATATGCAGGCCTTCAGCATCGCGCTGGGCGAGCGGAACTTCAAGATTCTTGACCTGCTGATCGGGCTGACCCAGGTGATGGTGGAAGGCGAACTGCTGCAACTGGCTTATCTTCGAAAGGCCGACCTGACCGAAGACGACTACTTTGAGCTCACATATCGCAAGACGGCCTGCCTGTTTTCGGCCTGCCTCCGCACCGGAGCGCTGCTTGCCGACCGGCCGGAGGAAGAAGAGAGCCTCCTGGCCTCCTACGGCATCAATCTCGGACTGGCCTTCCAATTGATTGATGATGTTTTGGATTTTACTTCATCCGAGGAGAAGCTCGGCAAGCCTGTCGGCAACGATCTGCGCGAGGGCAAGGTGACGCTGCCGCTCATCTATCTCCTGCTCAAGTGCTCGCCCGAGGAAGCACAGAAGATTATGCGTGTCTTCCAGGACGGCGGATTCGAGAATGTGTCGTTTTCGGAGATACTGGAACTGGTGGAACGGTACGGGGCTCTGGATACAGCGCACGACAGAGCAAAAGAGTTTGCCGAGGAGGCAAAAAGATGCCTGGGCATTTTCCCAGACTCGATTTACAAGGACGCGCTGATGTCCCTGCCGGATTTTATCATCGCACGCGAATCTTGACCTGCTCCGATCCCTACGATGTCGCATGAAGTCTCCCCGCGAAATTGAAATCAAGCTGAGAGTTGAAAACCCGCGCGTCCTGAAGCGGCGGCTCGCAGAGTGCGGGTTCGTGGTTGTTGAGCGGCGGCACTTTGAGAGCAACGCCGTATTTGATTTCCGCAACTCGCGCTTGCGCCGATCCCGCTCACTGCTGCGACTGCGAACGGAGCGAAATCGCCATCTCCTGACTTTCAAAGGACCGCCGCAAGCCTCCGGTTCCTATAAGATCCGACCCGAGATCGAAACGGAAGTCAAGGACGAAGCCGGGGCTCGGCAGGTTCTTGAAGCATTAGGCCTGCATTCAAGTTTTCGCTATGAGAAATACCGTACGGCATATGCGGAAAAGAAGCATCGGAAGTCAGTGGATCAACCGCAACTTCTGTATGACGAGACGCCGATTGGCCAGTACGTCGAGCTGGAAGGACCCGAAGAATGGATCGACAGGGTGGCCCGCCGCCTGGGATACGAGAAAAGGGATTACATTACAGCGAGTTACGCAGCACTCCACCAGGATTACTGCCGCAAGCACGGAACCAGGGCAGGACATATGGTGTTCCCGAAAAATAAATCTTAATTGGGTTCTGGGGCTGCATGGGCTATAATTGACATGGTAGTCCCTGGAAGCGTATCCGCGTCAAAAGGAGTTTCAAATGGAAGGTTTGCTTCAACCAACCCATCTGTTCTTTATTCTTCTGATCGTCCTGATCATTTTCGGGCCAGGCAAGTTGCCCGATCTTGGCCGGGGATTAGGAAAAGGCATCAGGGAATTTAAGGACGCCATCAAGGGCGGGATCGACAAGCCGGTGGAAAAAACTGAAGAACAAAAGAAAGCCTGACAGCTTTCCTTCCTCCTGGCGGGTGCTGCCTTACTCCTCCGGCAAACTTCGAAGCCGTTCCCATGACAGTCGGGTTCAGGATGCGATGTTCAGAGTTCAGGGCGGGGCCACCACTCCGGCCAGGGGAATCGTGTCTCTGTACTCAGTGTAGTCTCCCGGGTCATTCCCTGTCCGCCTTCCCCCTCATTGACGGGAATCTAAGGGCCATGTTATAAACTGAGGTTCCGGCTGCGACCGACATAAGTTGCAGTTGCACACTCCTCGGTAGCTCAATGGTAGAGCATTCGGCTGTTAACCGAAGGGTTGCAGGTTCGAGTCCTGCCCGAGGAGCCAATCTTTTCAAGCAGTTACGTCGTCAGCCTTCCTCTCGCCAGAATTTTGGTTACCATTTTGGTGCACACCCCCAAAAAAGGCGGCGCCATTTAGAGCCTTCACCGCCTCTGCCTGCGCAGCCTGACCAATGTGACCGTAGCGGCGTGACATCCTCACGGTCGTAGAAGGACTCCAACCCATGATAGTAGCCACAACGGAAAGCGGTGTTCCTGATTCGAGCATCCGCGTACACGCGGTATGGCGAAGATCGTGAAAACGACATGACACGCCGGCTCGTTTGCGGGCAGCTTCCCAAGCCTCTTTCCAATCTCCTATGGGATTCGTGGGGTCGGTCGAGTGGACGCAAGGCTTGAATTCATTCCCGGCGGCTCCGTATTTCTCAGCGGGGAAAACATAATGCGTCGGCAGACGCTTTGGGAACGTTTCAGCCCACATGCTTATGACTTGAAAGACCCGCTCGTTCATAGGAATTGGCCTACCTTCACCGTATTCCGTTTTGCTGGCACCTACCCATACCCGTTTACCCATGAAGTCAACCTGCCTCCACTTGAGCAGGCGAATTTCTGAGTACCGCATCGCGGTTGAAAGCGCCAGTACAACAGCAGGATAGAGGGACCGCGAACGGCTCTTATTGCACTCTTCCAAGAGGCTCTTTTCTTGTTCATGGGTGATGGCCTGCCCGATGTCATCTCGCGTCGGGAGCATTTTCACGTCCAACTGAAGGTTTGACCATAATCTGTAGCGGCGAAGGACGGCCCGAAGAGTGCCGATTTCAAGGTTGATCGTTTTTGGGGATGCACCGTCGGAAAGTCTGGACTGTTGGTAGCGGCTTACGCTTTGGGCTGTGATGTCACAAATGAGCGTCGGGCCGAACACTGGGTGCAAATGCTTGAGGTTCTGCTTTTCGATCGCCACACTACGGGGCGCAAGGTGAGGACGCTTCAATTCAATCCATGAAGCGCTGGCTTTTTCAAAAGTGGGCGGCAAGGCGCGCTTTTTTATTCCGTTCCGGGTCTCCTCAAGCTGACGACGACGTTCTCTTTCAGCTTGAAGTGCCACTGTCTTGCTCCTGCTGTGGCTTGATTCATGGATGATCCTTCCCCCGAATCTGAACCGATGCCACCAAAAGCCGCCTATAGAGCGCTTTCCGCATTTTGTGCATGTACCATGGGGCCCTTTCTTGTTACATGTTCCGCGGACCTCGCACTTGACCCGCATATACACCATGTCATTACCCTCTCTGACCCAACTTCGCTTCCCGGCGCATTCGAGCGTATTTCCCACCCTCACTGAGCTGATCCCAGGGTTTCGGTGGCCGGCCGCCTAACTTGCCGTATTCAGCACCACGCTCCCCCCAGCGTTTCAGCTGATCGCGTCCGTATCTTTCCAGAGTCTTTGTCCCACCCATTTTGCCAAGGAGTCGGGCCGCTTCGCGGATTTCGTCCAAGTGTTGGTTATTCATGGCTTCACATTATCCCCTAGCTGTTGGGGATATGTCAAGGATGGTGTCGCGTGAAGTACTTTTTCAAATTTTTCTGCTGGGAGAGCCCGCCGAGGTTGAACCCAGACAACCTCTTGCTAGAAAAACCAATGCTTCATAACGCTCTCGCCGGATCATGTGGGGGCACCCTGCTCCCCGGGGGCCATTCGGAATCCGGAATCTGGCTGCAGTCCCTGCAGTGGGCCAGGTGGGAAATCCAACAACCCCCGCTTGCGGCGCTATGTACCTGCTCGGAGGTCGCTAACTTTGGTCGAAAAAGCTACGAAGGTTGCCACATGCCTGGTGTTGGCACCCTTCGGGAGAATAGGGCGGCCTCACATCCCGGGGATATCGTGCCGGCTTCGGGTAAGTTATCGGCCGGACCTTCTTTGCGGAATCCATGGCAACCACTGGGGTCCATTCCCAGCGCAAGCCGCTCCACCCCTTGTCCGGCGACTCCATGCTGGCGACTTCCTGCCGAAGGAGAAATAGCCCCGTCCTCCCCCGCCGACCTGCCACAGCGCCAGCATCCATAGGGCATTGATGCGTGGCAGTCCTGCCGGAAGCATCTGCCACCAAGCGGTCGATGGGATTGGGGCCTGTCCGTTTCTCTCGAACGTTCGCAACATGCTCGCGGACCGAAACCGGTAGCGTTGGGAATCATTGTCTGCCTGCAGGATAGCTGCAGCCCCTGCAGCGCTGCAGGAGTCTGCACAGACCTTAACGGGTGGTCCACGCCAGGCCCGACGCGCGGTAAGCCCCCGGCTCTCTGGGAAACCAGATAAGTCAGCACTTTTGAATACGCTTTCGGGCATGCATTCTATGGATGGATGGTGTCATTTTACGTGGTGTCACGAAGAGGGAGCGCTCCGCTGATTCTGGTGTCAGTTCGCCAAATGCACCTCCATTCGCCTAAACGCGATTTCACGATGCTGACCGCTCCAGGAGCGTAGACAAGCCATGTAAAAAGAAACTTTCCGTGCACAACCACTTGACATAACGAACAAAGGGACAAGAGCCAATTCTGGATGGTGTCATGTTTTTTGTGACACCATCCATCTATACGGTGCATTAAACCGAGCGTTAGGTTGTTCTACTTCCCCCAAGCGCACTTGCCGGCATCTGCTCCCAGCCCTTGAACGACTCAAGCTTGGAGCGTAGCGTCATGTAAGACAAAGCGTAACGCCAGTCTTGCGGGATCTCAGCCTAAGACATCTTCTGGACAGTCGAAAGTTGTAGTCGGGACGCGTCTGGGCACATTTCACAGGGCTCGGAAGCGGTGTCTTTCGGCAGAATCGCTGCAGGCGCTGCAGCGATTGCAGAACTTCCAAAAGCGGGGTTTTCCATTTGCAGTCGGTCCCGCCCTGTAACTTGGTGTCGCGGTACTTCCAGATCGTGGCGCCGAATATTGTGACCCTTCCTGAATCCTATCGCTGGGTTCTGCTACCCTGGTGGGCCAGGTCCGCGGAAAGACCGTTTGACGGCAACTTGACCACTCTTCTCAAAGTTCCGAGTGGCTCGTCATCAACCCGCCGTCGGCGCCACGGCCAATTGGGGATAGAGACTGCTCCGGAAACGGCGGTCGTGCTGTTTCAGACGAACATCTGTGCATTCCCTGCTAAACTTCCGGGAGCGCCATGAAACATCTCGGGAAAACTCCGCCATTTCGTGCGCCTAACGGCGATCCCGTTCCGGGCAGTATTGCTGAGATTGTCTATCTTCGCCTGGGTGGGTTCGATCAGTGGGTGATGATTCGTGGTCAGAGCATCGACAACCCGGTCTTAATTCTTCTGCATGGCGGCCCAGGCTTCGCGGAGATGCGTCTTTTCCGGCACTTTAATGCGGTGCTTGAACAAAGCTTCACGGTTGTCTACTGGGTGCAACGCGGTACCGATAAGTCATTTGATCGCAAGATTCCCAAAGATTCCATGACAGTCGAGCAGTTCATCGCCGATCTCAACGAACTGGTTGATGCGACGCGCAAACGGTTCAGCAAGGACAAAGTCACGCTCTATGGGCATTCATGGGGCTCTGCGCTTGGCGTCCTCTATGCCGCACGCTTCCCGGAAAAGATCGCAGCCTATGTCGGCGCGGGGCAAATTGGCGATTGGCTGGCGAGTGAGGATCTCTGTTACGAGTTCACGCTGGCCGAAGCCGAGCGCCGTCGGAACCGCAAAGCCCTACGGGACCTTCGCGCCATTGGGCCCCCGCCGCACGCAGCGGAAAAAGTGATGGTGCAGTGCAAATGGCTGACCCGTTTTGTCGGCTTCGTCCGTGGCATGTCCATGTGGAGATTTTCGCAGATCATCATCGGTGGACCGGAGTCCTCGCTATGGGACCTGCCAAACATATTTCACGGCACTTTATTTTCTACTTACGCCATGTGGGATGAAGTTTCGGCGCTCAATCTCGTCAGGGCCGCGCCGGCGCTTGCCATGCCGGTGTTTTTCTTTGTCGGCCGGCACGATCGTGTCATTGCTCCCGAAACCAGCGTGGCGTATTTTGACGCGCTGCGCGCGCCATCCAAGCAGCTCATATGGTTCGAAGAGTCGGCCCACGAGCCGCCATTCGAGGAGCCGGCGAAGTTCAACGCGGCGATGGCGAATTTGGTGCTACCAGTAACAGTGCATTGAGAGCAACTGGAGTTCATTTTCGTGCTGGCAGAGATTGGGACATTGACCGACATTGATTGTGGTCGAGCGCTCAACCATTTGGATAGTATCTTGCGAGTCCCGGCATTCCTCTCCTCCCCTTGTTGTCAGATGGCTGTATGTCGGCTTTTCGGAGACTGGTCGGTGTCGTGTACAGGTAACGGAAAATCACGCAGTCGGCTGGTCCCAATGGGCGCGGCGTGCTGCGACACGTTTCTGGGTGGTCGTAAGTTGTAGTCGGCACGCGTCTGGGTACATATCATCAGCGCCCGGAAGCTTTAAGTATTCGTAGAATCACTGCAGCCGCTGCAGCGACGAACACAGGGTCCGCAGCTGTTTCTTGCGCGGTGCCATACGAGTACTAGGATTCCTTCCGGAAACCTACCGCTGGGTTCTCTTTCTTTGGCGGCCCAGTTCCGCGGAAAGGGCGTTCATGTCAAAGAGCCAGGCGTCGAGGGATTTGATATGCTCTAGAAGGCGCGCACAAGTGGCTTTCACTGGAGGCTTGAGCAGGAGGAGCCCTAGTCACGGTCTTGCTATCGTTATGGGACCCTGTGTGTTCGACTTCGTTATCGTCCCATTTGCGCCGAGTGGGCGCGGTCTACCATATGCTGACGGTCGGCTAAGAATCGAAAAAGGGAGTTTCGGCTAATACAATTGGAGGTTAGATCACATGAAGACAATCATACTGGAACAGCCGGGCCAGTTCACGCTGACCGAAACCGCGCAGCCGGGCACGCCGGGACGAGGTGAAGTGTTAGCGAGGGTATTGACGGTCGGCGTCTGCGGCACCGATCTCCATGCTTTCGAAGGCACGCAACCGTTTTTCACATATCCCCGCATTCTGGGGCATGAGCTTGCGGTGGAAGTTGTGGAGGCCGGTGATGACGTCGGCGACTTCAAGGCTGGCGACCGTTGTGCTGTGAATCCGTACACGACATGCGGCGAGTGCGCGGCCTGCTTAGCCGGGCGGACGAACTGCTGCTCGAAGATGTCCGTTATTGGTGTCCATACCGATGGCGGTATGCGCGACCGCATTCTGTTGCAGGCGAAGCAGTTGTACAAGTGCGAGAAGCTTCCGCCGGAGCAGCTTCCGCTGGTGGAGACGCTTGGCGTCGGCATTCACGCTGTGGGGCGCGCGGCGGCGCAGTCGGGCGAGCGAGCGATCGTCGCAGGCGCCGGGCCCATCGGGCTGTCGGTGATGGAGTTTCTGCGGCTGGCCGGGGCCGATATCGCCGTGGTGGAGAGGATTCCGGAGCGGCTCGCATTCGCGGCCAAGCACTTTGGCTTGAAACGCTATTATCCTTCCCATGAGGAAGCCCGGCAGGAAGCTCCGTCGACCTTGGTATTCGACTGCACCGGCGACCGGAGCTCCATGGAGCAATCCATTCACCTGCTCCAGCAGGGCGGCAGGTTGATCTTCGTTGGCCTGATCAACGACCACGTTTCGTTGTTCGACCCGGACATCCACCGCCGCGAGGCCACCATCCTGTCGAGCCGCAATAGCACTCCGGCCGAGCACCATCGCGTGATCCAGTCGATGGAAAGTGGGCAGATCGATGTCGGGGCGTGGCCCACCGAGTTCGCTCCCCCCACCCTCATGTCCCAGCGTTTTCCAGCGTGGCTTCATCGAGAAGCCGGCGTGGTCAAGGCTGTGGTCGACTGGTCGTGACGACCTCCGCGCACCATTTCTGGATTTTCGCAAGTTGTGGTCGGCGCGCGTCAGGACGCATATCACCAGTGCTCCGCAACGGTCTGTTTCGGCAGAGTCGCTGCAGCGGCTGCAGCGACGAACACAGGGCCCGCTGCTGTGTTGTGTGGTGTCATGTTAATGCGACGCCACATCTGAGGGTGCTTCACCAAGCCTATGATCCAACGTAAATATCCTGGTAAGGCCATCCTGAGGTTTTTTCAGCGCATGGCATTAAGACCGTGGGGCATGAGATAAAAGACTGAATATAGAGGTCTGAATTTGATCACCAAGCCCTCTCAGGAGAAGCTCAATCTAAGGAATGGTCCTCAACAGCTGGCCAGGCTTGACTTTTAGAGCGCGGGCTGGGGTTGTCCCCTGGGCTGAGACAAACAGTTAAGACACTGCCTGCCGTTCGCTGGAATTCGATTGTACTGCAAACGGCTTTTCCTGCAAGATGGTCCCCGGCTGGTGAAGCGGAGGCAGGCTCTGC
>JAKAWN010000393.1 GCA_021827245.1 Acidobacteriota bacterium | reverse complement strand
AGTGTTCGGCGATTATGGTTGAAGGTGCCATTAAGTGCGCGCGAGATCTGCACGAACGGGTTGGGCTGAGCGGTATCATTGGTGTGGGAGGGTCCTTAGGAACCGCGGCGGCTACGGCTGTGATGCGGGCCTTTCCCTTTGGCTTGCCGAAGGTGATGATTTCGACGGTCCCCCTGGGCATGGCTGGACCGTTTGTTGGCACGAAGGACATCGTCATGATCAACTCAGTTTGCGATATTGCGGGCCTCAACACCGTTACACGGCGGGTCTTTGAGAATGGCGCCAGGGCGATTGCCGGCATGGCTCATGGACATGAACCTTATGCGGCCTCGGATAAACCTCTTGTTGCAATGTCGACACTTGGCACCATTGATAAATGCTCCGTCAGGATTCGCAAAGCCCTGGAACAGAAGGGATTTGAGGTAATGGTTTTCCACACGCTGGGGATTGGAGGGGCTGCGATGGAGGAGATCGTGAGGGAGCAGGATGTCTCCGTCGTCCTGGACCTGTCGCTGCGCGAGGTAAGCGACCTTCTCAACCGGGGCATCAGCGACGCGGGGCCCGACCGGTGCAAGGCAGCACTCGGGAAGGGCGTGGCGACGATTTTTGTGCCAGGAAACATCGATTTCGTCGGTGCCGGCCCGATTGAAGATGCAAGAGGCCGCTTTCCGGGCCGCCGTTATCACGTCCACAACCCGGTATTAACATCAGTGCGGGCGGATGCGGATGATTTCGAGCGTGTGGCTGAGCACATGGCTGGGCTTATTAAAGAGGCGAAGGGACCCGTGGCGTTCTTCGTGCCGTTGCTCGGCTTCTCCGCTTATGACAGCGAACAAGGCCCCTTGCACGACCCGTCACTGCCGCCCGTGTTTGCCGAACACCTGAAAAGGCTAATCCCCAAAGACGTGCCCGTGGTGGTGCTTCCAAACCACATCAATGATGAGCAATTTGCCGATAAGATCATCGAGCAAGTGATCGCTTTTCGAAAACAGGCGACAGCCGCTCCGACCTGATCGCGTCATCGCCTGCGAATAATGCGGGTCCTCAGCTGATAGCCGTCGCCAAGTAAGAGAACGTGCGGAAAAAGGGAGAGCATGAAATGTTCCACGCTGCTGCACGAAATCAGAAACAACGCCGCGCACCTGACGCTCAACCGTGCCGAATCTGCCAACGGGGAAAACCCGGAAACGGAGGCTTAGAGGCGGCGTTCGACCGGCCCCGCGGCGCAGCCGGTGGACGAGCGAGGACGAATTTCGTCAGTGTTCGCTTATGTGTGAAACTCAACCGCCGCAGGCGGATCATATGAGTAAGACGACGGACAAACGCGAAAACGCATCCATGGTTAACAGGCAGTGGCGCCTTGCCGCTCGTCCTGTGGGCCTGCTTAAGGAATCGGACTTTGAATGGAAAGAAGGTCCGATTCCTACTCCAAGCGAAGGTGAAATCCTCGTCCACAACATTTACTTGTCTCTCGATCCCGCAATCCGTGCATGGGCATCGCGCGACGCCTACGTCGCTCCCGTTGCGCTTGGTGAAGTGATGCGCGGTTTCACCATCGGCGTGGTCGAGCTTTCTCGCAATGCCAGGTTTGAACAGGGGACCCTCGTTCAGGGACCGCTCGGATGGCAGGACTATGCGCTTTCGGACGGCACCGTTCTGACCACGCTGCCAAGGGACCCGTCCATCCCATTGACGGCATATTTCGGCCTCTACGGGCACATTGGATTGACGGCATACTTCGCCCTGCTGGATATAGGGAAGCCGAAGCCGCGTGAGACACTGGTTGTCTCGGCGGCGGCGGGTGCCGTCGGGTCACTGGCAGGGCAGATTGGAAAAATAAAAGGCTGCCGCGTAGTTGGAATTGCAGGCAGTGAGGAGAAATGCGATTGGATAACAAATGAACTCGGATTCGATGCCGCGATCAACTATAAGACCGATACCGTTCTTGAGGGTCTGAAGAAGCATTGCCCCAAGGGAATCGACGTTTACTTCGAAAACGTAGGAGGTGAAATACTGGATGCTGTACTGGATCGCATCAACCTCAGGGCGCGGATCGTTCTTTGTGGCCTAATCGCGCAATATAACAAGTCCGAACCGGTGCCCGGCCCTGCTAATTTTATTAATGTTCTTGACAGGCGTGCTCGTATAGAAGGGTTTATCCTTCTCGACTATTTGGATCGAGCTGAGTCGGTCAATGAGGCTATGGCCGATCTCAGAAGGTGGCATGCCGAGGGCAAGCTCAAGTATCGCGTGGAAGTGATCGAAGGCCTCGAGAACGCTCCGCGGTCAATCAACAAGAATTTCGATGGGTCTAATAAGGGCAAGCTCGTCGTAAGAATTTGAGAGGGTCTCACTCCGAGCGGGCATTCTTTGCGACGATAGGCGTGCCCCGAGTCTGTCGAGGAAATCCACGCAGATTTTCTCTGAATCCCTGAAGGTGTCGAGGTCTGGGTGCAAGAGGGCGCCGACTTGGGAGCACGGATGGAGCGTGCGCTCAGGCGCGCACTGGAGCGATCGCCAGGAATCCTGCTGGTCGGTACTGACCTGCCCGGATCCCCGCGGCTGTTTGCCGGCATGCTGGGAAGAATCGCGGCGCTGCCGGTGCCGGCGAAATAGCCGGGCGGGACGGCAGCTTGCAACTCAGGGCGGCGCGCACAAGGCGAATGGCGAGGTATCTTCCCAATCGGCTGCCGATGGGATAAATCGGGGTTTCAGCGCGGCCCAAGCCACGTCGCCGCTCGCTTCGAGCTCCGGCGGTGGCAGACGCTTTCATCCCTTAGCTTGCGGCGTGGATTTGTGCTGAACTTGAGCTCAACCACGGGGTAAGAAGGGCATTTCCGATTACACACGAAGTTAATTTCGGAGGAGGCAATGGCTAACAGTTCGGAGCGCGAATTTGGACCTTACAAAGTTCCTGAAGCCACTACGCTGCCCACAAACGCCGCCGCCCGCGCCCGCGCCAGCGAAGAGGCCAAAGATCCCTCGCTACGAGTTTCCAAAGCCATCAGTGAATCCTTGGCCGCACCTGCCCGTCGCGCGGAATTCGGCCCGCAGGGAATTACTGGCGCCCAGGTCTTTGCCAATCTATGCAAAGACGAAGAGCTTGCCGCCTTGTTTTGCGCCGCCGGCAACTACTTCATTATCAATGAGATTGCCCAGGTCGGGATTCCCTGTTATGGGGGACGGACCGAAGGCTCGATGTGCTCAGCCGCGGATGCCTTCAGCCGTGTAACCGGCGAGGTTGTAGCCTGCTCGGGTACCGAGGGTCCGGGACTGACTCACATGATTATGAATATCGCCACTGCGAATGCAGCCAAAACCCCCCTCCTGGTGCTGGCCAGCAACACGCAGATTGTGGCTGAGGACAATCAGAGGTTCATCCAGTTCATGTACCAGCAACCGCTGACCGAAACTATCAAAAAGTATGGCAAGCGAATCACTGTACCAAGCCGGATATATGAATATGGTTCGTATGCCTTCCGCAACTTAAAGTCGGGTGTGCCGGGTGTGGTTCACTTGGACTTTCCCGCTGAGGTCGCCCAGGCGCGATTTAAAGACCCCGCCGAACTCGAATGTTACTTCGGCAGGGAAAGGTACCGGAGCGACTCCCGCGCCTGTCCCGGCTCGAAAGAAATGGAGCAGGTGGCCGGCATGCTCACCAGGGCCGAGCGTCCGGTGCTCATCGCAGGACATGGGGTCTTCCTTCGCAAGGGCTGGGACGCCCTGATGCAGGCTGTAGAAAACCATGAAATGGCGGTGGTCGGCTCCGGCCCGGTGCGCGGGAACTTTCCGGATGAGCACCGGCTCTCGGGAAGCATGTCCAACGAAGCTTTGATGAAAGCAGATCTGGCGATTTTCGTGGGCCAATACCAGATGCCGTCGGTGGGCGAGTACACACTGCCAGTAGGGGTGAAAACTATACGCGTTCACCCAATTCAGGAAGAAATAGGCAGAAACTGGCCCGTGGATCTTGGAGTCGTTAGCGACGAGAGGCTGTTCCTGGAGGCGCTGGCCAGCGGGCTTGCGCCGAAAAAGCGTGACGGTTGGGTCAGCGAACTGGCAGCCGCGAAGCAGCGGCGCGACCAGAAGCAAATGGCGCTTTACGGTCGGTTTCTCAAATACACTCGCGACACCAATACTCTGCATCCGTTTGTGCTGTGCAAGGAAGTCCATGACTTCCTGTACAAAGGCAAAATAGACCCCAGACAGACCGTTACCGTTTGGGGCGGCAATATGATTGGCTTCTGCGCCATGCCTTGGCTGCGGGCCAATCGGCCCGGGCAGGAAATACCAGTCGTCTACCAGTTCGGACCGATGGGTCCTGAGTTGGCTATGGGCATGGGAGCAGCTGCCGCGGTACAACGAGGCATCGGTCCTCAGGCTTCTTACCAGGGCGCACCTGTAGTGGTAATCGCAGGAGATGCCGGCATGGCATTCAGCCTGTTTGAACTGGATACCTGTTCCAAGTATAAGCTTCCGGTGATCTGCATTGTGTACAATAACAACTGCTGGGGTACCTACGTTCTCGGCAGCGATACGCCCCGCTCCCAACACGTTTATATGTTCCAGGAAAATCTCCGCTACGACAGGATGGCGGAGTTGTTCGGCGCGCGCGGCGAGTACGTCCGCAGCCCGGAAGATTTACGCGCTGCCTTGCAACGCAGCTACGATGCGGCGGCTAAGGAAAACCTTTCAACCCTCATCAACTGCCAGGGACTCAGGGAATTCAACGAGGGCAACCTTTATCCGCCGCCCTTATGGTTCGCGCCAGAACCTGGAGTGGGCGCGATGATGCACTAATGTCGAGCTGCTCGGTCGGGCTTTGACGTCGGATTCAGGTTGAAATCATCGACCACTGGCGAGCGCTTGGACGGCCAGCGTGGAGAGCTCGATCGTGCGCCGCGCCTGGCGCAGGAAGTTGCGGTCGCAACCGTTGGTCACATAGGTAAAGGAGATGCCGCTCGCTGGATCGGCCCATCCGGTTTGCCCGCCAGCGCCACCGTGTCCAAAGGCTTGGGACGAATTGGCGGTGGCAAAGCCGCGAAAGTTCTGCGCACCGTCGGCACCGGCAAGGACCACACGCAGTACGCGGTTGCATCGGTAGCCCAGGACCGGATCGACCCGGTTGCCCGAGCGCACCGTGAGCGCCTCGCGTAATACCTCGGCTTTCCATATCCGTCCGCCCTCGCTACCGACGTTGGCCCGGCCGAGCGGCAACCAAGGGAGGCCGCCTGATCATGACCGGTCGATCCACAACATTTGACAATTGCTCAATGTTCGGAGCGGCTGGCGTGTCAACGGTTTGTACCCGGTGAATAATAGCGGCAGCGACGAGACCACCGCCAGATATGCCCTCCCTAAAGATCTCCCCGGTGTCTGGCCATGGTCTGCGGATGCGTGACGTTTGACAATAGCGCAAGACTGTGTCAGCGGGGAGTGAAAACACGCGAGCAGCCATTCGGCTGCCGCGACCCCGATGCTCAAAATGGAAGATTGAACCATGACGCAGTTGAATCACGGCCAGCCGCCCGGCGCGGTATTTCAGTATGCCTACACCGTGGAAAATATCGAGCAGGCGATGAAGGACTACGGCGCGCTGCTCAAGATAGGCCCCTGGTTTGTGCTGGGGCCGTTCAAGCCATCGGCGGCCCGCTATCGAGGACAGCCGACAAAACTCGAGCTGACGCTGGCCATGGGGTTTTCGGGTCACGTGATGATTGAACTCATCCAGCAACTCAACGACGTGCCTTCCGTCTTTAAGGAGACCATCGCCAAGCGCGGATACGGCTTCCATCACTATGCCATAACAAGTGTCAATTTCGACGCCGATCTCGACCAGTACCGATCGCGCGGATTCGAAGTGGTGTTCTCTGACCAGTTAGAGGACTGCCGTATCGTTTACCTGGACACGACCGCGGTTCTTCCAGGGATGCTCGAAATCGTGGAGCTGACGCCGACGCAGGCAGCCAACTTTACGCGTATGTATCTCGCCTCGGCCTCCTGGGACGGCAGCGATCCAGTGCGCCCGGTCACTCTGACTTAAGCCGTGCGTATCCGGCCGGGCTGCCTGGCGTTAAGGCCGGTGGGGTGCCAAGCAGGCCGTCGGCGACGCACCGCAACTGAATCTTCTAACGGTCGCCAAGCCGCGACCGAGTGAGCGCGCAACATAAATGCGGCCGTTCAGTAGGCTGGGGCCAAACAGGCTCACTCGGTCGCGCGGCGGCCGCAGACGACGCACTTGCCCGGTGCTTCGTCCCACGGGAAGGCTTCGGTCACCTGCCAGGCGAGGCACTCGGCCGTCGGATTACTGGTCATGGCAATT
>JAKAWN010000392.1 GCA_021827245.1 Acidobacteriota bacterium | reverse complement strand
GGTAATATTCAACACGGCGGTTGTCCTCCTGAGTGATTGAATTTTCCAGCAAAAGATTTATATCACTTCCCGAGCCCTCAGCCGCCTCTCCTTTCCGATCCCTTTACACACTTTATGCCGCACTACCGCATTATCCGGTCGATGAAAAAACGACGGCGACCAAACTGCCGCAGCCGGACGCTCGCCAGAGCGAAATTCTCCAAGCCCTCGGCGTCACCCTTCCGGCCATGTAGTCAGGGGGCACTACGCCCCGCGAAACACATAACTGCCCTCATCCCAAACAGTTCCACAGGAAATTCCCTCTATCACAAAAAGGAAGATGCGTCTGAAGGGAGCGATTCGGCAAGAGATCTCGAATTCGTTCCCAAGCAAGACCTGCACCGCGCGCAGCGCGAAAACGACCAACTACGAAAGCAGATCGAGCGCCTGCGGAAGGAACTGGAAGCAGCGCTGCGGGCTAGCAAGCGGCAGGCTGCTCCGCATTCGCGCGGAAAGCCCAAATGCCACCCCAAGCGGCCCGGCCGCAAGCCGGGCCGGGATTACGGCCGACCGGCGTGCCGTCCCGTTCCACCTCGTGTCGATGAGCGGATCGCGGTTCCCCTGCCGGAACGATGTCCGCACTCTGGCGGCGAGGTGGAACCGGAAGCTTGCGAAACGCAGTATCAGGAAGACATCGTGCGGCAGACGGTCGTGCGCCGCTTCGACATCGCGGTGGGCTGCTGCCAAGACTCCCATCGCCGGGTGCAAGGAGGTCATCGCCTGCAGACCTCCGACGCCGTGGGCGTGGCGGCGGTGCAGGTGGGGCCGGAGGCGCTGACGCTGGCGGCCATCCTGAACAAGCAGATGGGGCTGTCGCTGGGACATACGCAACAGGCGCTGGTCCATGGCTTCGGGTTGCAAGTCAGCCGCGACGGGCGCCCGTGAACACGGTGGACGAGACGGGCTGGAAAGTCGGCGGGCCGCTGCAGTGGCTGCATGTAGCGGTGAGCGCCCAGGTGAGCGTGTATGCGATTCTGCCCGGACGAGGTTACGAGCAGTCGCGGGTGCTTCTCGGCGCCGTCTACGACGGGTTTCTGGTGCATGACGGCTGGGCGCCCTACTACCGGTTCCGGCTCGCCTTCCATCAAAGTTGTCTGAATCATCTGCTGACCCGCTGCCGGGAGATGGCGCAGATCCTTTCTCCGGCGGCGTCTGCCTTGTCCCAGGCGGTGCAGCATCTGCTGCTGGCCAGCCTCGTCTTGCGGGACCGTTATGCGCAAGGCGCAGTCTCCGAGCACGGGCTGAGAGTCGCCACCGGCAGGCTGGAGGCCGAACTGGACCGGCGTCTAGAGAGCCGTTGCCGGAATCCGGCTAACCGGCGGCTGAGGCGTCATCTCGAACACGAGCGGCCATGGCTGTTCACCTTCCTGTATTGTCCCGGCCTGGATGTGAGGCGGCAATCGGACCTGGCAAGGCGCGCGGACGCAGCAGGTGCTGGTGAGTGTGCTGCGCACCTGCTGGCAGCAGGGCAAGGATGCGTTTGTGCGCCTGGCCGGGTTGTTGCGCACCCCCCAGGCTGTGACCCTTGATCTGGTGCCCGGCACGGATTGAGCTTCGCCCTCCCCTTCCCTCATGCGCGAACCGGTGACCTTTTGCGGACGCACGTTCCGGGGCGACAAGTTGGCGTTGATGCGCCAAGTCGCGGCCGAGTGTTGCGCCCTGGGGGTGACGGAGATCGCGCGCACCCTGTGCGAACTGCTGGACTGGAAGCGGCCTAACGGCAAGCTGAAGAATCATGAGTGCCGGCAACTGCTGGATCGGCTGGCCGGCGAGGGATTCCTGATGCTTCCCGCGCTGCGCAAGCTGGGCGGCCGGGGGTCGCGTCGGCCCGACGTATCTCGAGCCGATTTCCAACCCGCACCGCTGGAAGGCACCGCTTCGGAGTGCGAACCCCTGGAACTCGTCTTGGTGGAAAGCGAGACCGAGAGCCGCCGGTGGCGCGAATCCACGGAACGTTATCACTATCTGGGCTGCCCCGTGCCGTTCGGTGCTAACCTGCGTTACTGGGTGCGGCATCACGGCCGCGAACTGGCTGGTCTGCTCTGGACTTCGCCGGCCTGGAAGATGCAGGCCCGGGACGCCTGGATCGGCTGGAGCGACCAGCAGCGGTAGCGCAATCTGCAAGCGATCGTTAACCAGAGCCGATTTCTGATTCTGCCTTGGGTCCGGGTGAAGGGACTGGCAAGCAAAATCCTGTCGCGCACCGCCCGGCAATTGCCCCGGGATTGGGAGCGCCGCTACGCAGTCCGTCCCCTGCTGCTGGAAACCCTGGTGGATGCCAGGCGTTGTCGCGGAACCTGCTACCGTGCCGCTAACTGGATCCATGTGGGGCAAACCTCCGGGCGCGGGCGAATGGACCGGGAGAATAAAGCTCAGGGTCAAGCCGTCAAGGACATCTACCTCTATCCCTGGTGCGCGATGCCCGCCAACGCTTACGCGGCGATTTCATGCGGTAAACAAATACCTTTTGTGTTACGGGACGATGCCAAACAAACCCCTTTTCGACCCCCAATAGCCCTAACCGATACTTCGTGAAACGTTCTCAGAGAGCCACTCGTGCCGCAGATTCCATCACATCCCCGTTTCTGGTTGGGCTCATGACTTTGTGGGCGGGGGAGCCAGAACTCATATCTGGGCTCATCATCGTCCATCTGAACTGACTTACGAAATCTCAACAAGGTGGCCGGTCCAACCGCTGTACCAAAACTGTTCCAAAAATCGAACTAAAAGGGCCAAAAGGGGTTATGCTTTGAGCGAAAGCAGAAGCCCCGAATTGGTGTAAGGCCATGAAACGTATGGGAATGGGTGAGAGGTATGAAAATTAGCCGGGTTGCTGTCACGCATGAGGTCGCGGGTTCGAGTCCCGTCGTCCCCGCCAGCTAACCTGACACGCAACAAGCAGATACATCTCTCTGCTTCTTTGGAGTATGTAGACCTGGGCCACATTGGGCCACAAACTGAGTCGGATTTGCGGTCCTTGCTCCACTTGCCTTATCCTTTGGGAACCAAATCAGGTCCTCGATCTTGGTCATCGCTTCACGCTGCTGGCCCCTGAGTTCGTGCATGTACTTCTCAGTTGTGCTCAGTTTGGAGTGACCAAGAAGTTGCTTCATCACTAAAGTTGGAATCGTCCCATCGTTTCCTCCCAGCGTGGAAAAGGTGTGTCGCAGTGAGTGCCAAGAGAAATGAGGGATGCCGAGTGCCTTGCTAACAGGATAGATCTGACGATTGATCAGATTGCGATCGGAAAGTGGAGTGCCGACCGCGCTCCGGAAGAGCCAGTTCGCCACGAGCGTCTTGTTCGGACTGACTCCGGGCAACGGCCTGACGTTCCTCGAGTGTGCGATCAAAACCCCCATCAGTGTGGGCGGAATGGGAACCTGCCGGTTGCTCCCCTCCGTCTTGGTGGTATCGACGTGCCCCCGGCTGATGGATCGCTGTACATTGATCGCCGCGCAGGCCAAATCAACATCCTCGACTTGCAGCCGAAGGATTTCCCCGATCCGTAGGCCCGTCGTGACAGCTAAAATGAACGCAGTACGAGCCGGCTCAGAGAGGTGCTCAGCGAGGAGCTGAACTTCCTCGACCGACAAGGCCCGCTGTTTGCGAACAATCTTCCGCTGTCCGACGTCCGCCCACTTAGCAGGGTTCTCCCCAAGCCACTTCCACTTCTGTGCCGTGCTGTACATTTTGGAAATGACGTTACGGTTGTGAATGCGGGTCTGCCACGAATACCCTTGCCATTGAAGCTGGGCCATGAATCGGTCCAGATCGAGGGCTGTAATGTCGCGCATTCGCTCTCTGGATAAGGCTGGAGCGATTTGCTTACGCCATCGGTCTTCGTACATTGCCTGCGTGTTATGCTTCATTTTCTCGACGATGTTCGGCTTGAAATGCAGATCCCAGAATTCCCCCAGCGTAATGCTGGCCTGCGGCTTGGGGGCGTTCCGGTTGAGCTCGCACATGATCTCGTCGGCTGCCCGCCGGGCATCTTTTTTGCCCCGGAAGGCAGAGATGGGACCAAGGATCGCGCTTTTCTGCTGCCTCCCCCGGGTCCCGTCCGGTTTGATGAAATCTTCCCTGTAGCGCAAGACATAGTTGCCATTTTTCTTCCTTACACTTCCGTTCTGATAGCGCCGATAGCGCCGAATCATTTTCTCCTCCGCAATCAATGAAATTGCGGTGTTGATTCGGCCCTCAGCTGGCTGCTGGACTTGCAATATACCGCTCTCCTAGTTCCTGCGCAATCGTTCTACGAAATCCCGAACGTCAGCTTCTCGGAACCGCAAGTATTTTCCTACTTTCACGTGGGGTATGCCGTCAGGGGGTTTCAATCCGACACGCCTATATACCCATTTCCTTGGTACATTCAGCAGCATCGCCACTTCATCTACCGTCAGAAGCTGGCTCATGTGGTAATCACTCGGTCTGTTTCTATGGTCAAGCAAGGAATTCCACGGATCGAACGGGTCGTCAGGCAAAATGGGCAGTAGTTTTAAAGTCTCTCCGACCGACTCTTGGGTTTGCTTGCTTTTCTTGTTCTGCAGCCAACCGAATGTTAGCGTTGTCAATGGATCCGCTCATTTGCTGCCCTCTCAATTGCCATGGGCGCTGCTCGGACCAATCTATAAGGTGCGGCATTCATTTCCACCCGCGCGAGCTCTTCAGCGTCGGCATCGGGAGAGCCGCGTCAGATGTTATGCTCCGGCGGAACCTGATTCCTGTCAAATTTCCGTGCGCAGGCTGGATTCACGAGCAAGCATTTAAACGATCTCCTTATTTTGCAAGCGGTTAGACGGAAACAAGTTGCTCACTGATGTTATTCATGTGCCCCGAGTGAGCTTGGCCGCATGAGCTTTACCTGATCGTATTGGGCTACACCCGGCAAGGGCCACCCCTGTTAGAAACGAATCCTCAAGTTCGCAGGGGATGAACTCAACACGAAAGCTGTCAACACTGCGGCAACCGGAGAGATAATGGCATTCGCAGGGTAGTGCCATGTTCGGCGAAGGACATCAGCGGTTTCGGGCCTCCGTACTCGCGACGATGCTATGTGTCGCAGCGGGCATCGCCGGAGTTTGGGTGATTTTGCGATGGCGGCAAAAAAGGCCGAGTTCAAATCAAAATTTCACCTCTAACGACCCGAAGGCCATTCTTGCCGAAGCAAATCACTTTGCTTTCCTTTCCAACTCCTTTCGCGCCGCGCCCCTCTATGCCAAGGCTGAGCAAATCTTCCGGGAGCGCGGCGACAAGCGGGACGAGCTTTACGCCAAAATCGGCCGGCTTCGAGCTGAAGCTGAAACTATGTCGTTTGTGAAGCTGTCCGATTTCATCGGTTCTCAACTGGCAAGACCAATGGTCCAGAACGATCCAGAGCTTAAAGTTGAGTTCCGGGTCCCGGAGCTGCAAAGGAGGCTGAGGATCGCGAGACGAGAGTTGCTGGCGCAGGAGGTTGGCGACGTAATCGGCTCCGAAGGCGTGCGCGGCGAAAGCCTTCTGGAGCGCGCCGGACACCCCTTCGGGACCGTATTGCCGGATGAGCTGGAGGAGTTCGGTAATCTGGCGAGCGAGTGAGCGGTCGGAGTCCGCCAAGCCGCGCAGGAAGGCTTCGAGGGTTTCGATCGGGCAGACGCCGGCGAGCCAGGCGATCAAGCGTTGCTGGGCCTGGGAGCGCTGAGCCGCGGCCCGATGAGCGAGCAGTTCTTTTCGAAACGCTCGGCGCCGAGAGTTTGGCCGCTTTGCCAGCAACGCGGGTAACGAACGATTTCTCGATCCTGGTGATAGAGCGTGACCGAGGACGCATCGGCCTTGACGATCAGGCGCTGACCGACGAGATGGGCAGGGGCGCAGTAGCGGTTGCCGTCGAAGTGCAGGCGAAGGTCCTTGTGGACGAGTGCTTCGGCGGTGTCGCGATAATCGGGAGTCAGAGTGGGGAGAGGGCGCTAGCAGTCAGGGCGGAAGCGGTCGGAAGGCCGCTGGCGGGTTTCGCGGCGCAGGCGCTGGTTGGCGACTTCATTTAACCACTCTCGCGCCTGGCGATTGACATCGGAGAGGTCCGTGAAGTGCCGCATTGGCCAGAAGTTTGGGCGCACATAGCCGACGCCCCCGCGTTCTACCTTGCCCTTCTCCCAGCCGGCAGCGGGATTACAGGCACGCGGATAGAAATCATACTGGCGGGCGAAGGCCAGGAAGCGAGGGTTGAAGCGGATCAGAGTGCCGTCGTGTTCGGCCACGGCGGTCGCCAGATTGTCATACCAACATTCGCGCCCCTCGCCGCCCAGAAGA
>JAKAWN010000023.1 GCA_021827245.1 Acidobacteriota bacterium | reverse complement strand
CGGGATTTTCATACCAGTAGGCTCCGCTCACGATGTCCAGTTTGCCGTCGCCGTTCATGTCCATCACGGAAACGGCTTCGGCGTGGTCCGTTCCCAGGCGATGCGAAAGGAAAATATCAGCCCGCCGGGACACAGGCGTAATCGGTCCTTGTCCCTGCGCGGGAGCTGCCGATGCCACGCGCGGCACTCCCACAGCCGCCAGCGCTGGTGCTGCGGCCGCTGTCAATCCCATGCTTAAAAACTTGCGGCGTTCCATAAGGCCTCCTCCACATGACTGTTTATGATGACTTCCCCATCCAAAACGGCTGATAGCATATCGCCCGCCGTTCCTCAATGCAATGGCAGGAGATGCTTCGAGCGCTGCTGTATCAGCGTCCTTCGCACGCCAGTCTGTGCTAATTTACTTGCAGGTTGCTGAAAAACACATTAGACGGGGTGTAGCAGCGGGTTCATCCCGCCATAAGCCTATTGCTTTCAGCACGGGCTGGCGGCGTAAAGCCGCCGCTACAGCTTTTTTCAGCAACCTGCTAGCTCCCGGGACATCGCATGGTGATCGCGCAGATCACAAAAAGCGCGATGTATGATACGCCACCTGCGATACCGGCAGGAATCGCTGCACACCCGTGGCACATGCCAGAACTGATCGCACAGGAACGCTATTAACATAGGAGAAATGCTATGCACATGGAGATGAGGAGAAGGCACGTAACCATCAAGCTCACCGACAACAACGTGCTTAAGGCGGAAGTTCGCGGAGAAGAAACGCAGGGACTGTGGCTCGCGATGGCGGAGGGTGCTTCGCTTCCGGGATTCCCTGCTGACGTGCAGGAGCCCATTATTTTCGTCCCTTTTACTCAGATGGTCTGGCTTGGGACATCTGCCGTCCACAGAGTTGAGAACTGAGGCGTCCCGTCCGATTCCCTTCGCGGGCGACCCACCCTGGCTGGTACACACCTCGCGTTCTTCACAACGTGTACGGTTAACCGCAACACTCCGCGATGAGAAGAACCGGTCCGTGTCCGGCAAGGACAACATCTCTTAGCTAATGAAGGCAGCGCTGACCGCGCGTGTGGCGCTCAGCGGCCCCTGACGAGCAAGTTTCCCGGAAATTACCGCTCGTTTGAGTAGACAGGAGCCGGGTGTTGGCACCCGGCAACCTTACTTCTGGCAGATGGAGGCCGGCAGCGTGATCTTTCGATTTTTCAATTATTCAGAAGCGAGCCCATGATGCCTCCAACGACGCCTCCCTCGGCTGCTTCGCTGGTTTGCGAGGGCATGTACTCCATGAGCTCTTGCGCCAGCCGGGATATGGGCAGAGTTTGCAGCCAGATTCTTCCCGGCCCCGTCAGCGACGCCAGAAAAACTCCGTCACCGCCAAAAATCATGTTCTTGATTCCCGGCACGGTAGTGATCTCGAAGGAAACGCCCGCCTCGAACGCGCCGACGTGTCCTGGATGCACTCTCAGATTTTCGCCAGGCTCCAGTTCCTTCAAAACCAGCTCGCCCGAAAGCTCAATCCATGCAGTCCCTCTGCCGCTGACGCGCTGCAGCAGAAAGCCCTCGCCGCCGAAAATTCCTGCTCCCAGCGATTGCTGAAAGCCGACGCTGATCTGAATCTCCGGCGTCCCGCACAAAAAACCGTGCCGGTGAATCATGTATTCGTTTGATGCGTCAACTTCCACCGGCACAATATGCCCCGGCAGTTTTGTGGCGAAGGAAACCGTTCCCGGAGCGCTGATGGCCTGATACTGCGTCATGAACAGCGAACCGCCGCCCACCACGCGCTTCAGAACGCCAAAGATTGCGCCGCCCCCGCCATATTGGGTGTGCGTCGTCATCTGGATGGAACTCGTCATCCAGGAAAGTTCACCCGACTCGGAAACGACGGTCTCGTTGGGGTCGAGCGTGACTTCAAGTACCGGCATGGTAGTGCCAAGAATGCGACTCTGCATAGCAGACTCCTCGTATGAATTGCGCGCTGTCGATGGCCTTTGAGCCCCCACTCAGCGTTCGATTGAATTTATACCTTGAAAGAGCTTGTTGACAAGGTGACGCAGCAACGCGTCGGACCAACGCGACGCTTTATTCCGCTGCTTTTCAGCTTTCATAGAGCCACTATGGCTGGCAGACAAGACTCGTAATCCGCCGCCATTCATGGTCCTTGCCAACTCGCACCTGCCGCCAGGCAACCTCCGGGCGCACCATCGCCGGTTCGGAAGTTATCCCGGGACCAGATCCCTCTCTTTCCCAGTGGCGGCCGCTTGGGCACGCGGCCAGGTCCTCGCAGGTTCGAGTGATCCCAAACCGCACCACAACTCGAGCGCCACCACCATGGACGTCGATCCATCAAGATGATAGATTTGATGCCTCCGGGCACAAGCCGGGTGCCCACTAACGTTGAGAAATTTTACGGAAGAACCCTTATGCGCGATGGCGACCGAAAGGGCTGCACGATGCCAGCCATGGGACGCCGGCGATTCATGGTCAGGTCAGCGGCAGCTTCGGCCTCGATACTGCTCGGCGGTTATGCCCCGGCCGTCGCTCGCGCCAGTTCCGAATCATTGCAGCAAAAGCTCGCCGCCGGCATCCGCGCGTTCGCTACACGGTCCACATCAGAAGTAGCCAGACAGCAGTGATAACCCAGAACCCGTACCCTGAATACGCTGTTTTGCCATTCCGAACTCCTGATTCTCTGCTGTGGTTCTGCCGGATCCATCGGGTTGATAATCCCCGGTCGGGGTGTCATAATACGCAGCCTCAAAAGGGGGGACTGACTGATGGAGAGACGTTCTTTTTTGCAGGCCATGGCCGTGCCGGCCATGCTGGATGCTCCAAAGCTGGCTATGGGATCGCCGCCATCGATGAAGATCACGCGCGTGGACACTACGTACTGGAAGACTCCGTCTGCGGCGCCGTGGCATCCCAACTGGATGTGGGTCCGGCTGCACACCGATGCCGGCCACATCGGCCTGGGAGAAACTTATCCGCGCAATGAAGCCGAGGCTGCGACCATCCACTCCGTCTGCTCACAGTTTCTTCTGGGGCGCAACGCCCAGGACATCAACCTCATTCACGCCGAACTCTACCGGAGTTTCGCCTTTGATGTGACCGGAGGCGCGGAGATGCGCGCGCTCAGCGCCATCGATCTTGCGCTCTGGGACCTCTTGGGCAAATCCCTCGGAGTGCCCGTCTACCGCCTGCTGGGAGGCAAGTACAACCCGCGCGTGAGGGTCTACAACACGTGCTTCCCTTACAAGTACGACTTCAACACCGAGCCCGACAAGATCATGCACGAGCTGCTCGATCTGCATGGCGTGCGCGGCATCAAGATCTGGCCCTTCGACCGCGCTGCCGCTCGCAACCGCCACCAGTTCGTCACCGAGAGCGACATCGAGGAAGCCCTCGCTCCGGTGCGCAAACTGCGCGACACCTTTCATGACGAGATTGAGATCCTGATGGAGTTCCACTCCAATTGGAACCTCACTTCCGCCATTCGCATCGCGCGGGCGCTTGAACCTTACAAGCCCATGTGGCTTGAAGACATGCTGCTGCCGGAAAACTTCCCGCAGTACCGCGTGCTTGCCGATTCCACTTCGCTCCCGCTCACCATCAGCGAGCGCCTGGCGGGCCAACGGGCCTTTCTGGAACCCCTGGAGGAACGAGCGCCGCGATTCGTGATGTTTGACGTCACCTGGTGCGGCGGATTGACCGAAGCGATCAAAATCGCCTCCCTTGCCCATGCTTTCCAGCTTCCCATTGCGCCGCACACGGCAGGCGGGCCTCTGCTGTTTTACGCTTCCACGCATCTCACGACCGCCTCGCCCAACGTATGGATTCAGGAAAGCGTGCAGCGGTTCTACGAATCCGACTGGCCCAAGATGCTGGAAAATCCCATCGTCCCGCAAGGCGGAACCGTGGCCGTCCCCGAACTGCCCGGCTTCGGCATGCAGGTCAAATCCGAGGTCTGGAAGGACCCTGCGGCCATCACCTGGAGCAAGTCCTGAAAGCCCGTTGATCGGGTAACGCACATTCTCTGCGCGGCGAATCTCCGCCCCGGCTGCCGCTTGAATTGAGTTTCAGCGCCTCCCGGTCCGCAAAGCCGCACGCATCACCGTAAGGCGCGCCAGGCGCCCCTCCTCGCCAGGCGTCTATTGAAACTGATAAAAACATCACACTAAAACGTGACACGCATCACAGCGGCTTGCGATGCTGAGGGGTAGCTTGCAGCATAGCTGATTGCGTTAACCAGAAAGATCTCGCCCGGTTTCCGGCGGGCGACCCAGGAGTTCATCTATGCCCCATGGGGCGAACACCAGACGGAAGGGACTAATACCATGGCTGAAACAGTAACTGGAGGCACCTCCGAAAAAGCTCAGATGTGGAAACCGATGGCCGCCGTTCTCTTGTGCTTGCGCATTGTGATCGGGTGGCAACTCTTGTACGAGGGGCTTGCCAAGCTCCTCACGCCAAACTGGACGGCAGCCCCTTATCTTCTCTTGTCGCGCGGGTTCTTCCCGGACTTCTTCCATTGGCTGGGATCGAGTCCGGGCATGCTGGGCGCGGTTGACTTCCTGAATACCTGGGGTTTGACCCTGATTGGCCTGGCTTTGATTTTCGGCTGCCTGACCCGTCTCGCCAGTGTGTTTGGGATCGTGCTTTTGGGGCTCTACTATCTGGCCCAGCCGCCTTTGATCCGGACCGATTACCGCATCCCCGTCGAGGGACATTACCTGTTCGTCAACAAGACCCTGGTGGAGCTCCTGGTCCTGGTCGTCTTTCTGGCCGTCCCCGCAGGCAGCCTGTGGGGACTTGACCGTTTCTGGCGCAGTTGGCGATCACGGAAAAAAGCGGTCGCGAAAGATGCCGCCCCGGCGCCTGCCGCAGTTTCCCTGAGCCGGCGCAAAACGCTCGAGAATCTGGTTGGCGTTCCCGTCCTGGGAGTACTTGGATACGCCGCTCAAAGGAAATACCATTGGGAAAAGGTCCATGCCATCACCGGCGCCACCATCAAGCTGCAGGATTTGAGCCTGAAAGAGCTGAAGGGCGAACTGCCCAAGGGCTCTCTGGGAAAGCTGAAAATCAGCCGGCTTATTCTGGGCGGAAACCTGATCGGCGGATATTCACATTCCCGGGATCTGGTCTACGGCCCTCAGCTTTTCAAGGCCTACAACTCGGACCGCAAGGTTTTTGAGACCCTCGAACTGGCCGAGCGCGCGGGCATCAACACCTTTTGCGCCGACCCCAACGAGCTGCCTCTCTTCAACAAATACCGCGAGCTGAATTCGTCTAAAATGCAGACGCTCGTCCAGATCTGGGGACAACCCAAACCGACGGACCTGAAGGGTGTCATCGACAAGGCCATCGATTACGGAGGAACCACGCTCTATATTCGCGGAGTCGAGGGCGACACATTCGTCAAGAATGCGCAGCTTGAGGTAATAGCCAAGGCGCTCGATTACATCAAGAGCCAGGGCGTCCCGGCGGGCATCGGTGCGCACTCCGTCGAGGTGCCCATCCAATGTGAAAAGGCCGGACTGAACCCCGACTACTACGTCAAAACCTTCCATAGCGATCAATACTGGTCGGCGACTCCGTTCAAGGATCGCATCGAGTTCTCTGTGATAGGTCCAAACCAGCCGGATCACGACCAGTTTCACGACAACATGTTCGACCTCTTCCCGGAAAAGACCATCGCGGTTATGGGAACCATCAAGAAGCCATGGATTGCCTTCAAGGTTCTGGCAGCCGGCGCTTTCCATCCCAGGGACGGATTTCGCTTCGCCTTTGAAAACGGCGCCGACTTCATCAATGTGGGAATGTTTGATTTCCAGGTGGTCGAGGACGTCAACGTGGCCATCGACGTGCTCTCCAGCCTCAAAGCCCGTTCCCGTCCCTGGTACTCATGAGTGCGGACAGATGTCTGTAACGAAGCGGCTACGCTGCATGCACATGGGTAAAGCGGCCGGGAATTGCAGATGGGAAGTCGGATGAGTTCCAAAGGTCCGATTCGAACCGCACTTCATCGCGCGCGTGCTTGGGGAGCCGCAAGCCTGCCGGCCCGCTTGTTCCACACTAAACTTCCTAGCCGGTCGTTCCGTTCCATGGGAACGCTGGCAACGGTCACGCTCGGGACCGACTATGCTGAACGCATTGAATCGGTCACGGAACGCATTCACGCAATCTTCGACCGCCTGGAAAGCGCGATGAGCGCCTACCGGCCCCGCAGCGCCATCAGCGAGCTTTCCAGGATGGCGGGGGTGGCGCCCATTGCGATTCCGGAAGACACCTACCGCGTGCTCGATTTCGGCCGGCATTTCGGCAACTTGACTTCGGGCGCTTTCGACACCACCGCCTCTCCGCTGGTGAGCCTCTGGGGATTTAACGGGGCCCCCGTGCCGACGGCTGCGCCCTCGGATCAATCCATTCGAGAGGTTCTCAAGCGTGTCGATTACCGCCGGCTGGTTCTCGGTGATGGCACGGCCTTTCTCCCCTCGAGGGGCATGGCGGTGGATGTGGGAGGAATCGGCAAGGGCTACGCCATCGATCGCGCTTTTGATTATTGCCTGGGCTCAGGCATTCGAGATTTCCTCATCGACTTCAGCGGCAACATGCGCGCCGCCGGCCGTCCCTCGCGGAGGAGTAGCTGGCAGATCGGGGTGCGCGACCCCTTCGACGGTTCGCGTATCCTGGCCAAATTTGCCTTGCCCAGCGGCCTGGCCGTCGCCACCTCGGGCAGCTACGAGCGCTTCGTTGAGATCGCCGGCCAGCGTTTCTCCCACATTGTCGATCCCCGCACCGGATATCCCGTCACGGGCACAGCCAGCGTCACCGTTCTGTGCGGCAACGCCGTCACCGCTGACGCCCTCTCCACGGCGCTCTTCGTCATAGGCATCGAGGGAGCAGTCGAGCTTCTGAAGAAAGTTCCCTCCGTCGAGCTGCTCCTCGTGCCGGACCGCTATCCGGCGCGTTTCTCGCTGACTCCCGGGCTCGACAAAGCCCTGGTCTCACAAAAAAGCATCCCCCGTTCCCTGTTGGCCTGGTAGTCGCGGCGCCGGTTTCGTGCCCTCCGGCTGGCGGCGCGTACATCGCGTTTTTGGCAATGTGTCTGAATTCAAGGTAACCCTTTGATTCTGTTCGCGGTTCTTCAAAACCGCCCGCACCCGTTGTTCCCTCGGCGCACCACTTCGGAGAAGTAAGGCATCCAACTACTGCAGCCGTATATCGGTTCGGCCGCGGGACGCCGCATCATATTCTCGTGGAAGGAGGCGGGGCTGGTTTTGAGGGTTGGAATGAATTCGAGAGTCGGGCGGTCGCAAAGCAAACCGTTGTTGTGGCGCGCGTGGGGGCCGATGTCCGGTTTGGGTATTTTCCTCTGGCTCAGCGTAGGCATGGCCGCTCGCGGACTTCCGCGCCCGGCTAAGTCCCGGGTTGGCGTTCCAAGCGCCCAGACCGGCTCGGCGGCTCTACCGGGAATTTCTTCGACGTCGCAGCAGGCCCCGGAACAACAATCGGCGGGCAACATTAGCGGAACCGTTTTCGACCAGAGCGGGGTCGGAGTCGCTGGAGCCCGCGTGAGCCTGAAGAGCCCGAGCCAACCCACTGCTCAGCAGACGGAAACAAACCAGGATGGCCAATTCTCCTTTGCCCACGTCGCTCCCGGGCCTTTCCGGCTCACCATCAACGCCCCGAATTTCAAGGCGCAGGCCGTCTCCGGAAACCTGCATTCAGGGCAGTCTTACACCGTGCCGCGGATCGTGCTGGCGCTGGCGCCGGTTGTGACCAAAGTCAAGGTGACGCCCTCGCGGGCCTTCATGGCCAAATACCAGATGCAGCAGGAAGAGAAGCAGCTCGTGCTCGGCTTTGTTCCCAATTACTATGTCACCTATCACCCTCACGCCGTCCCCCTCAACACCAAGCAGAAGTTCCAGCTCGCCTGGAAAACAGTTTTCAATCCCTTTACTCTTGGACTGACGGCGGCCTTCGCCGGAGGTGAGCAGGCGGCGGGCATGTACAGCGGATTCGGGACGGGCGCGGAGGGCTACGGCAAGCGATTCGGCGCTGCTTACGCCACCCTTGGTGTCAGCACCTTCATTGGAGACGCTCTGCTGCCTTCGCTCCTGAAACAAGACCCGCGTTTTTTCTACAAGGGAAACGGCAGCTTCGGATCGCGCTTTCTCTATGCGATCACCCGTTCGGTCATCTGCAAGGGCGACAATGGACGCTGGGAGCCGGATTACTCAGCCATCCTCGGCCACTTCGCCGCCGGCGGCATCGACAACCTCTACTTCCCACCGCAAAATCGCAAGGGATTGGGATTGACGCTTGAAGGCGGCCTGATCGGAATCGGGTTCGATGCCGCCAATAACCTTCTTCAGGAATTTGTGATCCCGAAATTGACGCCTCACCTCTCCATACACCATTTAGCGAAACGTTGAGCCCTCACGGTAGCCGCCTTTGCCGGCGCCGTTGTGCCACCCGGCGTGCAAGAATTGGTTTACACTTGATATCTCTCAGATACGATGAGCATCGAATCTGTCGATTCTTATGCGCAACACGTTTTCCAGAATTGTCGGCTCATGGGGCACAAAGCCCGCTTTCAACCTGGCGGGCTATCTCTGGATTGCTTGCATGTTTGGCCTGCTGGCCGGCCTTGAGGCCAACAAGATCGGGCTCTACCTGGTCCCGCCTTTTGGAGCAACGCTCTCCATTCTTCTGCTTCTCTCCGATGCTGCTATTGCTCAACCCTACGCGGTGATCACCGGCTCGGTCGTCGGAGCTTCCGTCGGAACCGTGAGCAGCCTCTTTGCCCGCGGGCTGGGCGTGGCCGTGGTCGCTGCCGTCGTTGCCTTCGGCATCCTGAGCCTGATCCGCGCCTACCATCCTCCCGGAGTCGCGCTGGCCATGTACCCGCTCCTTCTTCACCCCGGTGTCTGGTTCCCCGTAGCTGTGGTTCTTCCCTTCACCGCGACGGCCGTCGGCTCCGCCGCGCTCCTCAGCAGGCTGGTTGATAAATGGCCCGCCTACCCCAAACCGTTAGACAGGGGCCGCGCACAGTAAGCAGCGCGTAGCCACGCCACCGGTTCTGTGCCGTGGGCCTTCAGTTTTGTAGCGGCGGTGTCCTCACCGCCGGATTCTGGGGTTGGCATGGGTGCTGTCTCCAACGCGGTCTTTGCGATGTGTGCGGCCATGAGAGGCCCGGAGGGCCGGCAAATTTTAGCCCATGGCGCAAGCCATGGGACCTCGGCCCGCACAAATGAATCCCTGCCCTCGCCCTCAGGGGGTGGACGCGCCAGCAGTAAACACCCTGACCATAACCCTCTCCGAGGGGAGAGGGTGCCGGAGGTACGACGGCGGGTGAGGGGTCTTTGCGTGGCGGAAGGGCGAAAGAAGATTGGGAATTATGACGGCCCTTTCGCCCCTCCCGGGCTGTTTTCATCCAATCGCCGCCTGCTTTCCCAAGGCTTGCGCCATGGGCTAAACTCTCTCGCCCACTTCGTGGGCTGCTTGGTGTGGTAGCGCAGACCGCCGAATCTGCGGTCCGCGGCTTTTGGTCTTATCACACGACCGCCGCAGGCCCATGTCGTGACACCCACAATTGATTTACTTAAGGGGAGCCCTCCGGGCTCTCGTCCCTGCCGTCGCGGCCCGGCCGACTCCGCGGCAAGAACCTCTCGCTTGGCAAATTCGTCGGCGCTACAGCGCAAGCATCTGAGCCAACCGGCGCGCCACGCCGCGCATTTACAATTTGCGGCTCTGCCGGCTTCTGGCCCTATAGTCCAAATTCGCGCTCCAGCCCCGCGGCCTTTCAGCGGCATCTCGGGAGAAAAGACGTAACATGATATGGAAAGCGTTGCAATAGACATCTCGTCCAGAAAGCAACATCAGTACCTTGCCGGCAGGATGGATAGCATGAATGAGCAATCAAACCGGGTGGGCGTCTTCTTGCCCAATTTGGCTCGGCTCCTGTTTTGGCTGGCTGGCTCTTCTTTGTTTCTCGGCCTGTTTATAAAGCTGACCTGGGAATTGCGAGAAGGCGATGTTGGGCATTTGGACCAGCTCATTCTTGTCGCGATGTCCAGGCTGCGCGTCCCGCCACTTAACAGCGCAGCGGTGGAAATCACAGCCCTTGGATCACTGACCTTGATCTTCATCTTCACTTCAATCGGCTTGCTCTTCCTCCTCCTGAGCAGAGATCATTTGGGCGCAATTTATCTGGCGACGGGCGCAGGCGGCGCCGGAATCTGGGCGTACGCGCTCAAATACTTCTTTCCCCGGGGGCGCCCCACGATGGTCCCCTGGCTTGTGGAAGTCTCAGGGTCTTCTTATCCAAGCGGCCACTCCCTGGTCGCGACGTCGTTCTACTTGCTCTTGGCTTTTTTAGCCTGCCGTCACTATCACTCTACTCGCGCTCGCCTTGCGATATTTGCGGTCGCCTTCTCGCTGATCGCGGCAGTGTGTATGTCACGTCTTTATCTCGGAATCCATTATCCGAGCGATGTCGTCGGCGGGGTATTCTTTGGCATGGCTTGGACGTTCCTTATCACTGGCATTCTCCTGTCCCGCTCACGCCGGGAACCAGAGGTTCTATGAAGTTGGTAGCCGCAACGGCGGGTTCCCCGTCGCGGGCCTTTTGGGGGGCATTTCGCACGCGTGGCGCATTTGTCGCGGTCCGGGCGATGCGCGGGAATTTTGTAGCCGGGGTAGCGCATACGTCACGATTCTTGCGATGTGTGCGGCCATGGAAGGCCCGGAGTGCCGACAGATTTTAGCCCACGGCGTGAGCCGTGGGAATCGATTGGCGTCAGATTCCTTCAGAGCCCTGGAAGGGCGAAAGAACGGCGGGATTATTGACATTCTTTCGCCCCTCCGGGGCTGTTTTCATTCTCGCACCGGCTTGCTTTCCCATGGCTTCCGCCATGGGCTAAAATCTTTCGCCCACTTCGTGGGCTGTTCGCCGGGTAACTAGTAGCCGTGACGGTGCAATTTCCGTCGCGGGTATTTTGCCATCAAAAACCCGCGGCACAAAAACCAGTGTCGCGGCTACCCGTCTACGTGCGGCCCGTCCGGAATTCGCACCGATCCCGGTTCGTGGCGTTTGGGTTTGGTAGGGGAGCCCTCCGGGCTCCCGTCCGCACCGTCACAGCCCGGCCGATACCGTAGCAAGAATCTCTCGCTTCGTGAGATCGTCGACGTCACAATGGCTAGCTTCTGCACCAGCCGGCGGACGCAATCACGGGGCCCTGTAGGGGCGGGCCTTGTGCCCGCCCTGGGCGCCCACAAGGTGCCCGCCCCGGGCGCCCACAAGGGGCGCCCCTACGAATCGTCGGCAATGCAGCTCTGCCTCACGGCACGAATGAATCCATGCTCTTTCGCAAACATGGTAGCCGCGACGGTGCGTTCCCCGTCGCGGGCCTTTTTGCCATCGAGAACCCGCGACACAAAAACCAGTGTCGCGGCTACCCATCTGCCTGCGGCGCGTCCGGAATTCGCGCCGATCCCGGTTTGTGGCGTTTGGGTTTGGTAGGGGAGCCCTCCGGGCTCCCGTCCGCACCGTCGCAGATTGGCCGATGCCGCATCAAGAACCTCTCGCTGCGGGAATTTGCAGGCGCTACGATGCAAACGTCTGGGCCAGCCAGCCTAAAGCCTCAGAGTCTGAAACCCACAGACTCTGTGCTAATGGCTGCTGTGCCAGCCGTCGCTACCGACGTTGAGGCACTCCGCCTCCAGCGAGATCCCTCAGTCTTTGGTCCAACGCTCGAGCGACAATGGTTTGTAGTCTTTCGTTTTCGTCTGCAGTTGGAGGACTCAGGAATTTGCCACCGTGCGCAAGGAATGCCCGCTTCCTTAGGATACCGTTCACCTCTCCCGTCAACTCCTTAGATTCGCGGGTGTCCGTGTCGTGATTGCCAAAGGCCTTTAATACCAAGCTGCGGATTTTATCAGCCATGCCGGGGGCTCTAATCTGCCGCAACTTCTTTGAGAGTTCCTGCAGGAGATGGTCGAGCGGGTCGTCCGAATTGGCGCTTGTATACACGCGAATTTGTGCGACGATCCGCTCAACGTCTGCCGTCCGGTTCGGTAGTTTTTCATCGCTGGCAAGGATTTCCAGGGTTGTTACAAGTAGTATGTATCTGACCCTACGATCCGGTTGAGCACACGCCACCCATAGCGCTCGCGCCGCTGTGCGAATGGAATCTTCATCAGCGCACGCCCGAAGCCCCCGTGAATCTAGCGCGAGCTCATCGAGTTGCGCGAGATTGCAGACTCGGAGAACCCTGCCCCAGAAAATGGGGTATTCCCATATGCGTTCATGTTCAGGCAGGATACACGCATCGTGCGGGAATATTCCTCCATCCGTTATTGTCCCGTCCACGCGTTTTGACCAGTCGGGCGGATAATCCGAATCCTGCAATTGGTCACGGAATCTGAAATTTGGATCGCCTTCTCGAGCAATCTCTGCCAGTGGAGACGGGAACTGTAGCGCGGCCCCAGTGCGAGCGGAGAGCCGAACCAATGCAAGACTTAGATCCCTCCACATGTCGTTGGCAGCGCTGTCGGACATGAAATTCGACATCCTCAACACATAGAAACTCTCGCGCCTTTCAATAGTGGTGGTTCGCCCTGCGATGCTGATCGTCGTCGTGTCTCCTACCCTGAGTTTTTCCAACTCACCAACACGGACGTTGTCCGCGAGCCACAAAGGTATGCGCAAAGTCCATCGAGGTGGCCCAGTGCCTTGCGTCGCAGGCCTACCCTTTACGAAAAGGCTCATTTCACACTCCCGACACTCCTGCGATCTTGCCAAGCCACGGGTTCCTGCCAAAGTCCGTCTCATGGATTGTACAGCAGACGGGACATATGCTCGTCCTGCAATGACAAATTTGCTCTTGCAGGAGGTGCCCTCCGGAGACCGCAGCCTCACACAAAGGGCTCTGATGCGTCAGCCAGAGGAGTCGTATCGCGGCTGAAAAAACCCACGCGGATAGCGCATCGCGTTTTTAGCCACGGTCAACCGGGTTTCAGGTTGGCCGTGGGTTCTTCCTAGACACCCAAAATCCCACGGTCAGAAAATCGCTGACCGTGGCTACCACTACATCCAAAAGGCCCGCGACACACAAACCAGTGTCGCGGCTACCGCTGCTCACAACGCAGGTGGTGCATCATACGTCGCGATTCTTGCGATGTATGTGATCAGGCGTGACTCACGTTACAGCGCCGGCCCTCATATGTGGCATGGCCGTCTCGCCCATGAAGACACAATGGGCGCTCCACGCAATCGGTTCATGGCCCAGAGGGCCATGCCACAGGCGCTTTACAATGGCAGACGCCGCAGGCGCAACGCGTTGGAAATCACCGAGACCGAGCTGAAGGTCATGGCGGCGCTGGCGATCAGCGGGCTGAGCAGCAGGCCGAAAAACGGATAGAGTACGCCGGCGGCCAGCGGAATGCCCAGCGAATTGTAGACGAACGCGAAGAAAAGGTTCTGGCGGATGTTGCGCATGGTTCCGTGGCTCAGCTTGCGGGCCTTGGCGATGCCGCGCAGGTCGCCTTTCAGCAGCGTGATGCCGGCGCTTTCGATGGCGACATCGGTGCCGCTGCCCATGGCGATTCCCACCTGCGCCTGAGCGAGAGCCGGCGCATCGTTCACGCCGTCGCCCGCCATGGCGACGATTCGCCCTTCGCCCTGCAGCCGCTTGACAACGTCCCCTTTCTGCTGCGGCAGAACTTCCGCTTCCACCTCGTCGATGCCCAGCTTCTTGGCCACCGCTTCCGCCGTGGTGCGGCTGTCCCCGGTCAGCATCACAATGCGGATTCCTTCCTCGTGCAAAAGCCGGATCGCCTCCGTGGTCGATTTCTTGATGGGGTCCGTCACGCCGAGCAGCCCCGCGGGCCGGCCATCCACCACCACGAACATCACCGTCTGCCCATCCTGCCGCAGAGCTTCCGCGCGCTGCTCGAACTTCGCAATGTCCGCGCCCTGTTCTTCCACCAGCCGGCTGCTGCCAAGGCCCACGGTGCGGCCATCGACCTTTCCGACGACGCCTTTGCCCGTGACCGACTGAAAATCGCGCGCCTCCAGCAGATCAATCCCTTTTTCGCGAGCCCCGTTTACAATCGCTTCGGCCAGCGGATGCTCGCTGCCACGTTCGAGGCTGGCGGCGAGGCGCAGCAATTCCTGCTCGCTCCAGCCTTCCATCGGCTCGACGGAAACCAGGCGTGGCCTGCCTTCCGTCAGCGTGCCGGTCTTGTCCACCACAATCGTGTTGACCTTTTCCATAACCTCCAGGCTTTCGGCATTCTTGATCAGCACGCCCGCCGTGGCCCCGCGGCCCGTGCCCACCATGATCGACATCGGTGTCGCAAGGCCCAGCGCGCAGGGGCAGGCGATAATCAGCACGGCAACCGCATTGACCAGCGCATAGGCCATGGCGGGAGCCGGCCCCACAATCGACCAGACAATGAAAGTGATGATGGCCGACGCCACCACCGCCGGAACAAAGTATCCGGCCACCACATCGGCCAGGCGCTGGATGGGCGCGCGGCTGCGCTGAGCCTCGCTCACCATCCGGACAATCTGCGCCAGCAGCGTATCGCTGCCCACGCGCTCGGCGCGCATCACCAGGCTTCCCTTCCCGTTCACCGTTCCGCCCGTGACGCGCGCGCCTGTGGTCTTTTCAACGGGCGTCGGCTCACCGGTAATCATCGACTCATCGACAAAGCTTGAACCGTCCAGCACCTCGCCATCCACCGGGACCTTTTCTCCCGGCCGGACGCGCAGCCGGTCGCCGGGGTTGACGCGATCGAGCGGCACATCTTCTTCCGAGCCGTCATCGAGAAGCCTTCGCGCCGTCTTGGGAGCAAGGCCGAGCAGGGCCTTGATGGCGCTTGAAGTCCGCGCGCGGGCGCGCAATTCGAGCACCTGCCCGAGCAAGACCAGCGTGGTGATGCCCGCCGCCGCATCAAAGTAAACCGCGACCGCGCCGCCCGGACCACGGAAGGATGCCGGGAAGATGCCGGGAGCGACGGTCGCAATCACGCTATAAGTAAATGCAGTGCCCGTGCCAATGCCGATCAGCGTGAACATGTTCGGGCTCTTGTTCAAAATGGAAGCCCAGCCGCGCTTGAAAAATGGCAAGCCGCAATAAAGCACAACCGGCGTTGCCAGGACGAACTGGATCCACGAACCAATCTCGCCTTGGAATACGGAATGGCCCGAAATCATGTGCCACATTTCAAGGGCCATGAGCGGAGCCGTCAGGACCACGCTGATCCAGAAGCGGCGCTTCATGTCCACATATTCAGGGTTAGCTTCTTCTTCCAGAGTTACCGTTCGCGGCTCGAGCGCCATGCCGCACTTGGGACACGAGCCCGGCCCATCCTGCACCACTTCGGGATGCATGGGGCAGACGTACTGAGTCCTTGTTTTCGGAGCGGCAATCATCGTCGGCTCCAGAGCCATGCCGCACTTCGGGCACGCGCCCGGCATGGACTGGTGAACCTCCGGGTCCATGGGGCAGGTGTAATCCGCCCCCGGCACGGCCTCGGCCGGCTTGGGCGCCGGCTTTGATGGGCCAACGTAGTCCTCGGGCGCGGCGCGGAATTTTTCCAGGCAGGGCTCCGAGCAGAAATAGTAGGTGGTTCCTTTATACTCGTAACTCCCCACCGCAGTGGAGGGCTCCACATCCATGTCGCAGATCGGATCCTTCACCGTCACGACAGTTTCCGGAGAGCCTCCCTGAGCCTTGGAATCCTCCCCGTGCAATTCGTGAGTCACCGGTCGAGTCTCCTTTCAGGAATCGTTGCTTAGATTGTACGCGTCTCGACTCAACTTGTAACTCTTGAAGGCGCATCCAGTAATTGGCTAGATGCTTAAGGGGTATGGTTGTGTTCGGTTTTCTCGATCAGCGGGCAGATCAGGCTGTCTTCGTGCCGCAGAGGCGGGGGGCGATTCGAGCAATGACACCTCCCGTCTCCAGACCATTCCGACCCGGTTCCTCAGCCACCCCGGCCAGAAAGCCGAGTCTCTATCTCAAAGGATAAATTTCCAAGCTGGCTTTATAGTCAAACAGGAAAAAAACACGCAAAAAGTGTGCTCCTTCGTCTCCCATAGCGAAAATGAAAAAACACGGACTGAACAAGCAGCCGGAAACGATGATCGCCAGCATAAAATTCGCCCGGGATTCAGCCCGAACTGATCTCGCACTTTCCCTGCAGGCATCCGAGAAACTTCTTTCCTGAGCCGGTTTTCAGCTTGACGTGAAGGGCTCGCCTCCATAAGCTCAGATTGGAGAGAACAACATGTCAAGCAACGGTCATATTCCTATTGGTAATTTCAGAATTCTCGAACGGACTTCGCCCACCATGCCCGGGTTGCCAGACATCGAGAACGAGATACGCCAGGCGCTCACGGGTCTCGCGATTCCGCGCGAACGCCTCGCCGGCCGCCGCATTGCGGTGACCGCAGGAAGCCGCGGCATTGCCAATCTGAAGGAGATCGTCAAGACGGCCTGCGACTGGCTGAAGGCCAGCGGCGCCAATCCCTTTGTCGTTCCGGCCATGGGCAGCCACGGCGGAGCCACCGCAGAAGGCCAGCGGTTGATTCTTGAAGAGTACGGCGTAATTCCGGAATTTGTCGGTGCAGAAATCAAATCCGACATGGCCACCGTGCGCGTGGGCGAAACGCCCGAAGGGATGCAGGTCCACCTGGACCGGAACGCATGGGAAGCAGACAGCATCCTGGTGCTGAATCGAATCAAGCCGCACACCGGCTTCAGCGGAAGCATCGAGAGCGGCCTGCTGAAGATGATAGCCGTGGGTTTGGGCAAGCGTGACGGAGCAAGCGAAACTCATCGATGGAGCCGGAAAATTGGCTATGAGCGGGCCATCCGGGCGATCTCCGCGGTCACGCTCTCCACGCGAAAGATTCTTTGCGGCCTCGCCGTTGCCGAAAACGAAATGCATCAGATTGCGATTGTGCGCGCGGTGCTGCCCGAGGGGATTGCGGCCATGGAGGAGGCGACTTTGCCCGTTGCAAAAAGCCTGGTTCCACGGCTGCCTTTTCCGAAATGCCACGTGCTGGTGGTGGACGAAATGGGAAAGAACATCAGCGGAACGGGCATGGACACAAAGGTTGTCGGCCGGGGAGTAAGTCCGCAACCGCCTGAAGCGCCTGAAATCGGACTGATTTACGTGCGCGACCTGACGGCCGAAAGCGACGGGAACGGCGTTGGTGTCGGCCTGGCGGACGCCATCCATGAGCGTTTTTACCGCAAGATCGATCTTGCGAAGGTATACATGAACGCCCGAACCGCGCTCAACCCGATTATGGCTCGCGTGCCCATGTACCTGCCGTCCGATCGCGAGGCGCTCGACTGCGTCCTGGGTACCCTTGGCAGTCCCGAACCCACGGAGCAGCGTATCATCTGGATTCAAAACACGCTTGCACTCAACCGCGTTGCTGTTTCCACAACATTCGCGCGAGAAGCGAAAACGCCTGCCGGCTGGCGCATGTTGCCCGAGGAGTTCTCTCCGCGTTTTGACAGTGAGGATAATCTTGCGTCGCCTTTCGATAGTTCCGCTGGAAAAGCTCGCGCGTCTTGACTCTGCACTCTATCCCGGGCAGAATGGTAACAATGCGTGGGAAAGAGGCATGTGCAAAACGCCCCGGCACATTATCGCGCTTGTCGTGACTTTGTTCCTTTTCTTGCCTGTTGCCTTTGCAGGACAAGTAAAAAAGAAAACCTCTAATTCTAAACTCTCCGCTCCGGCGAGGCTGAAGGCCGCGAAAGCTCCGAACAAGCTGTCGCTTCAGTCGCTGACATTAGTCAGCACCTCTGAAGCAGCCCGAAAGGCAGCCGAAGAAGCAAGCGCCAAAGCGGAGAAAACCAAGACAAGGGCAGGAACATCAATTCTGAGGGGAGCCAGGCCGGAAGCAGATGGGGCTGTTATTGAGTTCCACGCGGTCGACGGTTCGTTCGCGCGGGATTCTTCCAAGGGGACTTCCCAGGCAAAGAGCCAGAAGAAATCTGTGCTGAAAAACATCCATGGAAGCGCGTATGGGGCAACGGCTTCGGCCTTTGGTCGGGCGACCGGAGAGGGTGGCGCCGTTGGGGCCAGTTCGGGCAATGGCAAATTCAGTGTCTATGTGGAAGGCCAGCACACCCAAGCAAGCACGCCTGCCCCTCATTAGCAACCAATGAAAAAACCCTCTTTTGTCGAGAACCGTGGTTCGAACAGTTCCCGCGTGCACTGCCTCATCGTGTGTGCAGTGGGAGTCGTTATCCTTTCTTGGATCCCGGGAAGCGGCAACAAACTGCTCGCCGCCACCGCGCCAAGCATCGTCCAGTGTAGTTCCGTCCCCAGCAAAATCCTGAACCGGCCGGTGGGTTATTGCATTGATCTCCCGGCTGACTATGCATCGTCTGCACCTAAACGTTACCCCACGCTCTATTTCCTCCACGGGCTGTTCGACAATGACCATCGATGGGTTGATCGTGGCGGCAAGGCGATATTTGATAAGCTGACCGCCGAGGGGAAGATTGGCCAGATGCTGGTTGTTATGCCGGATGCTCGCGACACGTTCTATGTCAACGCGAAAGACGGCAAGGACCCCTATGAAGACTTCTTCATCCAGGAGTTCATACCTTATATCGACAATCACTATAGAACCATTCCAACCAGGGAAGCACGGGGGATTAGCGGGCTCTCCATGGGCGGCTACGGCGCACTGCATCTTGCGATGAGTCATCCGGACCTGTTTGGAACCGTCACCGCCCACAGCGCGGTGCTGCTGACGGACTTTCCTAATCCCATTCCCACAACGGGCCGATGGGGCTTTTACGCGCGCATCCTGAGCCACGCATTTGGGTCACCGCTCAGCCAGGCTTACTGGGAGGAAAACAGCCCGCTTACGCTTGCCAGAAATCCCGCAAAATTTCAGGGCCTGAGAATTTATTTCGATGCCGGCACCCATGACCGTTATGGATTTGAAAAGGGTGCGGCCATTCTGGATGAGATCCTCAACAAGGAGAACTACCCGCACGTGTATGCCTTGCGGCCAGGTGGCCATGGATGGCCTTTTCTCGACAAGTACATGAATTTTTCTCTGGAATACCAGTGGCACTGGTTCAAGAAAGCTGAAGAAAGCTCAAATGTTTCGGCTTCAGCCGAGGCAGGTGAACATTGAAACGGCCACTTCGGTCCATTCTGATTTCGGTCGCACTCTTTAGCCTTAGTATTGGCTGCCTGTTTGCGCAATCGAGCGCTCAAGCAAAGATCCTGAAATATATCCGTGCGCATCTGAAAGCCGGCCAGCCGGTCAAAATCACGGAGTTGTACAACACCGTCTTCACCACGCCGGAAGACCACGCAGCCCTGAACAAGCTTTACAAAGATTTCTTCCGGATTCCGATGTTTATCGTGCAATATCAGCAGCGGTTCTCGAAGCCGCCGAGCCTGAAAACGATTGCCGAACAGTTTGCCCTTGACAACCCGGAAGAAGCCGATACGCTGCTTCGCGTAATGGAAACAGATCCTCGTGTGCCGAAATTCATCACCCAGGATCCGAAGACCCGCGAAATCACCAAAGTCAACGTCGAAATGATCCGCAATGACCCTCAATTCGCGCAGGCGGCCACTCATAAGCTCGCGGGGTGGGAAGGACGAGAGGCTCCGGCCTTCGACCTGGTGGGCGCCAGCGGCGGCCACCTCACCTCTGCTGGACTCAGCGGGAAGGTCATCCTCCTCTACGTCTGGTTCACCGGCTGCCCGCCCTGCATGAAAGAGGCGCCGGCTCTCGTCCAGCTTCAGCGCGAATATAAAGCGAAGGATTTTGAGGTCATCGGGGCTAATGCCGACGACTTGCTCGGGCTGGGCGTCAGCAAGGAAGCCCGCCGCCAATATGCGAGGCAAGAAGGAATTTCCTTCCCCATCGTTAGCTGGACTCAGGCGAGCAACCAGGCGTATGGCGGCATCTCGATCTATCCCACTCTCTTCCTCATCAACCGGCGGGGTGTGATCGCCGGCCATTGGGTAGGGTTCACCAGCCTGGCCACGCTTCGGGAGGCGATTTCGAAGGCCATAGCTGAATCATCCGAAAAGCGGTAATCTAACCTCAACAGGTCTTCATCAAGGAACCTGAAAAACGTGATTGAAGGAGGGTACAACGATGAAGCGCCTCACACGCACCGGCCTCAGCCTTTCCACCATCGCGCTGTTCGGCCTGGGAACAGCCGTTCTCCTCGCGCAAGGAAACAACCGGGGTAAAGCCGAGGCAACCGTCGGCCCAGCCCATGTTTCTATTGACTATGGCCGTCCCATGCTCAAGGGACGCAACCCTTTAGAAATGATCAAGCCCGGCCAGATATGGCGTCTTGGGGCAAACGCGCCTACCACCATCGATACTGACCACGATCTGCTTTTCGGGAAGACGCGAGTACACAAAGGAAAACACATACTGCTGGCCCGAATGACTGAGCCCGGGAACTGGACCCTGCTGGTCTCAGATAAGGCCGCCAACGAATATGAGCCCGGCGCAAAAATCGCGGAAGCGCCCATGACAGTTGAAAAGGGTCACGATTCGGTCGAGCAGATGACCATCAAGCTTACCGGCCGTCAGAACCAGGGTGATATTGAAGTTGCCTGGGGTACGTCTCGTTTGGTCGCTTCTTTCAACCTGGCGGAGTAGTCGCTGCGGCGAATCAAAAGCTATTTGATTGCCGGCAGAGCATCCGTGTGTCTGCCTGCAAGAAAAAAGGAGCCCCCGCATAATGCCCAATCTCATCAATGTCCTGGCGCTGTTTGCCCACCCCGACGATGCTGAATTCCTTTGTGCGGGGACGCTGGCACGTATTGCCGGGCTCGGCGCCGAAATCCACATCGCAACGCTGTCAGCCGGGGACTGCGGAAGCACAACTCTTCCTGCGGGGAAAATAGCGGCGCTGCGGCAGCAGGAAGCATCGCGGGCTGCCCGCACGATCGGGGCCCGCTTTCATTGCCTGAAGAGCAGGGACCTTCTAATCTTTTACGACCGCCCGCACCTGAACAAAGTGATGGAACTGGTCCGGCAAACGCGCCCTTCGCTGGTGCTGACGCATTCGCCGGTTGACTACATGATTGATCACGAGACAGTGAGCCGTTTGTGCCAAAGCGCCTGTTTTGGAGCGCTAGCTCCCAATTACAGGACCGGTGCACGGCACCCGGCGCCGCCACTCCGGGGCGTCCCGCATCTCTATTACGCCGACGCTTTTGGAAGGCGCGACATTCTGGGAAACAAAATCGAGTCAAGCCTCGCCGTCGATATTGGCGCCACCCTCAAGCGCAAGGAAGAAATGCTATCCTGCCACGAGAGCCAGCAGGTCTGGCTCAAGACCCAGCAGGGCATTCCTGAAACAATCCAAACCATGCGAAAGATGGCTCGCGAGGCGGGAAAGCGCGCCGGTTTTCGCTGGGCTGAAGGATTCCGCCAGCACCTCGGACAGGGATTCCCCGCCACTAACCTGCTCAAAGAACTGCTTGGGCCATCGGTCCGATGACCAGATCTTGACCGGACGGAAGCACGCCGTGCCTGAAGATTCACGATTCCATTGCTTTTCGACGAGCAGCCAGTATAGTAAGGGCGAGAGCCCGGCAGGAATCCTGGTTGCCTTCGCGACGAAGTTTTTCACACGCAATCCGCCTTCTTTCGACGGCTCGCGGAATGGAAGATATAATAAAATTGTGGTGCAAGGACCAGAAATCGTTCGGGAGTGAAGACCGATCTCTTGGAAAGGGTTTTGCAGCAGGCACTCTTGCACGGCGCGGAACGCGGACGCAAGAAAGAAGCGCCCGGTAAACCATCAGTGTAGCCTCCAATTTTTCAAAAGTGTCAGCGTGCTGGTTTTGTTGACGGCCACTCTGTGGCTCTGCTGGCCGCAACGCAGCTTTGCCACTCCTCCAGAGTGGGGGCAGACAGTCGTTCGTATCAACTTGAAGACCGACGCTGAACTCCATCTTTACCAGTTCAAAAAGGAAATCGTCCAGCAAGTCGGCGAACCGCTCGACCCCAGGAAAGTGAATGAAAGCCTGAAAAGACTTTATGCAACCGGTCGCTTTGCCGATCTTCAGGCTGAAGGGGAGCCGGTGGCCGGCGGCGTCGCCCTGACCTTTGTCGGCAAAGCCAGGTACTTTATCGGGCTTGTCCGCGTCACAGGAACGCCCAAGCCAATTGATTCCAGCACTCTCGTAGCCGCCGCCAGGCTGCCTTTGGGCAATCCGCTCTATACAGATGAACTTGCGGCGGCAGAGCAAAACATTCAGGGCGTCCTTCATGACAATGGATTTTATCAATCCAAGATTCAAAACAAGATTGTGCGCAATCCTGCAACCCAGGAAGCTGATATCCTGCTGACGATTATCCCCGGACAGCAGGCTCTCCTGAATGAAGTCGTCTTTTCCGGCCAACCAGCCTACCCAGCCTCGAAATTGCTGTCCGTAGCCGACTGGCGTCCGGGCAAGCATCTCACTTCGTCCGACATCGAAAAGGGCCTATACAAGCTCCACGACTTCTACCTGAAGCATGGCTACCTGCAGGCAAATACTATCATCGAGAAGCGGGTCTTCGACCCCAAGACAGTTACGGAAACCATTCATGTCGAGTGTAATGCCGGCCCGGTAATCGAGGTGCATGTGCGCGGCGCGAAAATATCGCGCCGCAAGCTGCGGGATATTCTCCCCTTGTATCAGGACGGGGTGATTGATCAGCCTTCCCTCGAAAGGGGAAGCGATGCGCTGGCCGATTTTTATCAGAAGGAGGGCTACCTGCAGGCTTTCGTCACGGTCGGGCCGGTAGAACACCTGAAAGCCGGCCACTTGCGAGTCACCTACAGCGTGAAACTTGGCCGGAAAGGCAGCTTCCAAGGGTATCAGTTCAAAGGAAACGTTCACCTATCCGACACTCGCCTCGCTTCAGTCATGACAATCCACCCTGCGCAGTTCCCTTTTAAGAGCGCTGCCTTCAGCAGCAAGATGCTTAGCAACGACATCAATTCGATCAAGGCCGTCTATCAGGCGCAGGGATTTCTGGACGCCAAAATCATTCCGCATTTCAACTATTACTATCGCGATCAGCCTGAACGTCTTTTCGTGACGATCGATGTCCAGGAAGGAGTGCGGACGATGGTGGGAAACGTCGACCTGCAAGGGGTAACCGCCGAACAACGAAAAATCCTGTTGTCACGGCTGGCCAATAAACCTGGCCAGTTTTATTCGCCTCAGAATGAGCAAACTGATCGTGATTCAATTCTCCGTTATTTTGCCAATCGAGGCTATTCAAATGCCAGGGTCATCGCCAGCAGTTCGTCTGCAAACAAAGACCATCTTGTGAATGTAAAGTACGAGGTCGAGCCCGGAAATCAGGAAATCATTGAGCGGGTTGTTCTGCTGGGCAATAAGCACACAAGGGAAGGAGTTGTCCGCCGCGAGATCACATTCCACCCCAATCAGCCGCTCAATGAGAGCGCCCTCCTCGAGTCGCAGCGCAAGCTCTACGATCTTGGCCTTTTCAACCAGGTCCAGGTTGCTCCCCAGAACCCGGACAGTCAGGAAACCCACAAGCCTGTTCTGGTCAGCCTGGAGGAAGCGCCCCGGTGGACGGTGGGGTATGGCGGAGGCCTCGAGGTGCAGCGCCTGGGCAGCAACGAACCGCAAGGCCAACTGAAAGCCAGCCCCAGGGTTTCTCTCGATGTCTCGCGCATCAATGTTGGCGGGCGCAACCAGATTTTGAGCTTTCGCGGCAGGCTCTCGACCCTCGATAAAGGCGCCGAGGTCAGCTATTTCGTCCCGCAATTCCCGGCGCGGCGCGATATCAGCGTCCGCTTCAACGCCGACGTCGATTCCAGCCGGAACGTCCTGACCTTTACAGCGAGGCGCAAAGAGGCCTCCATCGTTCTTGAAAAACGGTGGAGCGAGACAACTTTCCTTTCGGCACGATACTCTTTCCGGAATGTTCAGGCGCTGGACTTGTCGAATCGAATCTCTCCGGACCAGATCCCGCTGGCGAGCCTGCCCGCCACGGTGGGCATGTATGCCATGAGCTACGTGAACGATCATCGGGACAATCCGATCGATCCAACTCGGGGTTCGTATACCGTGGTTGATGCGGGCGTCTCTTGGTCGGGCCTGGGATCCCAGTCAAATTTCCTGCGCTTTACCTCCCAGAACGCCACTTATTACCGCATTACTCCGCATCTTGTCTTTGCGCGAGATACGCGCTTTGCTGTCGAATCTCCGTATGGTGGCCTCATGCAGGTGACCGTTACGCAACTGAACGGACAAAAGGAGACATTATTGACTCATGAAATTCCGCTGCCCGAGCGGTTTTTTATGGGCGGGAGTAACTCACATCGAGGATTCTCGGTCAACCAGGCCGGGCCGCGAGATCCGCAGACCGGCTATCCGATCGGCGGCAACGCTCTCTTCTTGAATTCGCTGGAGCTGCGCTTTTCATTCGCGCAGAACCGCCTGGGGTTAGTTCTTTTCCATGATATGGGCAACGTCTATTCCACGATTCGCAAAATGCGCCTGTTCAAGGTGTCGCAGAGTTCGCCCACCGATTTCGACTATACGGTTCACGCGGTCGGAGCCGGGCTGCTTTACAAGACTCCCGTCGGGCCGCTGAGTTTCGACGTGGGCTACGCGATAAATCCAACCCGGTTCCAGGTCATCGGCCAAAATGGTCCGGAGGTGCGCCAATTATCACACGTGAATTATTTTCTGAGTATCGGACAAAGCTTCTAATTCTGGGGTGCCTGCTGTTCGCGATCACCGCCTCTCTGCCCGCATCCGCGAAGGCTGAAACGCTGGACAAGGTAGTCGCCTCCGTTGGCTACGACGCAATTACGCAGCGCGATCTGATTCAGGAGTACCACTTCGAGCAGTTTCTTAACGGCAAGTCGCCGCAGGGCACGCCGAGCGAAGCCGAGGGGAAAGCGGTCTTGAACAGGCTCATCAGCCAGACGCTCCTCACTGGACAATTGAGGGCGCCGGTGAGGGAATCGAAGAACGGCAAGAAGACAGCCGAAGAAACATTGAGCGAGGTGGAAAAGAAATTCTCCAGCGAAGAGGCGTACCGCTCGGCGCTCAAATCGCTTGGGATGACTGAGCAGCAGGTATTGAAGCGCCTGGAGCTTTATCAGCGCACGCTGCGGATGATCAACAATCGCCTGCGGCCGGCGGCATTGCCCGATCAGGGCGAAGTTGAGGACTACTACAAGAACACCTTCGTGCCGGAGTACGCCAAAGGCCATTCGGGTGCTCCGCCTTCGCTGGATGATGTTCGGGAGCAAATCCAGGAAATCCTGGTACAAAAGAAAATGAATCAACTGTTGGAGAATTGGCTCGATCGGCTTAAGTCGGCTCACCGCGTGATGATTCATTCGGACTGAGTCGAGAGGAAAGGCTGAGTGAAACTCACGAATCTGAAATTGCCGAAAGTGTTTCACTGGCTGATTTATGCGGCGGGAATCCTGGTCGTTCTCTCTGCTATCGTCATCAGCACGGCCAGCACGGCATGGTTCCGGCACATCCTGCAGTATCGGATCGAAAACAGCCTGGCGCAGATTACCGGCGGAAAAGTCGAGATCGACGGGATGCGCTTTCGACCTCTCAGCCTTAGAGTCAGTGTCCGGCGGCTGGTCATTCATGGGCTTGAAAAGGATTCCAGCCTTCCTCTTTTCTCAGCAAAGAATGTTGTTGTGAACATCAGTCCGGAATCGTTGGTAGAGTTTCGGCTTCTGCTCCGAAGGCTCGAATGGCAGCAGGCCAGCCTCCACATCCTCACCTATCCTGACGGCTCGACGAACGTGCCCGGTACTACCGTCTCCCCCAGGCAGGGCCAAGGCCTGGCGGATCTCTTCAACCTGGGAATCAAGCACCTGTACCTGGGCCAGACCACTCTGAACTGGAACAATCAACGCATACGTTTCGGAGCCTCCGCCCGTAACCTGGCCATTGAACTGCACATCAGCCAGGAACATCATTACCTTGGCACGATGGCCTCGTCCGCGGCGGTCTTAACCTGGAAATCTAGGACGCTTCCGCCTGTTTCGTTCGCCACCTCATTCACGCTTTCAAGCAACCAGGTGCAAGTGCAAGCCCTAAGCTGGCAAATCGAAAGCCTTCGAGGACACTTCGCTGGTTCTCTTCGCTGGATGCCGCAGCCTGCCGGAAGTTTTGAATTCCGAACCAATGGCGGCCTTCAGAAACTTTCCCGGGCACTGAAATCGACTTCGCTTGAAAGCGGCTATCTCTATATGGACGGGAAAGGCAGCTACGGCGAAAAGGGCCTCTCGGTGGAAGGCCGCATGCAATTGCGTGAGCTGAGGCTGAAAACGCCCCGATTCAAACCCGGCCCCGTCAGCCTTTCCGCGGACTACGATTTGACCCCCGACAACAACTTGAAGCTTTCCGATTTGATCTTCGCCGGGCTCGAAGGCCGAGCTTATGGCGAAGCCAACGTGTCTTTCGCCAAGGCTTCGCCACGAATCATCCTGCGCAGCCGCATTGAAAAGCTCAACCTCAGCGCTCTATTAAACGCTGTTCCCGGCTCTGCAGGCTCCATCGGAATTCTCCATCCCCACGCAGTCATCAGCGGCGTCGTAAACGCCGATTGGCAACGACCGTCCGGACTTCAAGGGCAGTTTGACGTCCAACTGCTTCCTCCTGCGCAACAGCCGCCGGCAGGGCTTCCTCTCAGCGGCCATGCTCAGGGATCTCTCGTTCTGGATCGCAAAGCTCTGCTCACAATCAAAGATGCTCAGATTTCAACACCCCATTCAAGTCTGGCGGCCCAGGGAACGTTCGGCAACATCCGGTCTTCCCTCGCGGTCAAATTCGTGACCACGGATTTTGAAGAGTGGCGCCCTGTGGCGAAAATCCTGATCGAGACGAAGAATCCGCTGCCAATCAAACTGCGCAGCCAGGCGGTCTTCACCGGCACGGTTTCGGGAGCGCTTTCTAATCCCGAAATCAGCGGTCAAATCTCCGCAGGCAATTTCATTTACGGCGGATGGCTTTGGGACAGCATTCAGGCTGGCATTCTCGCTTCGCCGCAACATGTACGGATCCAGTCAGGACGGCTGAGGCTTGGCAAAAGTTCTCTTATCTTGAATGCTGAAGCCTCCCTCGTTCACTGGAAGCTTGAACCCCACAGCGCAGTTCGGTTGCAAGCGACGGCGCGGGAGACTCCCCTTGCCGGGTTGCGCGCCGCCCTGAACCTGAAGCCTTCAATGGAAGGTCTGTTAACTGGTCAGGCGCAGGCCGAGGGCACAGTCGAAAGCTTTTCCGGGCGTGGGCAGATCACTATTCAAAAGGGCAAGTTCGCCGGCCTGCCGTTCGATTCTCTCTCGGCGAACATTTTCGCCAGCAAATCCGCCTGGAAGGCGAGTGACATAAAACTCGTCGAGGGAAAGGGGCATGCTGAGGGCGACATGGAGATTAACCCGGTTCAGCGCACCTTCTCTGCCAATCTGCATGGCCGGGATTTTCCGCTTGGCCACCTCTACCTGTTCGCGCCTCAGAAGCTCGGCGCAAAAGGCAACGGCGAAGTCTCCGGCCTTGTCAGTTTTGATCTGGACGGCAAAGGAAGTTTCGACAGCGCACGAGTGCACTCCACACTGGATGTCACTCAACTCTCATGGAAGGGCCAGTCACTCGGAAGCATCCATGGCGATGCCGAATGGCAGGGGCAGCAAATCAGTGTTCAGGTCAAAGGCGGCGGCGGGCAGGCGGGCAATTTTCAGGCGAGTGGGAATATGGAAACGGGCGACAACTGGCCGTTGCGCCTTTCTGGTCAGTATTCTGATTTCCGAGCCGATCCCTGGATTGAAGAGTTTTCCGGCCACTCCATGCCGGCTCAAGTTTCCGCCAGCGGGTCCTTCGCGATCAGCGGCCCCCTCAAGGAAAAGGGCCAGATAGTAGGAAACAGCCGGATCCAACAGCTACACATAAACTTCCCGTCGCTTAAGCTATCCAACGCAGCTCCTGTAGAAGTCAGCTACGCAAAGCAAAGCCTGGAGTTCACGCAGTTTCGGCTGCAAGGAGAGTCAACTAACTTTGAAGTCGGCGGCTCGATCCGTTTTAGACACCCGCCTTCGCTCGATTTCTCCGTCAGGGGCAAGGCGGCCGCCACCCTGCTCAGCCTGGTCGAGAGCCGTGTGCAAGCAACCGGTGAATCCGATATGGAAGTGCGCGTGAGGGGCACGCTGGCAGAACCCGACCTGAATGGCACAGTCGAGGTGAAAGATGTGAGTCTGGGCTATCCTGAACTCCCCTTCCGTCTGAACTCCCTGAATGGCACCATCAGGCTGCAGGGTGAACGGGCCGTTATTTCTTCCCTGAAGGGGACCGTCGGCGGTGGAACCGTTGACATTGGTGGTTTCATGGTCCTTCAGGAAGCCTTGCGTTACCAAATCCGGACTAAACTTTCACAAGTCCGCGTGCGCTACCCGGCAGACTTCACTTCGGTTCTGGACGGCGATCTGAGGCTCGCAGGGACCACCGAACGCGGGCAGTTGAGCGGCGACATCTCAGTCCGTAATATCTTCGCGCCTGAGAACCTGAACCTGGTGGATTTCTTAACCGGCTTCAGCAATCTCCTCGGCCCGCCGTCACCGAGTGCGCCATCGTCTTACGCTTCCCGCATCAGCCTCAACGTGCGTCTCGCATCTCTCCGCCCCGTGCGTATTGAAACCCATAACCTTCGCCTTGTTTCCGACATCGACATGCGTCTGCAGGGAACTCTTGCCAACCCTGTGGCCGTAGGCAATATCTACCTGCGCAGCGGCCAGGCGGTCTTCCGCGGCAACCGCTACACGCTGACACGTGGTGACATTTCGATGAGCAATCCGTTCCAGACCGAACCCATCCTCGACCTGCAGGTGAACACCCAGGTGGACAAGTACGATCTGACCCTGGAGGTTTCCGGGCCCCCGGACCAGATCAAGTTCTCCTATCGCTCCGATCCTCCGTTGCCCACTGAAGACATCCTCTCCCTGCTGGCGTTCGGATATTCGAGGCGCTTGGAGGAGTTTGCGCCTCAGCCTACCAGCCCCCTTTCTTCTGCAAGCACGGGTCTGCTTTCGCAGGCGCTTTCCAGCCAGATCAGCGGAAGAATCCAGCGCCTGTTCGGAGTAAGCCGCATCAAGCTCTCTCCCACATCTAGCGAGGTTGGAACACTGGGAGGCCCGGTCCTCACCATCGAACAGCAACTCTCTTCAAAACTGACTCTGACTTATCAAACCAGTACTGCGAACTCGTTGTACCGGGTGATCGAGTTCGATTTCACCGTCGATCCCCGGATGTCCGTGCGGGGCTTCCGGGATCAGAACGGCATTTTCGGTCTGGAATTGAAATTCAGGAAGCGGTTTAAATAACCATCCCGCAGGGGTCATTGCTGGGCATGGAACAGAGTCTGCATTGTTAGCGAAGTTCCCAGAGGGCATTGAGAGTTTCTTTTTGATGGTGCTGGCACTGGACAGGAGGCAAGAACAGGTATAAAAACAGTGCAGGGGCTCGCCATGATGAAATATCCGGAGGAAACGGCGGCAGAAATGCCGGTGCAAAGCTGCGCTTGCGGCTCCGTGTCCGGCAAGATGAAGCGACACATCCGGCGCCTGCAGGCGATCACGCTCCTGTGGATGCTGGCCGAGTGCGTAATTGCGCTGGTGGCGGCTTGGCACGCCCGCAGTCCGGTGCTATTGGCATTTGGCGCAGACAGTTTCGTCGAGTTGATGTCGGCGCTGGTAGTGCTTTTGCAGTTCGTTCCCCGCTTTGCCCTCAGTGAGGCCCGCGCCTCCAATTGGGCTGGAATTCTTCTTTTTATTCTGGCAGGGGTTATCGTCTTCGCCTCTGGTTTCGCGCTGTGGCGAGATGTGCGTCCAGAAACAAGCTGGATGGGCATAGGCGTGGCGGTTGCCGCGCTGATCGTGATGCCCTTGCTCAGTTCGGCCAAACGCAAAGCCGGCAGGACCACCGGCAATGTGGCATTGGGTGCCGATGCGGTGCAGTCCGCCACCTGCGCTTACCTGGCCGCAATCACCCTCGCCGGGCTGGCCCTGAATGCCTTTTTCCGCGTCCGATGGATCGACCCGGCGGCAGCGCTCGTGGCGGTTCCGGTGATTTGCATGGAAGGCAGAAAAGCACTGCGCGGCGATTCGTGCTGCTGAATCGTTCGTTGTCCTGAAGGAATTCAAAAATTGACACCCAAACCCGTGCTGAGGATCAAAACGTTGGCCTGCGTGCCCGGAATGGGACGGCTGAGGTACTGGTCATTCAGGCTGATATTGAAAGAGAGCCGTTTGGAAATCGGGGCGTTCAGCGCGGTCAGGGAATTGAAACGGTAATCTCCCGCGGAGGTCAGGCTCGGATAAACATCAAACTCATGGTTGATACTCAAATGTTTGAAAACGGTCGCGACGACCTTTTCGCCCGCCAGTGCCTCCATCTCGTTCCGCAATTCTCCAGTCTCGAAACTAGTCCTCACGTAGGTCAAGCCCCCCTGAACGGAGAACGTAAAGTTGGGGTGCCGGATCAGGTCGCGGCCAAGGCCGCCGCCGTAGGTCTGCCGCAAGGTCAATTCCTGCGGCTGGATGTGGTCCCACTCGCCCTGAACGAAAAGATAGTTGCGCGCGCTTCCGCCGATAAAAAAGTCCTGTCGCAAGACCGACGTCAGCGTATTGGCTTTGGTTGTCACGCCGGACTGCGTGACGGTAGCGTAGGCCATGTTGAAGGAAAAATGGGTTGCGCGGTGGGGCGCCATGCCCGGCAGCGTCGGCTCGATGCGGCTGCTCGTAAAGTTGATTGAAAGCGATTTGGAGTTCTGGCTGGACTCCTGCAGGACGTACCCGAGAGCCCCCTGCCCCTTCCAATCCTGCCAGGGCTTGTGAGGCCCCTTCGGGTTCTCCTTGTTGTACACATCGTAAGGATAAATCGCCGTCAAGTCAGCCAACTTCAACGTTGTGGTTTGTGTGCCAGACTTGAGTTGCCAGGTGCCATTGGTCAGAGAAAAATAACCGCTCTCCGACTTGCCGTTCTGGAGAACCACCACCACGGGTCCCGGGATGGTAAAACTCGCGACATCGGCTGCAGGGATCGTGAGAGTTCCCAGATTATCCGTCTTGAAAATAATGTTACCGCCGAGCAGGCGCCGAAAAGAGCCGGACAATCGATCGCCGTTCTTCAATTGAATAACTTCCGCCCGAGCCAGAGTTGCAGTGCTGAATACCAGAAGGATCAGTGCAAGCCGTGAGAGTCGCATCAGTCGTCCTCATAAGGGCAGTTTGCCCTCCCCAAAGCCGGAATTTGATTGGCAGTTGACGATCTGCCCGACAGATGATCTGCCCCATCTATCTCTCATCAAGAGTAACACAACTGCCCACAGCTTCTCGCGGCAACGTCCGGCGATTGGACGACCCTTGCACCGAAGCTCTTCTTTGTCAATGTCGAAGGTTATGGAATCCTGCCACCATATGGCCACCAATGGTGATCCAGCGTACCGTTCTGGCCAGCTTGGGATGGTTTGGGGAAATCTTTCTCGAAACGTAATCCACGGCCCACGCTGAACCTGCCATCACCGGAAAAATAGAGACATTGCCGGCAAATGGCCTCATTGAGGGATTTCCTTCTCTGCAGATGTATCCCGGCGGGCAAGAGCGGATTGCGTGGTAGGTAGTTGCGGCGTCAAATTGGGACGAGGCATAAACAGCGATGCGCTCCACCGTCGTCAAACGCGACCCCTTTGGCTTTTCAACGGCATGAGAAAGGTTACATGTGACGAGCAAAAAACACAGTGCGGTGGCGACTTTCATGTTCCCCCTCCGAGCGTGCAAAGGAGATTAGTATTCTCATCATGGAGGAGGAAACAAGAACTCTCAATTCGGAGTTTGCCTGAATAGAATACTTTAGACTCGGGAAGAGAAGGGGGGTAAAGACCTGTTTGAGGATCCGTTAATATCTGGAACGTTACTGCAGCGGCAATATCTCCAATAGGCCGAGCACGCCGCCAGAAAAATAAGCCTACTTCTCTCTTCGGAGCGCAAGACCCACCGCCGCAAAGTCTATTTTGACAGATCCAGGGCCTACTCTGGTTGCGTCTCCACAGTTACCAGTTTCGGCGAATGGCACAATTGCTCGATGGGCTGGTTCGGTTCAAACTCAAACTTCTTGGGCGCAGGGCAGCCTTCTTCTCTCGCGAAATCATAGAGTGACGGTTTGTTCTTTTCCTCTTTCACGGCCTCCTGCTCAACCTTCGTCAGTGCTTTCTTCATCTGCTTAAAGGCTTCCGTGTTCACCTCGTAGCCGGACTTTTTGGGCAGGAACATGATTTCGCGCTCGGTATCGACCATGCGCGTATAAAACGGCGGGTGGGTGCGAAACCAGCTTACGCCTTCCACATAGCCCTTCTGCGTGGCGATCTTGTCGAAGAAGCGAATAAAACCAGTGGGATCGTATCCGGCGTTCCAGGTGTACTGAACCCCCAGTTGGTCCGCCTGCAGCTCGTACTCGCGGCTGACGCCCAGCAGGTTCAGGCTGAGCACAAGCCCCAGCCCATAGAAGCCGTACTGGAGAGCATAATATGTTCCGATTCCAGCCACGCCGCCGGTGAAAACAATAGCAGCGATCTGGGCAGCCTGATAGAAGATACCGGCAATGGTGGCCTTCTTCATCAGCTTGTGCGAGTGCCGGGCCGTGACGTGTGCGATTTCATGCGCAATCACTCCCGCAAGCTCGGATTCATCGTCGGCCGCCTGCAGCAGCCCGCGCTCAATAAAGAGATAGCCGCCCGGAAGAGCAAACGCATTGATCTCTTTGGAGTTCAGTACAGTGATGCTCAGCGGCACCTGCAGGTCGGAATGCTTGGCAACTTTCTGGCCCACCGATTTCACATAGTCAACCACCGCCTCGTCCTTGACCTCCGGCGGCATCATGCCGGACTGCTTCATCTGCTTGATGGCTTCCTGGCCGGACCGGACGTCGTCCCGCTGGTTGGGAGCGATGTCGCGAAATCCGATGTCTTTCACATTTCCCCACCGCCGATTCTCATAGGCGCCGCTGGCGATGTCCTGCTGAATCTGTTGAATCTGCGAAGGCCAGTTCTCGATCAGGTCGAGTTTTGCCAGCCGGTTGTCGTAAGCCACAGGAATCGCATTCTGCGCCAGCACCGTCGCCTGGCTCTCCAGCACGCGAAGTTGCTGGATGTTGCAGTGCAAGTTGTGGCGTTCGCCCTCAGGAATGCTTGACCCGCGCCGCTTGAGTTCCGCCTGCGCCTCGTTCATTTCCGACTTGTATTTCTCCACATGCCCCTTGAACTGGTCCACGCAGTATTCCTCGCCTTTTTGCAGGTAGTCCCGCATGGAGTCGATCTGCCCCTTTGAATAACGGAGGTTCGGAGAAATTTCAAAAAGCTCCAGGTAGGACTTCTGGAGTTCGTTTTGAAGGCCCGATAGCTCCTCAGGCCGGGCCGGGGGAGGAGCGCCAACCTGGGCGCGTTTGCGACATGCAGGAAGGAAAACCAGCAACTCGCACAGAATCAGGGAAAGACAAGCCTTCGCATTCCACCTCATGGAAAGCCCTCCTTTTCGCCCAGCCACCCTGGATGAATACCCTGTGGCTGAGCCAGACAAGCCTGTGTTTGCCAATCCTCAACTACCCTTGGTCACCTACGCGCATTCTCTTCCGACACCAAAAAAATTGCTGTGACTGCCGTCACGTGAGACTGGCCACAAGTCCGTGTTGCCTACGGAACAAGCCTGGCGCTGCTGGCTGCCGGATTCCATTATTGCGTATGTAATCGCCGTTCTTGAGCGGAGTACGATGGGCAATTCGGACCGCATAGCACAAGCCCCAATATTGCAGGATGCATAGCTCCGGGCGGTAACTGTCCCAGCATATTACGCAAGTACGGTGGCGCGGTAACTCACGCCGCGCCACCGGGAAACTTCATGTCACTCAGTGGCCAGGTGCAGCGAGAGCTGATCCAAGCCTCTCGTAATTTGCCTTGTGCTTGCCGTACGACACATAGTCGCTGATCAGCTTCGACAATTCGCTAGAGACTTCGTAGTTGGCTTTCAGGTACTCCTTGTATTCGGGCGCGTGCAAGCGTTCCTGATTCTCATTCAT